>NZ_PSWN01000021.1:0-59229 GCF_002932815.1 Rathayibacter sp. AY1B4 | reverse complement strand
TCTAGCAAATAAGACATCTCTCCGACCCGAAAGCCGGAAGCTGACATCAATTTCCAAAGGAATCCCAACCCGATCCGAAGATCAAGGCCGGGGTATAAAATTGGCATTGAACATAGTGCACGCTGTTGAGTTCTCAAGAATCGGACACATCCCGCCTCCACACCAGAACGGTGCTTCACAACGAAAGTGATCGAAGATGTTGTTGCTTGCGTCATACGCGTCTTCTCGGTAGACTAGGAGAAGTTTCTTTCTCCCTGTCGCCGTGGCAACTTGTATAACTTAGCACATCCGCAGGCCGTGTCAAATCCGGCTTCTTCGCGATGTCGTCACGCTCGTAGGCGCTCCGACGTTGCTCGGTTCAGGACCTGAGTCCTGCGCCGGGCGGCGAAGTTGCTGGATCCGAGGGATCCTGCGAAGGCTTTACATCCGTGCGGCAGACCTGCTCCGAAAAGCCGTCTTGCCGAGTGGATGGTCCCGATTGAGGCCGGGACGTAGGAGCTGCTGCTCTTTCCGTTTCCCTGCGGCCTTTGTGGCGACTCGGAATAAGTTACGCAGCGATCGGGGTGCTGTCAAACGACGGGCCGAAATCGCACATCCCGGGCGTGTCGGGATCGGGGGTCCTCCCCGTCGGCGCCCGGTTCCGCGGGCGGATCCGGGCTCCGAGCCGGCTGCACCGGACCGAGGCGGGCACCCGCGCGCGGGATCCGACTCCACCGAGTGGAAGGACCCTTCCTGGAAACGACGAGGAGCGCGCGGCCCGGATCGCTCCGGTACCGCGCGCTCCTCGAGGGGATGCCGGGACTACGCCCCGATGCCGACCGCCTCGGGGGAGACGTCCGCACCGGGAGCCGAGGGCTCGAGCGCCTCGGCGACGCGCTGCGAGAGCGACGAGTCGACGTTCGCCCAGTACTGGAGCACGCGCTGCCGCAGCTCCGGACGGGTGACCTTCGACACGTGGCCGGCGATGTTCGCGACCAGGCGGGCGCGCGCGTCGTCGTCGAGGACCTCGCGGTAGAGCGTCCCCGCCTGACCGAAGTCGTCGTCCTCCCGGTGGAGGGTCGCCGCGGCGCGCGTCAGCTCGCCGTCGGTCTCCCAGCCGGCCGACTCCGCCGCCCGGGCGGGATCGGCGTGGGCGCCGCCCATCGTGTTCGGCGCGTAGACGGGCACCTCGGACTTCTGGAAGTCGAACCGCATGGGGCCGTCCTTCGAGTACGAGTGCACCGGCGACTTCGGCGCGTTCACCGGCAGCTGCGCGTGGTTGGTCCCCACGCGGTAGCGGTGCGCGTCGGCGTAGCTGAAGATGCGCGCGAGGAGCATCTTGTCGGGGCTGGCCGCGATCCCGGGCACGAAGTTCGAGGGGGCGAACGCCGCCTGCTCGATCTGCGCGAAGTAGTTCTCGGGGTTCCGGTCGAGCGTCATGGTGCCGACCTCGATCAGCGGGTAGTCGGCGTGGGGCCAGACCTTGGTGAGGTCGAACGGGTTGAACCGGTAGCTCTTCGCGTCCTCGTACGGCATGACCTGCACGGACAGCGTCCACGAGGGGAAGTCGCCGCGGTCGATCGCGGAGGACAGGTCGCGGATGTGGAAGTCCGCGTCCTCACCGGCGATCTGGTCGGCCTGCTCCTGGCTCAGGATCTCGACGCCCTGGTCGGTCTTGAAGTGGTACTTGACCCAGAAGCGCTCGCCGGCGGCGTTGATCCACTGGTAGGTGTGCGAGCCGAAGCCGTCCATGTGCCGCCACGAGGAGGGGAGGCCGCGGTCGCCCATGAGCCACGTGACCTGGTGGGCCGACTCGGGCGAGAGGGTCCAGAAGTCCCACTGCATGTCGTGGTCGCGCAGATGGCTGCCGGGCAGGCGCTTCTGCGAGCGGATGAAGTCGGGGAACTTGATGCCGTCGCGGATGAAGAAGACGGGGGTGTTGTTGCCGACGAGGTCGTAGTTGCCCTCGCTCGTGTAGAACTTCAGCGCGAAGCCGCGGGGGTCGCGCCAGGTGTCGGGCGAGCCCTGCTCGCCGGCGACCGTGGAGAACCGCGCGAGCATCTCGGTCTCGACTCCGGGCTGGAAGAGCGCGGCACGCGTGTAGGCGCTGACGTCGGCGGTGGTGGTGAAGCGTCCGAAGGCTCCGCCGCCCTTGGCGTGGACGACCCGCTCCGGGATGCGCTCACGGTTGAACTGGGCCAGCTTCTCGACGAGGTAGTGGTCGTGGAGCGCGAGGGGTCCGTCGGCTCCGACGCTCAGCGAGTGGTCGTCACTCGCGACCGGTGCTCCGGAGTTCGTGGTGGTGAATCGTTCCTCGGTCATGTTCCTCCTGTCGGCGAGGGGCACGGAGCCCGCCGCTGCGGTGTAGCGGATGTCGGTCAGTGGGCCAGGGCCAGGCAGTCGGGGCAGGTGCCCCAGAACGTGACGTCGGCGGTGTCCACGGCGAAGCCGCTCGCGGTCTGCGGATGCAGGCACGGCGCCTCCCCGACGACGCAGTCGACGTCGGCCACGGCCCCGCAGCGCCGGCACACCACGTGGTGGTGGTTGTCGCCGACCCGCAGCTCGAACCGGCGGGGGTGGCCCTCCGGCTCGATGCGGCGGACGATCCCGGCGTCGGTGAACGCCGAGAGCACTCCGTAGACCGCCTGGGCCGAAGCCTCGGGGAGGCCCTCGCGCACTCGGGCCAGGACCGCGTCCACCCCGGAGTGCGGGTGCTCCTCGAGAGCGAGGAGCACCGCGCGCCGGGTGGCGGTGACCTTGAGCCCGGAGGCTCGGAGCCGCTCGTCCACTGTCGTCATGCCGAGGACACTACCCGAGTTGTCTTGAGCGGATCAAAACAACGGGCGGCGTGGCGCGCTCGTCCGGGTGAACGGCCGGGAACGCTCCGGCGGCCACGCGGAGGCTCCGATCAGGCGACCGGACCCTCGACCAGCACGACCTGGGCGGAGCGGGCGGCGCCCGCGGAGTCGGTCCACGAGATCGTCACCGACTCCCCGGGCTCGCGCTGCGCGAGCGAGGCGGACAGCTGATCGGCCGAGGCGACGGCGACCCCGTCGACCGCGGTGACGACGTCCCCCGCCTCGAGGCCCGCCTGCGCGGCCGGCCCGCCCTCGACGACTCCGCCGATCACGGCGCCGGACGCGGTGGTCGCGAGCGCGCGCGAGGTCGGCGACGCGGTGCCGGAGGAGAGGGAGACGCCGAGGAAGGCCGGATAGCCGATCTCGACGGTGGCCGTGTCGGCGCCCGCCTCGATGGTGGCCACGATGTCCAGGGCCTTCGAGATCGGGATCGCGAAGCCGGTGATGTCGGCCGTCCCGCTGGAGGCGGCGGTGTCCATCCCCACGACGCGGCCGGCGGAGTCGACGAGCGGGCCGCCGGAGTCGCCGGAGACGATGTCGGCGTCGGTCTGGATCAGCCCGGTCAGCGTCTCGGCGGAGATCCCCGACTCGGAGCGGGTGGTGATCTGCTGATCGAGACCCGTGACCGTGCCGGTGGCGGCGACCAGGTCGCCCGTCCCTCCCGCGTTGCCGACGGCGGTCACGGTGTCGCCCACAGCGACCCCGTCCGTGTCGAGCGAGGCGGGGGTGAGGCCGGAGGCGTCCTCCAGCTGCAGGACGGCGACGTCGTTCGTCGCGTCGGTGCCGACGACGCGGGCGGTGTAGCTGCGGCCCGTCGACTCCACCGTGACCGAGATCGCGGTGGCGCCCTCGACGACGTGGTTGTTGGTGAGGATCATGCCGTCGGAGGTGAGGATCATGCCGGTGCCGGCCGAGCGGGCGCCCTGGTAGGTGAGCTCGGAGGTGATCGTGACGACGCCGGCGGTCTGCGCGGTGCTCGCGGCCACGGCGTCGGTCGCGCCGGGGGCCGGCTCGGAGGCGGAGGAGCCGCCCTGCGTCGAGCCGTACGGGGAGGAGCCGCCCTGCGTCGAGCCGCCTTGCGTCGATCCGCCCCAGGAGGGGACGATCACGTACCCGCCGCCGAAGGATCCGCGCGAGCCGCCGGGGTAGGCGATCGTGGCGGCGCCGGCCGAGGCCGAGGAGGCCGCCTCGGTGCGGCCGGCGGTGGCGACTCCGCCTGCTGTCGCTCCGATCAGCACGGCGAGGCCGAGGCCGCCGGCGATCAGCGCCCGACGACGACGACGACGGTCGTCCGCGCGCAGCGCGCGCACCTCGTCGGCGCCCGTCGCCTCGGTGGTGGCGGGCTGGTCGGTGAGCTCTCGCTCGTCGGATTCGTGTCGCTCGTTCATGGTGTCGTCCTCGTGCCGGGGCCGCCCCTGACGGCGACCGGTTCCCATTCCACGCCCGGCCTCCCGGCGCCGCCTGGACGATGCTTATGCGGTTCCTATGAGCGCTCGCCCCTCTGAATGGTTGTAGCTTCAACCAAAAGCGGGTAGCGTCTCCGCCGTGACCACCTCCTCCCCCGACCTGCTCGCTCCCGACACCGCGATGGGCGCGGTGACCCTCCGCGTCGCCGACCTCGACGGGATGATCGCCTACTACCGCGACGCCGTGACGCTCGAGCTGCTCTCGCACGACGGACCGGTCGCGGTGCTCGGCCGCGGCGGAGTGCCGGCCGTGATCCTCCAGCACGCGCCCGAGCTGGTGCACGCCTCGCCGCGCAGCGCCGGCCTCTTCCACACGGCGATCCTCTTCGAATCGGAGGCGGCGCTCGCCGCGGCCGTGTACAGCGTCGCGACCCGGCACCCCGGCTCGTTCACCGGCAGCTCCGACCACCTGGTCAGCAAGGCCTTCTACTTCGACGACCCCGAGCACAACGGCGTCGAGCTCTACTGGGACCGCGACCGCACGCAGTGGTCGTGGACGCACGGGCGGATCGAGATGAGCACGCTCTTCCTCGACCCGAACGCGTTCCTGCAGGAGCACCTCACCGAGGAGTCGATCGCGCAGCCGCGCCTCGGCGGCGCCTCCGTCGGCCACGTGCACCTGAGCGTGGGCGACGTCGCCACCGCGAAGGAGTTCTACGTCGACCGGCTCGGCTTCGAGACGACGATCGCGTACGGCGGGCAGGCGCTCTTCGTCTCGGCGGGCGGCTACCACCACCACATGGCGATGAACACCTGGAACTCGGCGGGCGCCGGACGCCGGCAGCAGGCCCTCGGCCTCGGACAGGTCGAGATCGTGGTGCCCGGCGCCGACGACCTCGGCGCGCTCGGCGAGCGGCTGGCCCGCTCCGGAGTCGCCACCCGCGACGACGGCCGCACCCTCGCCTTCGAGGACCCCTGGGCGAACGCGATCCGCGTCACGACCTCCTGAGCGCCGCCGACCGCGGGGACCCCCGCGGGTACGATGGTCGCGCGGAAGACCGCACTCCCCCGAGACTCCGGAGAACACGGTGCCCACGATCGTCGTTGAAGTCATGCCCAAGGCCGAGCTGCTCGACCCGCAGGGGAAGGCCGTCGCCGGCGCGCTCGCGCGGCTGGGCCACTCCGCCCTCCACGGCGTGCGGGTGGGCAAGCGCTTCGAGATCACCGTCGACGAGGTGACCGACGAGGTGCGCGCCTCAGTGCAGCGCATCGCCGACGAGATGCTCTCGAACTCGGTGATCGAGGACGTCGTCGGGATCCACTACCCGGCGGAGGCCGCCCGATGAGGATCGGCGTCATCACCTTCCCCGGCTCGCTCGACGACCGCGACGCCCAGCGCGCCGTCCGGTTCGCGGGTGCGGAGCCGGTCGCGCTGTGGCACGGCGACCACGACCTCGACGGCGTCGACGCGATCGTCCTGCCCGGCGGCTTCTCCTACGGCGACTACCTGCGCTGCGGCGCCATCGCCTCCCACTCCCCGATCATGCGCGAGGTCGTCGACGCGGCGAACGCCGGGACCCCGGTCCTCGGCATCTGCAACGGCTTCCAGATGCTCACCGAGGCGCACCTGCTGCCCGGCGGCCTGATCGCGAACGACATCGGATCCTTCGTCTGCCGCGACCAGCGCCTGATGGTCGCGAGCACCGAGACCGCCTGGACGAACGGCTTCGAGCCCGGCCAGGAGATCACGATCCCGCTGAAGAACGGCGAGGGCGGCTACATCGCCTCGGCCGACACGCTGCTCGAGCTCGAGGCGGAGGGACGCGTCGTCGTCCGCTACCTCGGCCACAACCCGAACGGCTCCATGAACGACATCGCCGGCATCAGCAACCGCCGCGGCAATGTGGTGGGGCTCATGCCGCACCCGGAGCACGCCGTCGAGGAGGGCTTCGGGCCCGACACGGCCGCCGCGATGCGCTCGGGCGTGGACGGGCTGACGTTCTTCACGTCGGCGCTGAAGTCGCTGCTCGCCTCCGCCTGACGCATCCGGTCCGGGCGGCTCCGCCCGCCCGCGACGCACGAGACCCCCGGTTCCGGCCGGGGGTCTCGTGCGTGATGGGCGATGTTCGCGGCGCCGCTCAGGGCCCGGTCAGGACCTCGGGCTCCGGGGTCATCGAGATGGTGGGGATCGAGGCGGTGATCACGGTGCCGTCGGAGCGGCGGGTGCCCTCGATGTCGGACGTGGTCGGCGCGCCGTGCAGGCGGCGGCCCTGGTGCGTGAGCGGGACGCGCACGGGGCTGCCGGCGGCGACGTGCACGCGCTCGTCGCGGACGGTGATCGCGGCGGAGTCGCCGGTCTCGACCGTCAGCAGGACCTCGGTCTGCGTCACCTCGACGCGCACGCGCGTGCCGTGGAGGGTGATGCGGAAGGCGAGGCGGTCCCAGTCGTCGGGCAGGCGCGGGTCGAGCGTGATCCGCCCGCCGTGGTCGCGCATCCCGCCGAAGCCGTAGACGAGGGCGCTCCAGACGCCGCCCGTCGAGGCGACGTGGATGCCGTCCGCGGTGTTGCGGTGCAGGTCGGCGAGGTCGACGAACAGCGCGGACAGGAAGTAGTGGCGGGCCAGGTCGCTGTAGCCGACCTCGGCGGCGATGATCGACTGCACGACGGCCGACAGGGTCGAGTCGCCGGTGGTCAGCGCGTCGTAGTACTCGAAGTCGGCGCGCTTCTGCTCGGCGGTGAACTCGTTGCCCTGCAGCAGCAGCGCGAGAACGACGTCGGCCTGCTTGAGCACCTGGAAGCGGTAGATCACCAGCGGGTGGAAGTGCAGCAGCAGCGGGCGCTTGCTCGCGGGGGTGTTCTCGAGGTCCCACAGCTCCTTCTCGAGGAAGGCCGCGTCCTGCGGGTGGATGCCCGCCCGCGCGTCGAAGGGGATGTGCATCTTCTCGGCGGCGCGCGCCCACTCGAGCACCTCGCCCTCGTCGAGAGCGAGGCGGTCGGCCATCCGCTCGTACGCAGCGGGCTCGACGGCCTTCAGCAGCTCGACGGCGCGGGCGGCCGAGCGGAGGTTCGCCCGGGCCATGACGTTCGTGTACAGGTTGTCGTTGACGACGGTCGTGTACTCGTCCGGCCCCGTCACTCCGTGGATGTGGAAGTGGTCGTCGCCGTTGCTGCGCCAGAAGCCCAGATCGGCCCACATCCGCGCGGTCTCGACGAGGATGTCGATCGCTCCGCGGGCGAGGAAGTCGTCGTCGCCGGTGGCGCCCACGTACTGCATGAGCGCGTAGGAGATGTCGGCGTCGATGTGGTACTGCGCGGTGCCGGCGGCGTAGTAGGCCGACGACTCCTGCCCGTTGATGGTGCGCCAGGGGAACAGCGCGCCGCGCTGGTTGAGCTCGGAGGCGCGCGAGCGGGCCGCCTCGAGCATGTTCTGCCGGAAGCGCAGGGCGTTCCGGGCGACGAGGGGCGCCGTGTAGCTGAGGAACGGGAGGACGTAGACCTCGGTGTCCCAGAAGTAGTGGCCGCCGTAGCCGGAGCCCGAGACGCCCTTGGCCGCGACTCCGCCGCCGTCGGTGCGGGCGGTGGACTGGGCGAGCTGGAAGAGGTTCCAGCGGGTGGCCTGCTGGATCGCGGGCTGGCCGTCCAGCTGCACGTCGGAGCGGGTCCAGAAGTCGTCGAGCCACTCGCGCTGCTTGACGAACTGCTCCTCGACCGGCGTCTCGCGGGCGCGGTCGAGCGTGCGGTCGCAGCGGTCGGCGAGCTCGCGCACGGGCACGCCGCGGGAGGTGTGGTAGGTCAGCGTCTTGACCAGGCGGACCGGCCGGCCGGCCTTGGCCTTCACGCGGTAGACGTGCTTGGCGAGGTCGTCGTCGATCTGGGAGGTCTGGTCCCACTCGTTCTCGGTCTCGAGCTGGTGCTCGGCGCCGCAGGCGACGGTCATCTGGGAGTTGGTGGTGCGGTAGCCGAGGAGGTAGCGGGTGCCGCTGACGCGCTTGAGGCGCGGCTGGAGCACGCGGTCCTCGAACGACTCCGCCTTGCGCGGGTCGAAGCCGGCCCCCTCGCTGCCGGAGGGGGCGTGGTACTCGTCGACGCCGTCCTGGCGGTTGAGGATCTGGCTCGAGATCAGCACGGACGCGTCGTGGTCGAGCATCTCGACCTCGTAGTCGAGGATCGCGAGGTGCCGGTCGGTGAAGGAGACCAGGCGGCGCGAGCGGATCAGGACGCGCTTGCCGGAGGGGGTGCGCCACTCCAGCTCGCGGGTGAGCACACCGTTCGCGAAGTCGAGGCGGCGCGAGTAGGCGAGGACGTCGGCCTCGCTCAGCACGAAGGGCTCGTCGTCGACGTAGAGGCGGATGATCTTGGCGTCCGGCACGTTGACGATGGTCTGGCCGACGCGGGCGAAGCCGAACGCCTCCTCCGCGTGGCGGATGGGCCAGGTCTCGTGGAACCCGTTGATGAAGGTGCCGTAGGCGTAGCCGTCGCGCCCCTCCTCCACGTTGCCGCGGAGGCCGAGGTAGCCGTTGCCGGTGGCGAAGAGCGTCTCGGTGCGGCCCTGCAGCTCGGAGGCGAACTCGGTCTCGACGAGGGCCCACTCGTCGATCGGGAAGCGGTTCCGGTCGAGCGGGTCGGAGGTGATGGGGTTCATGCGGCGTCCTCGGGGGCGGGAGCGGTGGGGAGGAAGGGGAGCAGCTCGGCCAGGTCGTCCACGACCAGGTCGGCGCCGTGCTCGAGCAGGGTGTCGGCCCCGACTCCGCGGTCGACGCCGACGACGAGGCCGAAGCCGCCCGCGCGGCCTGCCGCGACTCCGGAGTGCGCGTCCTCGAGGACGGCGCACTCGGCGGCCGGGAGGCCGAGGAGCTCGGCCGCGTAGAGGTAGGTGTCGGGCGCGGGCTTGCCGGCGATCGAGCGCTCGGCGGCGAGGAGCCCGTCCACGACGACCTCGAAGCGGTCGCGGAGGCCGGCCGCCTCGAGCACCGGCACGCCGTTGCGGGAGGAGGTGACGACGGCGACCTGCACGCCCGCGGCGATCGCGGCGTCGACGAAGCGGAGCGAGCCCGGGTAGGGAGCGACGCCGGTCTCGGCGAGGGTGCGGTTGAAGGCGTCGTTCTTGCGGTTGCCGAGCCCGCAGACGGTCTCGAGCGACGGGTCGTCCTCGGGCGCGCCCTCGGGGAGGGTGATGCCGCGCGAGGCGAGGAGCGCCCGGACGCCGTCGTACCGCGGGCGTCCGTCGATGTACCGGAAGTAGTCGGCGTCGGTGTAGCCCTCGGCGATCCCGCGCGAGGAGAGGTACTCCGTGAACAGCCGCGACCAGGCCTGCATGTGGACGTCGGCGGTCGGCGTGAGCACGCCGTCGAGGTCGAACAGGAGCGCGCGGACGCCGCGGAGGGCGGAGGCGTCGGGGCGCGTCGGGGATGCAGTCACGGCGGGGAGGACCTCTGATCGGGGGCAGGCGTTCGGCGGTTCCGCCGATGACGGTCGTCCGCCGCGGACTGCAGGTATCGTATACGCCCCCCGGCCGCCGTGTGGAACCGTTTACACGTCCGTCATCTGCGCGCCGCCGGGGGCGTCGATCCGCTCGGGGGCGAGGCGGTGCCGCCCGAGGGGGAGCATCAGCGGGGTGCCCGAGGTCGGGTCGGTGATGATGCGGCTGTCGAGGCCGAACACGGCGAGCACCGTCTCCTCGGTGAGCACCGCGGCCGGGGTGCCGGAGGCGTGCACCGCGCCGTGCGCGATGGCCACGAGGTGGTCGGCGTAGCGGGCGGCCATGTTGAGGTCGTGCAGCACCATCACCACCGTCGTCCCGCGGGTGCGGTTGAGGTCGACGAGCAGGTCGAGCACCTCGATCTGGTGGCTGACGTCGAGGAAGGTGGTCGGCTCGTCCAGCAGCAGCACGTCGGTCTCCTGCGCGAGGGCCATCGCGATCCAGACGCGCTGGCGCTGCCCGCCGCTGAGCTCGTCGACGGAGCGGTCGGCCAGGGCGGCGGTGTCGGTCGCGTCGAGCGCGGTCGCGACGGCCTCGTCGTCGTGGGCGCTCCAGCGGCTCAGCATCCCCTGGTGCGGATGGCGGCCGCGGCCGACGAGATCCGCGACGGTGATGCCCTCCGGGGCGATCGGCGACTGCGGGAGGAGGCCGAGCGTGCGGGCGAGCTGCTTCGCCGGCGTCCGGTGCACGGCCCTGCCGTCGAGCAGCACGGCGCCGGAGCGGGGCGCGAGCAGGCGCGACATCGAGCGCAGGAGCGTCGACTTGCCGCAGGCGTTCGCTCCGACGATCGCGGTGATGCGGCCGGGCGGGACGACGAGGTCGAGGCCGTCGACGACGGTCCGGTCGCCGTAGCCGAGGGTGACCCCCTCGGCCGTCAGGGTGTGCGCGGTGGTCACAGTGAGCCTCCCGCTCTGTTGCTGCGGACGATGAGGTAGACGAGGTAGGGCGCCCCGAGGACGCCGGTGACCACTCCGACCGGGTAGCGCAGGCCCAGCCCGAACTGCCCGACGAAGTCGGCGACGAGCACGAGCAGCGCGCCGACGAGGGCCGAGGGGATGAGGAGCGACGCGCCGGGCCCGATCAGGCGGGCGGCGATCGGGCCGGAGAGGAAGGCCACGAACGCGATCGGGCCGGCGGCGGCCGTCGCGAAGGCGATCAGCCCGACCGCGGCGACGATCACGACGAGGCGAGTGGCGTTCACGCGGATGCCGAGCGCGGAGGCGGTGTCGTCGCCGAGCTGCGTGGCGGAGAGGTCGCGCGAGCGCGAGAGCAGGACGGGGGTGAGGACGACGACCGCGGCGAGGACCGGCACGACCTCGCTCCAGCTCGCGCCGTTGAGGCTCCCGGTGAGCCAGCGGGACGCCTCCTGCAGGTCCCACGCGGCGGCCTGCGAGAGCACGTAGGCGGTGAGGGAGTCGAGCATCGCGGCGACCCCGATGCCGATCAGGATCAGCCGGGTGCCGGCGACTCCGCTGCGGTAGGACAGGGCGTAGACGAGCAGGGCGACCACGAGTCCCGCGACGATCGCGAGGGCCGAGACCTGCGCCGCCCCGAGCGAGAGCGTCACGATCGCGAAGGCCGCGGCGGCGCTCGCCCCGGCGCTGATCCCGATGATGTCGGGGCTGGCGAGCGGGTTGCGGAGCATGGTCTGGAAGCTCACTCCGCCGAGCCCGAAGCACAGGCCCACCAGCAGGGCGAGGACGGCGCGCGGGAGGCGGAGGCGCCCGACGGTGAAGCTCGCCCCGGGGACCTGCTCGCCGAGGATCACGCGCAGCACCTCGTCGGGCGAGTAGACGGTCTGGCCGACCAGCAGGGAGACGGCGAGGACGGCCGCGATCAGGACAGCGAGCACGGCGACGACGATCCGGCGGCGGGCCCCGCGGCGGCGGCGGCCGGCCGCGACGGCGCGGGCGGTGGCGGAGGGCGCCTCGACCAGCGCGGTCACAGCTCGCGCACCTTCTGGCGGCGGACGATCGCGATGAACACCGGGGCGCCGACCAGCGCGGTGACGATGCCCACGTCGATCTCGCTCGGGCGCGCGACGACGCGGCCGACGATGTCCGCCGCGATCAGGAGCACGGCGCCGGTCACCGCCGAGAACGGCAGCAGCCAGCGGTGGTCCACGCCGACGAGGAGGCGGCAGGCGTGCGGGACGACCAGGCCGACGAAGCCGATGGGCCCCGTGACCGCGGTCGTCGCTCCGCAGAGCACGACCGCGCCCAGGGCGGCCCCGCCGCGCGCGAGGGCGACCCGCTCCCCCAGGCCCGCGGCGAGCTCGTCGCCGAGCGCGAGGGTGTTGAGGCTCTTGGCCGAGAGCACGCAGAGGACGAGGCCGGCCAGGAGGAAGGGGAGCACCTGCGCGATGCTCGCGGACGTGGCGCCGCCCACTCCGCCGATCTGCCAGGAGCGGATGCCGCCCGCGATGTCGGCGCGCGGCAGGACGATCGCGCTGATCACCGAGACCAGCGCGGCCGAGGTGGCGGCGCCGGCCAGGGCGAGCTTGAGCGGAGTCGCGCCGCCGCGCCCGAGCGACCCGACCGTGTAGACGAAGACCGCGGCGACCGCGGCCCCGCCGATCGCGACCCAGACGTAGGCGGCGGAGCTCGTCAGCCCGAAGAAGACGATGCCCGTCACGACCGCGAGCGAGGCTCCGGTGTTCACCCCGAGGATGCCGGGGTCGGCCAGCGGATTGCGGGTCACCCCCTGCATCAGCACGCCGGCGACGCCGAGGGCCGCCCCCGCGATCGCGGCGAGCACGGTGCGCGGGATGCGCTTGGCGACCGCGGCCTGCGCGAACCCGTCCGTGGACCCGCCGAACGCGGCGACCACGTCGCTCCATGCCACCTCCCGCGACCCCACCAGCACCGAGACCACGGCGGCGGCGAGCAGCACGGCCACGGCCGCGAGCAGCCAGAGGGCGCGCAGCCGCCTCGGGCGGCGCACGGCGGCGACGCCCGAGGCGGCGGAAGGAGCGGCGAGGGTCACGCGGGTCGGGTCCCGGCTCAGGCGGCCGGAGTGCTCTGCGCGGCCTTGGCGGCGGCCTCGTCGAGCAGGTCCAGGTAGTCGTCGAGGACCCACGAGATCGAGAGCGGCGTCGGGTTGGCGGCGGTGCCGAGCGGGGTGGAGGGCAGGCGCACGATGGCGTCGTCGGCGACCGCGGGGATCTGCGAGAGCAGCGGGTCGGCCTTGAGGGTGCTCACGAGCTCGTCGTCGCCGTAGGTGACGATCACGTCGACGTCGCTGAAGGCGTCGGCCTGCTCGGCGCTCTGCGTGAGCGAGAACTTGTCGGTCACGGCGGAGGCGGTGGCGATGCTGCCCGGGGTGGCCATGCCGAGGTCCTCGAAGAACGCGGGGCGGGTGTCGTGCGAGGTGTAGAAGCTGACCTGGCTGAGGTCCGTCGGGTCGACGTGGGTGAGGAACATCGCCGAGGTGCCGGCCAGCTGCGGGTGCGCGGCGACCTTCTCCTCGATCTCGCCCTCGAGCTCGGTGATCAGGGCGGCGCCCTCGTCGGCCCTGCCCATCGCCTCGCTGTTCAGCGTGATCATGTCGCGCCAGGAGGTGCCCCAGGCGGTCTCGGGGTAGGCGACGACGGGGGCGATCTCGCTCAGGGTGTCGTAGTCCTCCTGCGTGAGGCCGGAGTAGGCGGCGAGGATGACGTCCGGGTCGGTGTCCGAGACGGCCTCGAAGTCGATGCCGTCGGTCTCGTCGAAGAGGACGGGGGTCTCGGCGCCGAGCTCGTCGAGCTTCTCGCTCACCCAGGGGAGGAGCCCGTCGCCGTCGTCGTCGCCGAAGTTGGCGGCGGCCATGCCCACGGGGACGACACCCAGCGCGAGCGGGACCTCGTGGTTGGCCCAGTTGACGGTCGCCACGCGCTCGGGCGCCGACTCGATGGTGGTGGTGCCGAGAGCGTGCTCGATCGTGATCGGCGTGAAGCCGCTGTCGGCGGCGGCGTCGTCTCCGGCGGCCGAGCCGCTGCAGCCGGCGAGGCCGATCGTCAGCGCGGTGGCGGCGAGCAGGGCGAGGGGCGTGGTGGCGCGGGGCATGGGTCCCTTTCGAGAGGCTGTGCGGGAGGCGGCGCAGGGTCCGAGTGGACCGGCACTAAGGACAGCCTAACCAAAGAATGTGCGTGCTCTCAGCCCCGATTCCTCGCCTCCCGAGGTCGGAGGCGCCCGGAGGTGCCGCTCGCGGAGCCCGGAGACGGCCCTGCCACGGCCGCGGACGTCACGCCGTCGCGAGCCTCTCGACGGTGCGCAGGTTCCGGGTCGTCGTGGTGGAGCGGTAGGCGGATCGGGCGAGGATCCGTGCGACCGGCGTGTCCGTCGAGGAGCCGCGCGGGCAGCGCCAGTAGAGGACACCGGCGCCCCGGGCGACGAGCTCGACCGCCGGATCCGGCTCGCCGATCGCGGCCTGCGCGGCGTCGAGCGCCTCCTCGTCCGAGCCGAAGACGACGTACGGATGCGCCTCCTCGTCGATCCGCGGGAACGGGTAGGCGGTGAGCACCGCGGCGAGCGCCTCCTGCGTCACGAGCACGATCCAGGCGTCGTAGCCGAACCGCTCGGCGAGCGCCGCCTCGAGCGCGGGCTTCAGCTCGGCGGCCGGGCGATCGGAGTCGAAGGCCGCGTTGCCGCTCGCGAGGACCGTCCGCACCCGGTCCACGCCGATCCCGGCGACCGTCTCGGCGAGCTCGGCGCTGCGGACAGTGCGGCCGTTGACGTTCACTCCGCGGAGGAGGGCGAGGAACCGGGTCATGCGGCCGACGGTAGCGTGACGGCATGGCGCGCGGAAGCGGACGACGACGACCCCGGCGGACCCTCGAGGAGGAGATCCTGCGGGCGAGCGGGCGCGGACCCGGGGCGAGGACGCGGGCGGAGACCGTCCCTCCCTCCGGACGCCGGCTGGTGGCGCCGCCCGCCTCGGGCACCCTTCTCCACGTCGACGTGGACGCGCTGGTGGCGCTCGCCGCGCGGGAGGACCTGCTGATCGCGCTGGAGCGGCGGATCGGCGAGCACGCGGTGGCCGCGACTCCGGTGCTCTCGTGGTGGTCGGCGACTCCGTCGGTCCCGGGCGAGGAGGAGGAGCGCCGGCTCGACGCGCTCGTGCTGCGGACGGTGGAGCTCGGGGCGGGACCGGCCGAGGACGTGGACTCGCGGCTGCGGGAGCTGGCGCACGAGGGCGGTCTGGACGAGCTGGGCTCCGCTCTGGCACTGCTCGCGCGGGTCCCGGATCCGCCGGCGGCGTTCCAGGATCCGGAGGGGTTCCTGCGCGTGACGGTCCCGGAGTCGCCGTTCGAGCGGCGGCTCGAGGTCCTCGCGGAGGCGCAGGGCCGGGCGGGCGAGCTGCTGGTGCTGCTGCGCGACTGCGCGTTCACCGCGACCCTGCCGCGGCGGCGCTCGGCGATCGCAGCGATGAGCGGGCGGATCCGTGCGGCCGCGGACCCGGGGCGCCTCGACTCCCGGCGGCTGGACGAACTCGCGGAGGCGGTGGACGCGGCGCTCGAGAAGCGGTGGACCGTGCTCTGACGGCGGTCGGCGTTACGGGCGCGCCCGTCGCGGTGACCGTTCGCGCACCGGTTCAGCCCCCGCGCACCCCGGGTGAATAGGCTGGACGGATGCCTCTCACCGGTCTCGACCTCCGCCGCTTCCCCGCCGCCCTGAACGACGAGGGCGGTCCCGATGCCGCCACCGCCGCGTGGGCCACCGCGATCAACGCGGGCTTCCACGAGAAGGAGTTCACGCCGGAGAAGCTGCGCGACTGGGCCGAGCACATGGTCGCCGACCAGCGCGTGCTCACCGCGGTCGTCGACTCCTCCGCCCCCGAGGGGCTCGACGGCGCGGGCGTGCCGGTCGGCACCTACGCGGCGTTCCCCGGGGCCCTGCAGGTCGGCGGCGGACGCGAGCTGCCGACGCACCTCGTCTCGCAGGTGACCGTGCGGCCCACGCACCGGCGCCGCGGCATCCTGCGCGCGATGATCACCGAGGATCTGCGCCTGGCGAAGGAGGCCGGCACCCCGGTCGCCGCGCTCACGGCGAGCGAGGCCTCCATCTACCGCCGGTTCGGCTTCGGCCGCTCGGCCTTCACCCGCTCGATCCGCGTCGACACCGGGCCGCGCTTCGGCCTGCAGACCGAGCCCGCCGGCCGCGTCGAGGTGGTCGCGACGAGCTGGCTGCAGCCGCGCATCCCCGCGGTGTTCGCCGCGTTCCAGGCGTCGACCCCCGGCTCGCTGACCCGCCAGTCGCGCTACGAGGCGAACTCCGTCGGCACCGCGTCCGGCGAGACCACGCCCGGCCTCGACGTCCGCTCGGCCGTCCACCTCGACGAGGAGGGGACGCTCGACGGCTTCGTGACCTACCGCGCGGTCGGGCCCGAGGACGACAAGACCCTCGAGATCGTCGACCTCGTCGCCCCCGGCGCCGACGCCTACCTCGCGCTCTGGGGCTACCTCGGCGCGGTCGACCTCGCCTCCGCGGTGACCTGGGACATGGCGCCGGTGGACGATCCGCTGACCTGGGCGCTCCGCGACGCGCGCGTGGTGCAGGTGAGCCACGTGGGCGACCTGATCTGGCTGCGGATCCTCGACGTCGCCGCCGCGTTCTCGGCCCGGCCGTGGACCGCTGACGGCTCGGTCGTCGTCGAGGTGGCCGACGGGCTCGGGCTCGCCGACGGCCGCTACCGCCTCACCGCCTCGGGCGGCTCCGCCACCGTGGAGCGCACCGGGGACGAGGCCGAGCTCGCGCTGGACGTGGCCGACCTGGGCTCGCTGCTGCTGGGCTCGGTGCGGCCGTCGATCCTGGCGAAGGCCGGGCTGGCGCGCGTCACGGGCGAGGCGGGGCGGATGGACCGCCTGTTCGCGCCGATCGCGACGCCGTACTGCATCTCGTTCTTCTAGGGGGCACCGCCCTCCCGGCGGCACCGCCGTCGGGGGCAGCGCGCGGCCGGCGGTGTCCGGCTCCCGCGCCGCCGCCGCCCCCGCGCACCGCGGCCGCCGCGGACTGCCAGCCGCCTCCGGGCGTCCGCGCATCCCGCGTCGGTCATGCTGGAGGACCCGTCCCCCGACACCGGCAGGAGTTCCGCGTGGGTGCATCCGTGATCGTCGACGTCATCGTCGTGCTGAGCCTCATCGGCGCGCTCGTCGACGGTCTGCGGCGCGGCCTGCTCCGGACCCTCGGCGGTCTCGCCGGGATCGTCGCGGGCGCGATCGGCGCCTCGTTCGCCGTGCCCGCCGTCTCGTCGTGGGCGGCCGGCAGCGAGTGGCGCCTGCTCGCCGTGATCGGCACCGCCGTGCTGCTGCTGGGCGTCGGCTACGCGATCGGAGCGACGCTCGGCGCGGTCATCGGCCGCGGAGCCGACCGGGTGAAGCTCGGCCTGCTCGACCGGCTCGCGGGTGGCGTCGCCGGCGTCGCGATCTCCGGCCTGGTCTGGATCGCCGTCACCTCGGCCGTCTCCCTCCTCGGCGTCCCCCTCGTCACGACCTCGGTCGCCGGCTCGACGGTCATCCGCACGATCGACGACCTCACCCCCTCCCCCGTCCGCGCCTTCCTCGCCCAGCTGCAGTCGACCGTGGTCGACGAGGGCACGTCGTGGGTCGTCGAGGCGCTCGACGCTCCGACCCAGGCGCCCGCGATCCCGGACGTCTCGACCGACGACCCGGAGGTCGCCGCCGCCACCCGCTCGGTCGTGCGCGTCTCCGGCACGGCCTGGGCCTGCGACGTCGGAGTGACGGGCAGCGGCTTCGTCGTCTCGGACGACCGCGTCATCACCAACGCGCACGTGGTCGGCGGAGTCTCGCAGCCGGTCGTCGAGGCGCCGGGCGAGGCCCCGCGCACCGGCCGAGTCGTCTACCTGGACCCGGCCGCCGACCTCGCCGTGATCGCCGTCGACGGGCTCGACGCCT
Organism: Rathayibacter sp. AY1B4; assembly: GCF_002932815.1. Lineage (NCBI taxonomy): Bacteria > Bacillati > Actinomycetota > Actinomycetes > Micrococcales > Microbacteriaceae > Rathayibacter > Rathayibacter sp. AY1B4. The sequence goes on along the minus strand of NZ_PSWN01000021.1, from coordinate 41,615 downwards.
CCCCGCTCCCGCTCGACGACGCCGTCGCCGCCGGGGACGACGCGGTGGTCGCGGGCTACCCCTTCGGCGGCCCGCTGACCCTCGGCTCGGCCGAGATCTCCTCCGACGCCACGGTCTCGCTGATGGTCGACGGAGCACCGACCTCACGGGAGGTGCTGACCCTCGCCGCCGTCGTCAACCAGGGCAACTCGGGCGGCCCGCTGCTCTCTCTCGAGGGCACCGTGTCGGGCGTCGTCTTCGGCAAGGCCGCCTCCGTCGACAACGTCGGCTACGCCATCCCGCTCTCGGTCCTCACTCCCGTGGTCGAGCAGGCCGCCTCGCTGACGGACGCCGTCGATCCGGGGGCCTGCCGCTCGAAGTGAGCGGTCACGGCAGCGGTCCGTCGACCAGCACGAGGGTGAGGTCGTCGAGCCGCACCGTCTCGGGCCGCGCCGACTCGAGGTAGGCGGACACGCGCGGATCGACGGGGAAGCGCGCCGACCGCTCGATCGCGATGGCGACGATCCCGGCGGAGGACGGATCGGTCGTCACCCGATCGCCGATGTAGGGCACGTAGACGCCCGAGGACATGCCCTGCGCGAGGACCAGGCCGCCGTCGAGGCCGCGCTCGCGCAGCACGTCGGCCACCCGCGCGATCCCGGTCGGCCGCTCCTGGGCGATCCCCACCGAGGTGGCGATCGCGATCACGAGGGAGGCGGCCAGCAGCACCGCGCCGGCGCCGCGGGCAAGGGGTGCGGGCAGCACGATCCCGCCGTGCAGCGCCTCCGCGATGCCGACGCCCGCCAGCGCGCAGAGGAGCCACGCCCACGCCGCGTAGTAGTGCGGCAGCGCGACCGAGCTGATCGCCAGGTGGAACACGAGGAGGAGCAGCGTCGCGGCGCCCAGGTAGAGCACCAGCGCGCGGCGCCGCGGAGCGAGCAGTGCCAGCAGGGTCCCGAGGAGCAGCACGGCGAGCGCCGCCGGCCCGATGCCGACGAGCATGAACCAGAGGTTCGCCCACCACGGAGGGAAGACGTACGCGGTCCCGGCGACCTCGATCAGGTGGCCGTCGGCGTTGTGCTCGGACTGGAACTCGAGCAGGTACCGGACCGCCTCGACTGGGTGCACCGGCAGGTAGGCGAGCACCCCGGTGACGACGAACGCGACGGAGAGGGCGAGGCCGCCCCGCAGAGCCCGGGCCCTGCTCCCCGACCACAGCAGCGGCAGCAGGAGCACGGGCGCGAGGACCGCGGTGGTCAGCTTCGAGGTGACCGACAGCGCCAGCAGCGCACCGGCCAGCGCGATCAGCCAGCCGCTCCGCCTGCCCGGGGAGGCGTGCGACCAGGTCCACGCCGCCGCCATCGCCGCGACGGCGAAGAGCACCATGAACGGCTCCAGGAGCGCGAGGCGGTCGATCCGGGTGCCGGCCCCTACGGCGGTGCGCGGGAGGAGGAGGAACAGGCCGGCCGGGACGAGCGCGAGGGTCGGGCCGAGCTCGCGCCGGAACCAGAGCCAGAGCACCAGCCCGGTGAGGAACGAGGCCGCGCCGGCGGCGATCCTGCCCGCGAGCAGCCCCTCGCCGAGCAGCACCTGCGCGAGCCCGATCAGGTACTTCGCCGTCGGCGGATGCTCGAGGTTCGCGCTCACGTCGCCGTGCAGGTAGTCCCACCCCGCGGCGAGGTACACGGGCTCGTCCGACGAGATGTTCGCCGCTCCGAGGTTCCCGAAGCACTGGTAGAGCCCCCACAGCACGGTCCCGATCAGAGCCGCCCGCTTCACCCGCCCGATCCTAGGCGCCGGTGCCCGCACCGCTCCACCGGAGGGCCCGGGCCGCGGCGACCGCGGCGGGTAGGATCGACGCGCATCCCGTCCCCCTCCCCTGGAGCCTCCAGCACATGGCAGACAGCCGCACCGCCGTTCCCGACACCACTGCGAACGCGGAGGCGACGCCCGAGCGGGAGCAGCCCTACGCGGCCCTCGGACTCAAGCCCGACGAGTACGCGAGCATCCGCGAGATCCTCGGCCGCCGCCCCACGAGCGGCGAGCTCGCGATGTACTCGGTGATGTGGAGCGAGCACTGCTCCTACAAGTCGTCGAAGATGTACCTCCGCCAGTTCGGGCAGAAGGTCTCCCCCGCCATGAAGAAGAACCTCATGGTCGGCATGGGCGAGAACGCCGGAGTGGTCGACGTCGGCGAGGGCTGGGCCGTCACCTTCAAGATCGAGAGCCACAACCACCCGAGCTACATCGAGCCCTTCCAGGGTGCGGCGACGGGGGTCGGCGGCATCGTCCGCGACATCATCTCGATGGGCGCCCGGCCGGTCGCGGTCATGGACGCGCTGCGCTTCGGGGCGATCGACGACCCCGACACCGCGCGCGTGGTCCACGGCGTCGTGGCCGGCATCTCCTTCTACGGCAACTGCCTCGGCCTGCCGAACATCGGCGGCGAGACCTACTTCGACTCGGTCTACCAGGGCAACCCGCTCGTCAACGCGCTGGCCGTCGGCGTCCTCCGCCACGAGGACCTGCACCTCGCGAACGCCCGCGGCGTCGGCAACAAGGTCGTGCTCTTCGGGGCGCGCACCGGAGGCGACGGCATCGGCGGCGCGTCGATCCTCGCCTCCGACACCTTCGCCGACGGCGGACCGACCAAGCGTCCCGCGGTGCAGGTCGGCGACCCGTTCGCCGAGAAGGTGCTCATCGAGTGCTGCCTCGAGCTGTTCCGCAAGGACCTCGTCGAGGGCATCCAGGACCTGGGCGCCGCGGGCATCTCGTGCGCCACCTCGGAGCTGGCCTCCAACGGCGACGGCGGCATGTTCATCGAGCTCGACTCGGTGCTGCTGCGCGACCCCTCGCTCACGGCGGAGGAGATCCTCATGTCGGAGTCGCAGGAGCGGATGATGGCCGTCGTCACGCCCGAGAAGCTCGACGCGTTCCTCGAGGTCGTCGGCAAGTGGGACGTCGAGACCAGCGTGCTCGGCGAGGTCACCGACTCCGGCCGCCTCATCATCAACTGGCACGGCGAGGAGATCGTCAACGTCGACCCGCGCACCGTCGCGGTCGACGGCCCGGTCTACGAGCGCCCGATCGAGTACCCCTCCTGGCTCGACGCGCTGCAGGCCGACTCCTCCTCCCGCCTGCCCCGCTCGACCGGCGGCGACGCGCTGCGCGCCGAGACCCTGGCGCTGCTGGGCTCGGCGAACCTCGCCGACAAGAGCTGGATCACCTCGCAGTACGACCGCTACGTGCTCGGCAACACCGCGCTCAGCTACCCCGACGACGGCGGCATGGTCCGCGTCGACGAGGAGTCGGGCCTCGGCTTCGCGGTCGCGACCGACGCGAACGGGCGCTGGTGCCAGCTCGACCCGGCGCAGGGCGCCCGCCTGGCGCTGGCCGAGGCGTTCCGCAACGTCGCCGTCACCGGAGCGACCCCGGTCGCCGTCTCGGACTGCCTCAACTTCGGCAGCCCCGAGAACCCCGAGGTGATGTGGCAGTTCCGCGAGGCCGTGGGCGCGCTCGCCGACGCCTGCCTCGAGCTCGAGATCCCCGTCACCGGCGGCAACGTCTCGTTCTACAACCAGACCGGCGACGTGCCGATCTTCCCGACCCCCGTCGTCGGCGTCCTCGGCGTGATCGACGACGTCGCGCGCCGCATCCCCTCCGGCTGGCAGGACGAGGGCGACAACCTCTACCTCCTCGGCACCACCCGCGACGAGCTCGACGGCTCCGCGTGGGCCGGCACGATCCACGACCACCTCGGCGGGCTGCCCCCGCAGCTCGACCTGGCCGCCGAGCGCGCGCTGGCCGAGCTGATCTCGGCGGGCGCGAAGGAGTCGCTCATCGCCTCCGCCCACGACCTCGCCGACGGCGGGCTCGTGGTGGCGCTGGCCGAGTCCGCGCTGCGCTTCGGCGTCGGGGCGCGCATCTGGCTCGACGAGCTGATGGAGCGCGACGGCGTCGACGCGACGGCCGCGCTGTTCTCGGAGTCGACCGGCCGCGTGCTCGTGTCGGTGCCGCGCGAGGACGACGTGAAGTTCCGCGGGCTCTGCGAGGGCCGGGGCTACCCGGTGCTGCGCATCGGAGTGACCGACGCGGCGACCCCCGCGGTCGAGGTGCAGGGCCTCTTCACGCTGCCGCTGGACGAGCTGCGCTCGGTGAACGGCGCTGTACTGCCGCGCCACTTCGGCTGAGCCTCCGGGCGATCCGAGTCCGCAGGAGTCGCGGTGGTCGAGCTGGACCACCGCGACTTCTGCGGTACCGGCTCCTCTCGGGAGTTCCGTGATTACGGAATGTTTGCAATAGTGGAGGCATGACCCCCTCCCGAGACCTCGCCGGCGAGGTCGACGAGCTCCGAGCGCGGCTCGACCGCCTCGAGCGCGCCGACACCCCCGCCGCGCCCGCCGCCGACGATCCGCTCTGGGCCCTGACCGCTCTCCGCGAGCGCCTGCCCTCTCCCGGCGGAGTGGTCTTCGCCGGCTCGGTCGCCACCCCGGCCGGCCCGGTCGAGTGGCAGTACGGCCTCAGCACCGACGCGTTCTTCGAGCGCGACTGGGGAGCGAGCCCCGGGCCGACCGCGCTCGCCGCGCTGGGCAGCCCCGTGCGTCTGCGGTTCCTGCAGGCGGTGGCCGGCGGAGTCGAGACCGTCGCCCAGCTCGCCGAGAGCGAGGGCGCGGGCACCACCGGGCAGATCTACCACCACGTCAACCAGCTGGTCGCCGCCGGCTGGCTGGAGGCGCGCGGCCGCGGCCGCTACGGCGTCCCGCCGGAGCGGCTCGTCCCCCTGCTCGTGATCCTGCTCGCCTCCGGAGGACCCCGATGACCCGCCGCCGCCTCGCTCTCGCCGCCGTCTCCGCCGCGGCCGTCGTCCTGCTCGGCGGAGTGCTGCTCCGCCCCTCCGCTCCCACCCTCTCGACCGAGGCGACGGGCGACGCCGAGATCGCCGAGTGGCTCCGGACCGACGTCGGAGACGGGGCGCGGAACCACCTCGTCGCCGCCGTGATCACGCCCGACGGCGTGCGCTACGGCGGACTCGGAGCCGACGAGCGGACCGAGGTCGAGATCGGATCGGTCACGAAGACGATGACCGCGCTCCTCCTCGCCCGGAGCGCCGCCGAGGGGACGGTCGGGCTCGAGGACCCCGCCGCGGAGCACGCCGACGTCGGCGGCTTCACCGGGACGCTCGAGGAGCTGGCGACCCACCGCTCCGGCCTGCCGCGCCTCCCCACCGGTGTCGGCGATCTCGCCTCGACGCTCGTCGCCCAGCTGCGTGGCACGGACCCCTACGCGGGCTGGTCGGCCGACGACGTCCTCCGGCAGGCCGCCGAGGCGGACCAGGGCGAGCACGTGCACGCCTACTCGAACCTCGGTGCGGCGGTGCTGGGCCAGACGCTCGCCCGTGCCGAGGGCCGCGACTACGCCGACCTCCTCCGCGAGCGCGTCCTCGATCCGCTCGGGATGACCGCGACCTCCGTCCCGGAGACCGCGGACGCCCTCCCCGGCGACGCGCCGACCGGCTTCTCGGCGAGCGGGCGGTCCGTCGACGCGTGGACGATGGCGGGCTACGCGCCGGCGGGCGGCGTCCGCTCCACGGCGGCGGACATGGCCCGCTACGCGCAGGCCCTCCTCACCGACGACCCCGCGCTGGGGGTGCCCGCGGCGAGCGTCCTGGATCCGCGGTTCGACGCCGACGGGGCGCGGATCGGCCTCGGCTGGTTCACCTCGGAGTCGGAGGACGGCGGATCCGTCACCTGGCACAACGGAGGGACCTCCGGCTACTCGACGATGCTCGCGATGGACCGCGAGCGCGGCGTGGCCGTGTTCGTCAACGGGGACACGGCGAGCTCGGTCGACGAGCTCGGCCTGCGCCTGCTGCAGCGCGCCGGGGAGGAGTCGTGATGACCGCCTCGATCCTCGTCCTGCTCGTCGTCGCGTTCACCGTCGGCCGCTTCGCCCTGGGGAGCGTCCCCCGGCGCCGGGCGGCCGGGCTCCTCGACCGCGACCGCGTCCGGACGCTCGCCCGCGGCGTCGAGGCCGTCGCCGTGCTGCTGCTCGGGCGGGCGCTCGTCGACTGGTCGGCGCTGACGCTGCTCCCCTGGGCCGTGCTGGTGGCTCTCACCGCGGCCGGGGCGGCCGGCGCCGTGCTGCGCTGGGGCGGGCTGCCGTGGTTCGAGGATCCGGCGCGCCGCCGCTCGCGGACGACCGGGCTCGCGGCGACCGTCGCCGTGTCGGCGGTCCTGATCGGCGTCCTGGGCTGAGTGCCGCGCACGTGCCGTCGGATCCGCGCCTTCCGCGGTGGTCGCGTGCTGCTGCGAGGCGGGAGGAGTGGCGGCGGGCGTCGGCGGCGTCAGCCGGTCTGCGCGGGGAGGTCGTCGGGCTCGGCGTTGTCGAGGACGCGGCCGTTCTGGTCGCCGACGCTCAGGACGGTCGCCGGGCGGAGGTTGAGGGTGTCGCCGCCGTAGAGGCTGTCGATGTCGACGCCGTCGCGGCGCACCGAGTTCAGCGCGGAGAGGTAGTCGGAGCTGATGCAGAACCGGTCCGCGATCCGCTCGCTGATGTCGCCCGCTGCCACCAGGTAGGAGGCCGGGGCGCCGTCGGAGGCGGTGCTCGCCGTCCCGGTCGCGCCGGCGCGGGCGCCGCGGTCGCGCACGCGCTCGAGGTCGACGCCGTCGAGCGTCCCCTCGTCGAGCGCCTGGACGACGCACTCGCCCGAGACGTCCTCGACCGGTGCGGGAGTGGTCGAGACGCTCGGCACCGGCCGCGGCGTGGACTCGGCTCCGGCGGCGGGCGGCGCCGTGGAGGCGGACGGCCCGGCGGGTGCGGCGGCGGGGCTCGTCGCCTCCGCCGTGCAGCCGGCGAGCAGGACCACGGCGGAGAGGGCGATCACGAGGCGCTGCGTCGTCCGGACCATTCCGCGACTCTAACCCGGCACCCGGGCGGCCGGGCGCCACCGCGCCCAGCGGGCTGTGGGCGATCCGGTCGAGGCCGCTGGACCCGGCCGACGCGCAGGCCCGAGGCGGGGCGCGGGGCGGCCGCTGGCCGGCGCGCCCCCGATTGACCTCCCCCGTCGATCGCACCCATGCCGAGCACCTGTTGGACACGCGGCCCGAACCGGAGTCGACTGGGACCATGCAGTACACGCACCTCGGTCGCACCGGCCTGTCCGTCTCCCGCACCGTCCTCGGCACCATGAACTTCGGCATGCAGACCGAGGAGTCCGACTCGTTCGCGATCATGGACCGCGCGCACGAGCTCGGCGTCAACTTCTTCGACACGGCCAACGTGTACGGAGGCGAGGCCGGCCGCGGCGCCACCGAGGAGATCGTGGGCCGCTGGTTCGCGCAGGGCGGCGAGCGCCGCGAGCGCACCGTCCTCGCGACCAAGGTCTTCGGCGACATGGGCGAGTTCGCCGCTCCCGGAGCCGAGCGCGGCCGCGACTCCTGGCCCAACGGCGGCCGCCTCTCGGCGCTCACCCTGCGCCGCGCGCTCGACGAGAGCCTCCGCCGCCTGCAGACGGACCACATCGACCTCTACCAGTTCCACCACGTCGACCGGACGACGCCCTGGGACGAGATCTGGCAGGCGATGGAGGTCGCCGTCCAGCAGGGCAAGGTCCTCTACGTCGGCTCCAGCAACTTCGCCGGCTGGCACCTCGCCCAGGCGCAGGAGGCGGCGCGCGCCCGCCACTTCACCGGCCTCGCCTCCGAGCAGTCGATCTACAACCTGCTCGTCCGCGACGTCGAGCGCGAGGTCCTGCCCGCCGCGCTGCACTACGGGCTCGGCGTCATCCCCTGGTCGCCGCTGCAGGGCGGGCTGCTGGGCGGCGTCCTCGAGAAGACCGCGGAGGGCGGGCGCCGCTCCTCCGAGCGCACCCTCGCCGCGATCGAGGAGCACCGTCCCGCGCTCGAGCAGTGGGAGGCGTTCGCCCGCGAGCGCGGCGAGGCGCCCGGCGAGCTGGCGCTGGCGTGGCTCCTCCACCAGCCCGCCGTCACCGGTCCGATCACCGGGCCGCGGACGCTCGAGCAGCTCGAGAGCGCCGTCGCCGCCGTCGACATCACCCTCGACCCCGAGGCCCTCGCGCGCCTCGACGAGATCTTCCCCGGCCACCGGACAGCCCCCGAGGACTACGCCTGGTGACCACCCACCCCACTGCGAAGGAGCATTCATGAAGCAGCGCACTCTCGGCGACCTCCAGGTCGGCGCGATCGGACTCGGCGGCATGCCGATGTCGATCGAGGGCCGCCCGGACCGCGAGCGCTCGATCGCCACGATCCACGCCGCCCTCGACGCCGGCGTGACCCTGATCGACACGGCCGACGCCTACCACCTCGCCACCCAGGACGACCTCGGCCACAACGAGCTGCTGATCGCGGAGGCGCTGCGCAGCTACGGCGGCGACACCTCCGCCGTGCTCGTCGCCACCAAGGGCGGCCACCTGCGGCGCGAGCCCGGCCCCTGGGACCAGGACGGCCGCCCCGAGTACCTCAAGGCGGCGGCCCGCGCGTCCGCGAAGCGCCTCGGCGTCGACGCGATCGGCCTCTACCAGTACCACCGGCCCGACCCGGCGGTCCCCTACGCCGACTCGATCGGAGCGCTGGCCGAGCTGCTCGACGAGGGCGTCGTCCTCCGCGCGGGCATCTCGAACGCCGACCCGGACCAGATCCGCGAGGCGCACGGCATCCTCGGCGAGCGCCTGGTCTCGGTGCAGAACCAGTTCTCGCCGTCGTTCCGCTCCAGCGAGCCGGAGCTCGAGCTCTGCGCCGAGCTGGGACTGGCGTTCCTGCCGTGGAGCCCGCTCGGCGGCATCTCCTCGGCGGGCGAGCTCGGCTCGCGCTACTCCGCGTTCGCGGCGGTCGCCGAGGCCCGCGGCGTGACGCCGCAGGTCGTCTGCCTCGCCTGGGAGCTGGCGAAGGCCCCGGTCGTGCTGCCGATCCCGGGCGCCTCCCGCCCCGAGAGCATCCGCGACTCCGCCACGGCGGCCGACCTGGAGCTCACGCCCGAGGAGTTGGCCTCGCTCGACTGAGCCCGTTCATGACGGAGGAGGGATCCGGTCGAGGCACCGGTCCGACGCGCATCGCGGGATCTCGGCGCTGGTCCCTCCTCCGTTGCGAGCACGATCCCGCTCAGACCGCGTCCTGCAGCGGCTGCGGGAGGGCCGAGACGAACGCGCGGGCCGCGGCGCTCGGCCGCTCCGGCACCGCCACCATCGTCCGCCACACCAGGAGCGGATCGGCGAGCGCCACCGCCCGCAGCCCGGCCGGGCGCTTCTCGGCGAAGTGCGCCGGCACGACCGCGATCCCCATGCCGTACTCGACCAGGTCGAGCAGCGTGTGCACGTCGTTCACCTCGAGCTCGACCTCGAACGCGAGGCCGTGCGCCGCGAACGCCCGCGCCGCGAGGTGACTCGCCGCCCAGTGCTCCTGCAGCCCCACGATCGTCTCGCCCGCCAGGTCCGGGATGCGGCAGCCGACGCGGCTCGCGAGCGGGTGACCCGGGCGCACGAGCACCGCGAAGCCCTCGCTCGCCAGCGGCATCGTCCGCACGCCGCCCGGCACGGCTCCGATGTCGGCGACCAGCGCCAGGTCGAGGCGGCCGGCGGCGACGGAGTCGAGCAGCGTGCCGGACCCCTCGTGGATCAGCCGGAGCGCGACTCCCGGGTGCTGCTCGCGGAAGGTCGCGAGCTCGCGCGGCAGGTGCACGCCGCCGAGGCACTCCTCCGTGCCGACCGCGAGGCTCCCGCGGAGCACCCCCTGCACGGCGAGAACCGCATCGCGGGCGGCGAGCGCGCTGGCGACCGATCGCTCCGACTCCGCGAGCATCGCCCGACCGGCCGGCGTCAGCTCGACCCGGCGCGTGCTGCGGGTGAAGAGGGGGCTGCCCAGCTCGCTCTCGAGCGCGCGGATCGACGCCGAGAGGCCCGACTGCGAGATCTGCAGGGCGCTCGCGGCGCGGGTGAAGTGCTGCTCCTTCGCGACGGCGAGGAAGTGTTCGAGCTGTCGCAGTTCCATGGGTCCATCCTCGTCGCGCGGGCGGAGGAGCGGGGACCGGACCCGGCACTCCCCAGCGGCCGCTCGGCCTGCCTGTGCGGAGCCGACCGTCGGGTACGGCGGCGGCCGTCGCGAGAGCCGGCCCGGCTCAGGCGTCGGCGGACGAGATCGCGAGGACGATCGCCGTCAGCGTCGCCCGCAGGCGCTCGAGCGACGCGGGCTCCGACTCGTCCTCGAGGATCGACTGCTTGACCGCGTCGTCGTAGCCCGCCACCAGCAGGCGCACGGCCGTCGTCGGCTCGAGGGAGAACTCGCGGCGCACCTGGCGCAGCGCCCCGTGCACGATCTGCACGAGCGAGGCGTCGAAGCCGGCGCGGAAGTCGCGGTACTGCGGAGCGATCCGCGGGTCGCGGAGCGCGAGCAGCTCGAACTCCGACTCGACCACGCACCAGCGGCGGTTGTCGGTGGCAGGACCCTGGAGGAAGTCGAGGATGACCACGGCCAGCGTCTCGGCCGTCAGCGGCTCGTCGGCCGAGACGACGCGCGGGATCGTGCGGTCCATCTGCTCGACGAGGGCGGTCACCCGGGCGCCGTTCTCCCGCTCCATGAGCGCGAAGAACAGCTCCTCCTTGGTGGAGAAGTTGGAGTAGAAGGCGCCGCGCGAGAACCCGGCGCGCTCGCAGATCTGCTCGACGGACGCGCTGTGCACGCCGGTCTCGGCGAAGACGTCGTAGGCCGCGTCGAGCAGGCGCTCGCGGGTGCGGCCTCGGCGGGAGGTCTCGGGAGGGGTGGAGTCGATCGCCGTCATCACCAGCCTCCTGCCCGCCCTGTCAACACCTCCGACGCCGTTCACCTTATCCGATACATTCACGTATCGAATACGGTCCTGTATCGGATACGCTCGTGTATCGGAGCCCGGCTCCGCCCTGGTACAGAGACGTATCGCCATCCTCCCCACCCATCGTCAGGAGACCGCGTGTCGTCGCTGCTCTACCGTCTCGGTCGTCGCGTGTACCGCGCCCACCGCCTCGTCGCCGTCCTGTGGCTGCTGATCGTGGTGGCGGGCGGAGGAGGAGCGCTGCTGCTCAACCAGGGCACCGACAACACGTTCTCCATCCCGGGCACGCAGTCGCAGACCGCCCTCGACCAGCTCGAGCGCACCTTCCCCCAGGTCAGCGGCACGTCCGCGCGGTACGTGGTCGTCGCGCCCGACGGAGGCAGCGTCCAGGACGCCGACGTGAAGGGCCCCGTCAGCGACGCGGTCGCCGCGCTCGGCGACGTCGACGAGGTCGCGGCCGTCACGGACCCCTACTCCGACAGCGTGTCCGGCACGATCTCCGACGCCGGGAACGCCCTCGTCATCACCGCCCAGATGGACGGCTCCGCCACCACCACGAGCCCCGAGAGCCGCGACGCGCTGAAGGCCGAGGCGACGACCCTCCAGGACGCGCTGCCCGCCGGCTCCGTGGTCTCGCTCGGCGGCGACCTCTTCGCCCAGAACCTCCCCGGCGTGACCATCACGGAGGCGATCGGCCTCGTGGTCGCCCTCGTCGTCCTCGTGCTCACCTTCGGCTCGTTCCTGGCCGCCGGCATGCCGCTGGTCACCGCGCTGCTCGGCGTCGCCCTCTCGATGTCGGCCATCTTCATCGCCACCCGCTTCGCCTCGATCTCCTCGACCACGCCGCTCCTGGCGCTGATGCTGGGCCTGGCGGTCGGCATCGACTACGCCCTCTTCATCATCAGCCGCCACCAGGACCAGCTGAAGCAGGGCATGGACCCGGAGGAGTCGACCGCGCGGGCGACCGCGACCGCGGGCTCCGCCGTCGTCTTCGCGGGCCTGACCGTGATCATCGCGCTCGTCGGCCTCTCGGTCGCGGGCATCCCGTTCCTCACCACGATGGGCGTCGCAGCGGCGGGCGGAGTCGCGATCGCCGTGGTCATCGCGCTCACCCTGACCCCCGCCCTCCTCGGCTTCGCCGGCGCGCGGCTGCGCCCGAAGGAGCGCCGCGCGAAGAAGAAGGCCGCGAAGGCCGCCGCCGCCGCGGGCACCCACGTCGACACCGAGGCGCACGAGGAGGCGGCGACCGCCTCCCCCGGCGGCCACGTGCACGCCGAGGTCCCGCGCGGGTTCTTCCGCGGCTGGGTCCGGGTCGTCACGCGCTTCCCGATCGTGACGATCATCGCGGTGATCGGCGTGCTCGGCGTCGCGAGCATCCCGGCGCTCAGCCTCCGCCTCGCCCTGCCGGACGCCGGCTACCAGGCCGAGGGCACTCCCGCGCGCACCACCTACGACCTGCTCGCCGAGAACTTCGGCGCCGGCTACAACGGCCCGCTCATCGTCACCGGCACGATCATCGGCTCGACCGATCCGCTCGGCCTGATGGACGACCTCAAGGGCGAGATCGAGAAGCTCGACGGAGTCGCCTCGGTGCCGCTCGCGACGCCCAACGAGACCGCCGACACCGGGATCATCCAGGTGATCCCCGAGGGCGGCCCCGACTCCGAGGCCACCAAGGCGCTGGTCGCCGAGATCCGCGACAAGCACGACTACTTCCAGCAGGAGTACGGCGTCGACCTCGCGGTGACCGGCCAGACCGCGGTCGGGATCGACATCTCGGACACTCTCGCCAAGGCCCTGCTGCCGTTCGGCCTGCTCGTCGTGGGCCTGTCGCTGGTGCTGCTGACGATGGTGTTCCGCTCGCTCTGGGTGCCGATCAAGGCGACGCTGGGCTACCTGCTGTCGGTCGGTGCGTCCTTCGGCGCCGTGGCGGCGGTGTTCGAATGGGGATGGTTCTCGGACGCTCTGCACGTCGACAAGACGGGCCCGATCATCAGCTTCATGCCGATCATCCTGATGGGCGTGCTCTTCGGCCTCGCGATGGACTACGAGGTGTTCCTGGTCTCGCGGATGCGCGAGGACTACGTGCACGGGAGGCCGGCGCGCGCCGCCGTCGAGTCGGGCTTCGTCGGCTCGGCCAAGGTGGTCACGGCCGCCGCGGTCATCATGTTCTCGGTCTTCGCCGCCTTCGTGCCGGAGGGGGACACCAACATCAAGCCGATCGCGCTCGGGCTCGCCGTGGGCGTCTTCGTCGACGCGTTCATCGTGCGGATGACGCTGGTGCCCGCCGTGCTGCACCTGCTCGGCGACCGCGCCTGGCACATGCCGCGCTGGCTCGACCGCATCCTCCCGTCCTTCGACGTCGAGGGCGAGGGCCTCACGAAGGAGCTCGCGCTGGCCGACTGGCCGGAGCCCGGATCCACGGACGTGATAGCGGCCGAGGACCTCCGCCTCGACGGACCCGACGGTCCCGTCTACAGCGGCGTCTCGCTGCGGGTCGCTCCCGGCTCCTCCCTCGTGGTCCACGGGCCGCACCGCTCCGGCCGCACCGCGCTGCTGCTGAGCATCGCCGGTCGGCTCGCCCCCGACTCCGGGCGCCTGAAGGTCGCGGGCCTGGTCGTGCCGATCCGCTCCGCCGCCGTGCGCGGCCGGGTCGGGCTGGTGCGCCTCGCCGGAGCCGCCGACCCCGTCGCCGACGTCCGGTCGGCCCTGGAGTCGGCTCCGCCGATCCTGGTGCTCGACGACCTCGACACGGTCACCGACCCGCAGCTGCGCGGCGCGATCCGGGCCGAGCTCGACGCCGCCCGCGCCGCCGACGACGCGTTCACCGTGGTCGCCTCCTCCGTCGACGCCGAGGCGCTCGACGACCTCCTCCCCTCCGACCGCGGCGTGCTCGCGGTCTCGCCCGCGGCCGAGCGCCGCGCGATCGCAAAGGTCCTCTGACAGATGGCTCTCCTCTCCCTCGAACGCCCCCGCGGCGTCAAGAAGGTGTCCTGGCTGACCCTTCTCGGGATCGTCCTGGTCCCCCTCGTCATCGGCGGCCTCCTGGTGTGGGCGCTGTGGAACCCGACCGAGCGACTCGACACGATCACGGCCGCCGTGGTCAACGAGGACACCCCGGTCGAGATCAACGGGCAGACCGTGCCGCTCGGGCGCCAGCTCGCGGCCGGCCTGGTGACGGGCGGCACCGACTCCGCGAGCTCGGACGCCCCCTCCTCCACCCCCTCGGCGAGCGCGACGCCGTCCGCGAGCACGACCCCGGTGCCCAACGTCTCCGGCTCGGACTCGACGGGCAACTTCACCTGGGTCCTCACGGACAAGGACGACGCCGCCAAGGGCCTCGCCGACGGCAGCTACGCGACCGTCGTGACGATCCCCTCGTCCTTCTCCGCCGCCGCCACCTCGTACTCCGGCGACGCCGCGGAGGCGACGAAGGCGACCATCGACATCGCCACCAGCGAGAAGGCCAAGCTCGTCGACGACGCCATCTCGGCCACCGTGACCAGCACCGCCACGTCGCTGCTCAACACGCAGCTGACCACGGCCTACCTCGAGAACGTCTACGTCGGCTTCAACACCCTCAACGAGCAGATCGGCCAGGCGGCCGAGGGCGCGGGCACGCTCGCCGACGGCGCCGACCAGCTCGGCACCGGCGCCTCCACCCTCGCCGACGGCACCAGCAGCCTCGCCGACGGGATCGACGAGCTCGCCACCGGCGCCTCCTCGCTCTCGGACGGCGTCGGGCAGATCGGCACCGGAGCCTCGTCCCTCGCCGACGGCGTGGGGCAGCTGGGCACCGGAGCCTCCGACCTCTCCGGCGGAGTCGCGCAGCTGGCCACCGGTGCGCGCGGCCTCTCCGGCGGAGTGGGACAGCTCGCGACGGGCGCCCGCGACTCGGCGACCAAGACGACCGCGCTGCAGGGCGGCGCCTCCGACCTGGCCGACGGGCTCGACCAGCTGAGGGAGGGAGTGGTGAGGACCGGCGACGGGACCCAGCAGGTCGCCGCCCTCAGCGCCGGCGCCGCCGCCGCCACTGCGGGGACCTTCGAGGCGCTCAGCGCCGCGCTCGAGGGCTGCGAGACGACGCAGTGCCTCGCCGCGCGCGCCGTCATCGCCTCGGCGGGCGGACCCACCGGCGCGACCACCCTCGCCACGACGACCGCGGGAGCCGTCGCCGGGATCGACGCGGGCATCCGCCTCGGCGGCGACGGGCAGCCCTCGCTGATCGACGCGGTCGGGCAGTCCGCCACCGGCGCGCGCACTCTCTCGGGGGGCATCGGACAGCTGTCCGGCGGCCTGACGCAGCTCGCGGACGGCGCGGACGACGCCGCGGACGGAGCGTCCCAGCTCGCCGACGGCCTCGACACCACGGCGGCCGGGTCGGCGCAGCTCGCGACCGGCGCCACCACCGCCGCGGCCGGCGCCCGCGACCTCGCGACCGGCGCGACCACGGCCGCGGGCGGTGCCGCCGACCTCGCCACGGGAGCCTCCTCCGCCGCCGACGGAGCCGACCAGCTCGCCGACGGAGCGAGCGGGGTCTCGGACGGCGCCGTGCAGCTCGCCGACGGCACCCGCACGCTCGCGACCGGCCTCGACGCCGCCGTCGCGCAGCTCCCGACCTACACCGAGTCGGAGTCGACGAACCTCGCCGACGTCGTCTCGGACCCGGTCGAGAACGCGAGCAGCGCGACCGACCTGTTCGGAGCCTCCAGCGTCCCGTTCTTCGCGACGATCGCCCTCTGGCTGGGCGCCCTCGCGACGTTCCTGGTGCTCGCGGCGTTCTCGCACCGTGCACTCTCCTCGACCCGCTCCTCCGCGGCGCTCGCCCTCTCCTCCTACGTGCCGGCGCTCGTGATCGGCGTGGTGCAGGGACTCGCGGTCGCGATCGTGATGAGCGGGGTCGCGGGCCTGGAGCCGGGCCGCTGGGTCGGCTTCGCCCTCCTGGCGATGCTCACCGGCGCCTCGTTCGCCGCGGTGAACCAGGGGCTGGTCGCCCTGCTCGGAGGGATCGGCCGCTTCCTCGCGATGGTCGCGGCGGTGATCGCGCTCGGCGCGGGCATCATCTCGACGGTCCCCGGGCTGTTCGACGACGTGCTCGGGTTCCTGCCGCTCTCGGCGGCGCAGAACGCGCTGTCCGGAGTGGTCGAGGGCACCGACGGCACGGCCGGCGCCGTCGTCGGCCTGGTGATCTGGCTGCTGTTCGGCCTGCTGCTCACCGTCGCCGCGATCGCCCGCCGCCGGGTCGTCTCGGTCCGCGCCCTGCACCGCACCGCGGAGGCGTAGGCCGCGCCTCGCGCCACTCCTCCCCCGAACCGGGGACGGGTGGCGCGAGGATCGCGCCACCGCCGCGCCTCTCCGGGCGACCGGCCCCGGCCGGGGCTAGCCTGACGCGATGGAGTCGGAACCGATGGCGATCCGGACGCGACGGGTGTACGGCCCGTCGGTCCTGCGGCGCCTCCGCGCCCTCCTCCTGCGGCTCCTCGGCGCCGGCCTCGCGGCCGTGCTCATCCCGTTCGCCGTCCTCGCGGACCGCCGCGGGGTCCTCGACGAGTCGGTGCTCGCGCTCGGCCTCCTCGCCCTCACCGTCGTCATCGGACTGGCCTCGGCGGTCTCGCTCTTCGTCGTCTCCCCCACCCGCGTGATGACGACCGAGACGCAGGTCGTGCTGATGCGCGGCCGCCGCCGCCGCGAGCAGTGGCCCCGCCGGTCGGTCCGCTTCCTCGAGTCCGCCGACGGCGACGGCTTCGTCGCCTGGTGCCGCGGAGACGGAGTCGAGGTGCGCTGCAGCCACTTCCGCCCGGAGGACCTCGCCGCCCTGCTCGCCGACCTCGGCGCCGCCGCCCGCGTCCGCGACGCCCTGCCGCCCGCTCTGGCCGGGCCCGCCTCGGCCGTCCGCTTCCGGCCGCACCGCGCTCCGCTCCAGCGCCGGGCGGTCGCCCTGGTCGTCGTCGCCACGGAGGCGTTCGCCGCCGGCGTCCTGGCCGTCGCCCTCGCGGGATCCCCGTCGGGCGACCGCGCGCAGATCGCGCTGGGGGCGGTCGTCGTGGCGCTCTCCCTCCCGCTCGGGCTGGTCGCCGCGCGGCTGGCGCTGCGGCCCGGGCTGCCGGGCTCGATCGTGGTGTCGGAGTCGGCCATCCAGATCGACGGGCTGATCTTCCCGCTCGAGGCCCTGCGCTCGGTCGTCGCCTCGAGCCCGACGGGGAGCCATAGCCTCCGCCTGACCCTCACCGAGACGAACGGCCGCATCACGGAGGTCCCCCTCGGGCTGCGGGTGCCGACGCTGCGGCGCGACCAGCTCTTCCCCGACTACCCGCTGCTGCTCGGCGTGCTGCGCGAGCGCACGGCGGGGCTGCTGCGGATCGAGGGCTGAGCCTCAGTCCTCGGCGCCGTCGGCGATGCGCTGGTGGTGGTGGATGACCTCGGCGACGATGAACCCGAGGAACTTCTCGGCGAACGCCGGGTCGAGGTGCGACTCCTCGGCGAGCGCCCGCAGCCGCGCGATCTGGCGCGCCTCGCGCTCGAGGTCCGCGGCGGGCAGCCCGTGCGCGGCCTTCAGCCGGCCGACCTTCTGCGTGAACTTGAAGCGCTCGGCGAGCAGGTGGATCAGCGCCGCGTCGATGTTGTCGATGCTCTGACGGATCTGCACGAGCTCGGCCCGCGCCAGGGACTCCTCGTGCGACGGCTCCTCGTGCGACAGCTCCTCGGTCATGCCCCGACCCTAACGGACCGCCCCCGGACACGACGACGGCCCCTGCCCGGAGTCCGGGAGGGGCCGTCGAGAGGGCCCGGTCAGTCGACCAGGTTGATCTGCACGGGGATGTTGCCGCGGGTGGCGTTGGAGTACGGGCAGAGCTGATGCGCCGCGTCGGCGACCTTCTGCGCGTCCTCGGAGCTCGCCTTCGGCACGTAGACGTCGAGCTCGACCGAGAGGCCGAAGCCGTCGGAGTCGTTCTTCCCGATCGAGACGCTGGCCGAGACGGCCGCGTCGGTCGTGTCGATCTTCAGCTGGCGACCGGCTCCGTGCAGGGCGCTGAGGAAGCAGGCGGAGTAGCCGGCCGCGAACAGCTGCTCGGGGTTGGTCCCCTCGCCGGAGCCGCCGAGCTCCTGCGGGGCGCGGGTGTCGAGGTCGAGACGGTCGTCCTCGGTGCGGACGTGGCCGTCGCGTCCTCCACCGGAGGCGTGGGCGATGGCGGTGTAGAGAGCATCCATCCCCCCATCCCACCACTCGCCCGCCGTGAGTCGGGTGAACGCGGGATGCACGTCCGTGCGTTCTCCCGGGAATCCCCCTCGGGAACGCTCCGGGGAGCGTCAAGCCCCTCCCCCTCGGCGCCCTCCGGGTGTGCGGTGGAGGGACACCGACCCCGACCGGCGCGAGCCGGAGAACGGACACGAGCATGCGAGCACTCACCTGGCAGGGCATCGAGAAGGTCTCGGTCGAGACCGTCCCCGACCCCCGCATCCAGCAGCCGACCGACGCGATCGTCCGGATCACCTCGACCGCGATCTGCGGCTCCGACCTGCACCTCTACCGCCTCCTCGGGCCCTACATCGACCGCGGGGACGTGCTCGGCCACGAGCCGATGGGCGTCGTCGAGGAGGTGGGGTCCGGAGTCACCACCCTGAAGCCCGGCGACCGGGTCGTCGTGCCCTTCACCATCGCCTGCGGCGAGTGCTTCATGTGCCGCCGAGGGCTGCAGTCGCAGTGCGAGACGACGCAGGTCACCGAGTACGGCTCGGGAGCGGCGCTCTTCGGCTACACGAAGATGTACGGCCAGGTCCCCGGAGGGCAGGCCGAGCTGCTCCGCGTGCCGCTGGCCGACTACAACACGATCGTCGTCGGCACGGACCTGCCGGACGAGCGCTACCTCTTCCTCAGCGACATCGTGCCCACCGCCTGGCAGGGCGTGGAGTACGCGCAGGTGCCCGACGGCGGGACCCTGGTCGTCTTCGGACTCGGCCCGGTCGGCCAGTTCGCGGCGCGGATCGGCGCCCACCGCGGCTACCGCGTCCTCGCCGTGGAGCCCGTCGCCGAGCGGCGCGCGATGGCCGAGCGGTACGGCGTGGAGACGTTCGACCTGTCCGATGACATCGCCGCGCAACTGCGCGACCTCACGGACGGGCGCGGCCCCGACTCCGTCGTCGACGCAGTCGGCATGGAGGCGCACGGCTCGCCGGTCGGCTCGTTCGCGCAGTCGATGGCGGGGCTCCTGCCCGACCCGATCGCCCGCAAGGCGATGGACACGGTCGGCGTCGACCGCCTCGCCGCGGTGCACGCCTCCCTCGACCTGGTGCGCCGCGGCGGCACCGTGTCGCTGAGCGGGGTCTACGGCGGAGAGGCCGACCCGATGCCGCTGAAGTCGATGTTCGACAAGCAGGTGACGGTGCGGATGGGCCAGTGCAACGTGAAGCGCTGGATCGACGACCTGCTGCCGCTGGTCGAGGACTCCTCCGATCCGCTCGGCGTGATGGACCTCGTGACCCACCGGGCGCCGCTCGAGGACGCTCCGGCCCTCTACGAGACCTTCCAGAAGAAGGAGGACGGCTGCATCAAGGTCGTCCTGCACCCCTAGCCGGGGAACAGCGAAGGCGGCGCCCCCCGAGGGGAGCGCCGCCTTCGCGGTACTGCCAGACCTACTTGAAGACGTCCTTGACGTCCTCGCCGGCCTTCTTGGCCGAGGCCGCGGCCTGGTCCTTCTGGCCTTCGGCCTTCAGGCTGTCGTCGTTCTTGTGGTCGCCCAGGGCTTCCTTCGCCTTGCCGGCGATGTCCTGAGCGGCGTTCTTGATCTTGTCATCGAGCCCCATGGTGGTGCCTCCTTCGCTGATCGTTGGCACGACCGTAGGACCGGGAACTGCCCGCTTCCTGGGAGCGGGAAGGGGCTTGCCCGGGTGCCCGCTGGACTGCGATGATTCGCGCCCTCGACCGGGGCCGGCCGGCCGAGGGCGCGGGATCAGGTCGCCGGGGTGGCGGACTCGGACGGAGCGGACTGCGAGGGCGCGTTCGTGGGCGTCTGCGACGATCCGTCGTCGGCGCTGGTGGGCACCGCGCTCCCCGACTGGTACGGCGTCTGGGCGTCGCCGGTGCAGCCGGCCAGCAGGCCGATCGTCAGGGCGGAGGCGCCGAGCGCCCCGAGGACCCGTGCGGCGCTCACTTGCCCGTCACCGCGTCCTTGACGGCCCCCACTGCCTTCTCGACGATGTTCGGCTTCGGGTCGGTGCCGTAGAGGCGCTCGTCCGGCTGGGTGGGCGGGGGCATCGGGACGTCGCCGCCGGGCTCCGCGACGCGGTAGCTGAACTCTCCCTTGCCGTCCGGGGTCGGGCCCGAGGCCCAGCTGCCCTCGGAGGCCGCTGCTCCGTCCGAGAAGTTGATGTACTCGTACGACACGGAGCGCTCCTCCTTCGAGATCGGGAAGTTCGAGGGCACGGGCAGGTCCTCCCGGCCCTCCGCGCGCAGCTCGGCGGCCGCCGCGATCCACTGGTTCTGGTGCATGGTGTCGCGGGCCAGGAGGAACGACAGGAGGTCACGCACGCCGTGGTCGTCGGTCATGTGGTAGAGCCGGGCGACCTGGAGCCGGCCCTGCATCTCCGCGTTCGCGTTGGCGGTGAAGTCAGCCAGCAGGTTGCCGCTGGCGGTGATGTAGGAGCCCTGCCACGGGTTGCCCATGCTGTCGACGGGGCGCGCGCCGGCGCCGGCCACGATGGCGTGCTGCACGTCGGAGCCGCCGATGACCGCCGCGAGCACGGGGTCCTTCTTCATCGCGTCCTCGGACTGCTCGACCGGGGCCTTCTCGAGCAGCTGGGCGATCATCACGGCGATCATCTCGACGTGGCCGAACTCCTCGGCGCCGATGCCGAAGAGCAGGTCCCGGTACTTGCCCGGGTCGTGGGCGTTCCAGGCCTGGAAGCCGTACTGCATCGCCACGGTGATCTCGCCGTACTGGCCGCCGAGCACCTCCTGGAAGCGGCGGGCGAAGACCGCGTCGGGCTTCGAGGGCGTGGACGTGAACTGGAGTTCCTGACGGTGGAAGAACATGACTGGTTGCCTTTCCGGGGTAGCCGGGCGGATCCGGGTGCGGACGTCCGATGTCTGTCCTCTCGACGGTAGGGAGCCCTGTTCGCGGGTCAGAAGGGGCTTGACGCGGCGGCGGAGCAGTCGATCCACGGGCCCTCGGGACCCGCCCTCGTGGGCGCGGGATGGTAGCCCCATCGGGGGGTCAGCCGCTATGCCCTTCCCGGTACTCGAGGGCCCGAACAGACTGGCGACGCCGGCACGCATTCATTCCCCACTCGATCCTGGAAGGGACAGACGATGTCGAACATCGATCCCGCTTCACCTCCGTTCGGAGACGGCGCCGCGAACTTCGGCGCGACCGAGACCCCCATCGACAGCGGGGCGCACGTCGCCTCCACGGACACCTCCTCCGGCTCCTCCTCGGGCGGCACGGCCGACTCCGCGAAGGAGAAGGCGAGCGCCGCCGCGGGCACCGCCAAGGACCAGGCCGGCGCCGTCGCCGGCGACGCCAAGCAGGCCGCGAGCGAAGTGCTCTCGACCGGCAAGGACGAGGCCGCCAACGTGGTCCAGGAGGCCAAGGTCCAGGTCAAGGACCTCTACGACCAGAGCCGCACCCAGCTCACCGAGCAGGCCCACGCCCAGAAGGAGAACGCCGCCAAGGGCGCCCGCGCCTTCAGCGACGACCTGACCGCGCTGGCCAACGGCGAGGGCGGCAGCGACAACGCCGCGGCGAAGCTCGTCTCCCAGGCGGCCACCCGCGTGCAGGGTGTGGCTTCGTGGCTCGAGAACCGCGACCCGTCCGAGCTCCTCGACGACGTCCGCGCGTTCGCCCGCCGCCGTCCGGGTGCCTTCATCCTCATCGCCGCGGCGACGGGACTCGTCGGCGGGCGCCTCATCCGCGCCCTGACCGCCGAGGCGAAGGACGAGAAGGAGGCGACGAGCACCCGCACCGACGGGCCCGAGTTCGACGCCCCCGCCTCGACCACCGCGTACTCCGACGCCTCCGCGTACGACGCGCCCGTCGCGTCCGCCTACGGCACCGTCGGCTCGAGCTCCCTCGAGCGCGACTACGCGCCGACCGAGCCCGTCGCCGACCCGCTCGACGGCGGCTTCCCGAACGGCGGCCGGCTGTGACCGACCCGACGGGCGTCCACCGCTCGACGGAGACGCCCGACCAGCGGGCCGGGTCGACGTCGCTGGGTGATCTGCTCGGCGAGGTCTCGCGCGACCTCTCCACGCTGATCCGCCAGGAGATGGCCCTCGCGAAGGCCGAGCTCAAGGAGTCCGCCGGCAAGGCGGGCAAGGGAGCGGGCCTCCTCGGCGGGGCGGGCTATGCCGCGCTGATGGCCGTGCTCTTCCTCTCGATCGCCCTCTGGTGGGGCCTGGGCACTCTGATCGGCAACGGCTGGTCCGGAGTGGTCGTGGCCGTCGTCTGGGCGATCGTGGCCGCGATCCTCTACGCGGTGGGCCGCAAGAGCCTGAAGCAGGTCGACGGCGCTCCCGAGACGGTCGACTCCCTCAAGAAGATTCCCGACACCCTCAAGCCGAACGGGGCAGGACGATGACGTACGACGCAGGACAGAACAAGACACCCGAGGAGATCCGGGCGGACATCGAGCGCACGCGCCTCGAGCTCGGCGGAGACGTCGATGCGCTGGCCGAGAAGGTCAGCCCGTCCGCCATCGCGCAGCGTCAGACCGACAAGGTCAAGTCGGCCGTGGGCTCCGTCCGCGACCGGGTGATGGGCTCGGCGCACGACGCCTCCGACTCGCTCTCGAGCGGTGCGGGCTCGGCGAAGGCCAAGGCCGAGGGCAACCCGTTCGCCGTGGGGCTCATCGCCCTCGGCGCCGGACTCCTCGTCGCCTCGCTCATCCCCGCTTCCAGCAAGGAGAAGGAGGCGGCGAGCCGCGTCAAGGAGCAGGCCCAGCCGGTCGTCGACAAGGTGACCGACGCGGCCAAGGAGGCGGCGAGCGAGCTCCGCGAGCCCGCGCAGCAGGCCTTCGCCTCCGTCAAGGAGACCGCGACCGACGCCGCGCAGAACGTCAAGGAGGCGGGCACCTCCGCCACCGACGACGTGAAGGACTCGGCCCGCGAGGCCAAGCACGCCGTCCAGGAGGACGTGCAGCACTGATCCCTCGGCGCTGACAGGGCGGTGGGCCTCCGGGCCCGCCGCCCTTCGTCGTGCCGCCGGGAATACACCGCCGCCCGCGCTCCTTGCCCTCCGTATGCGATCGATCGTCTACTCCCGCACCGGTGACTCCTCCGTCCTCTCCCTCGTCGACCGGGAGGAGCGGGCGCCGGGCGCCGGCGAGGTCCGCGTCCGCGTCCTGGCGTCGGGCGTGAATCCGACCGACTGGAAGGCGCGCGCAGACGGCGACCTCGCGTTCGACGAGGTCGTGCCGAACCAGGACGGCGCCGGTGTCGTCGAGGCGCTCGGCGAGGGCGTCGAGGGCCTGGCCGTCGGCCACCGGGTCTGGATGTACCTCTCCGCGCACCGCCGCCCCACCGGCACCGCGCAGGAGTCGGCGGTGCTCGCCGCCGAGCACGTCGTGCGCCTGCCCGAGGGCGTCGGCACCGACGTCGCCGCGAGCCTCGGCGTCCCCGCGATGACCGCCCACCGCGCCCTCACCGTGCACGAGCACGGCCCCTCCCGCCTCGCCCCCGGCGCCCTCGCCGGCCGCACCGTCCTGGTCCAGGGCGGCGCCGGAGCCGTCGGGCACGCCGCGATCCAGCTCGCGGTCTGGGCCGGGGCGACCGTCATCGCGACGGTGAGCAGCGACTCCAAGGAGCGGCTCGCCCGTGCGGCCGGTGCGCAGCACGTGCTGCAGTACCCGGACGACGCCCTCGCCGACCGGATCCGCGAACTCGCCCCCGAGGGCGTCCAGCACGTGGTCGAGGTCGCACCGGCTCAGAACGCCGCGCTCGACGTCGAGGTGCTCGCCAACCACGGCAGCATCGGGTACTACGCGAACAACAACGGCGACGAGTTCACCGTGCCGATCGTCGCGAGCTTCGCGAAGAACGCCCGCTGGCAGGGCCTGCTGCTCTACACCGTGGGCGAGGAGGCACTGCAGGCCGCGGCCGAGGACATCACCGCGGCGCTCGTCGACGGCGCGCTCCCGGTGGGCGAGGAGGCGGGCCTCCCGCTGACCTGGTTCCCGCTCGAGGAGACCGCGGCCGCCCACGACGCGGTCGAGCAGGGCGCGACGGGCAAGGTGCTCATCCGCGTCGCCGACTGACCGGGAGGGCTCGCCTCTGATCGACTCCCGGCCGGATCAGCCCCGGAGCGGGGGCGAGCCCGGGACGGTCGAGCGGTCGGCCAGACCGGTCACGAGCTCGGCGAGCGCCTCCTCCGCCGTGCGGGTCGGCGCCCAGCCGAGCTCGGCGCGGGCGCGCTCGGTCGACATCACCGGGACGTTGCCCGCGATGTCGAGCCAGCCCGCGTCGGTGCGCTGCAGGCGCAGGTGCCAGGTCGCGGTGACGACGGAGCGGAGCAGCCCGAACGGCACCGTGACCAGGCGGGCGCCGAAGGCGTGCGCCAGCCGCTCCGGAGTGAGGACCGGCTCGGCCGCGATGTTGAAGGCCCCGCCGGCGCGCCGGTCGAGCGCGCGCCAGAAGGCGTCGGCCACGTCGTCGGCGTGCACGCCCTGGAAGACGATGCTTCTCGGCAGCGGAAGGACCGGGATCCGGACCGCCTTCAGCCACCGCGTCGGGTAGTGGGGTCCGGCGAAGAGCCCGGCGATCTCGGTCGCCGCTCCGCGCTGGAAGACGAGCCCCGGGCGCAGGCGCGTGACGACGATCTCGGGATGCCGCTCCTCGAAGGCGTCGAGCTGCCGCTCGTTCGCGGCCTTGTGGCGGCTGTAGGTCGAGGTGTGCAGGCCGCCCGTGGGCCAGTCCTCGGTCACCCGGATCGACTTCGGCGCCGCGCTGTAGGCACCCACGGACGAGGCGACGGCGACCTGGCCGACTCCCGCGGCGGCGACCGCCTCGAGCACGGCCGCGGTGCCTCCGACGTCGACCAGCCGCTGGAACGGCTCGTCGTGGCTGGGCTGCAGCGCCCAGGCGAGGTGGACGACGGCGTCGACGCCGGCGAAGGCCTCGCGGAGCCGCCGCGGGGCGACGCTCGACGCGAGGTCGATCTCGACCCAGCGCACGTCGCGGTACTCCTCCGAGCGGAGCCGAGGGGCCCGGCGGGCGATGCCCACGATCTCCTCCACCCCGGCCTCGCCGTGCAGGCGCCGCAGCAGGGCCGTCCCCAGGTTGCCGGTCGCCCCGACGATCGCGATCCGCATGGCGTCATCCCTCCGGGAGCGGCGCACGCCGGCCCCCTCCTCCGAGGCTAGGCAGGGGCGCCGCCGCGGAGGAGCCGCTTGACAGCGCCCACACGTCCGGCGCTGCAGGCCCAGCTCCAACGAGGACCATGAGCACTCAACCCATATGGCCCCGCTCGAGCCCGCGCGCCGCGCCGTATACTCGCGCGTCCTGCGACTCTCCTGGCGGAGGGCCGATAGGGTGCGGGAGAGTCCACCCGCGAACAGAACGGTGCCTGCATGCCCTCGACCATCGAACGACTCCGCGTCAACGACTTCACCGTATTCTCCGGCCTAGATCTTCCGATGGCTAGCGGCATCAATGTATTCGCGGGTGAGAACGGGGCTGGGAAGTCTCACCTCCTCAAGGCGATGTACTCAGTACTCTCCGCGGACGAGACGCCACGAGACTCGCTTTCCGCGAGCCTAGGTAATCAGGTCGCCGCGAAACTGGTTAGCGTCTTCAGGCCGGAAAGTCTGGGGCGCCTCGTCCGTCGACGTGTAGGGCGCGGTCGCGCGGAAGTCGAGCTGCAGTTCTCGGGAGCCCGTCAACGCATCGCCTTCTCGTTTGCAACGAACTCGCAATCAGAGGTCAAGGTTGAGCACCGACTCGCCGCGCCCCTTCAAGGCACGCCCGTCTATCTGCCTACGCGGGAACTACTGACGATCTACCCCGGGTTCGTGTCACTGTACGAAAGGACTTCCTTGGAGTTCGAGGAGACGTGGCGTGACACGTGCGTCCTTCTAGGTCTTCCACTCAGCCGCGGTCCTCGTCAGGAACGCGTGAAAGAGTTACTCGCACCTCTTGAGGACTCCTTGGGCGGTAGCGTCGTCGAAGAAGGAGGTCGTTTCTATCTCAAGGTCTCGGGCGGCGGCAAGTATGAGATGCCGCTTGTCGCCGAGGGAATGCGGAAACTGGCGATGCTTGCTAGGCTCATCGCCAATGGAACCCTGTTTGACAGTGGTTTCCTTTTTTGGGACGAACCGGAAGCGAATCTGAACCCGCGGGTGCTTCGTCACGTCGCGCGCACGATAGCGCAGCTCGCCCGCTCGGGCGTCCAGGTCTTCGTCGGGACGCATAGTCTTTACCTGATGAAGGAACTCGAGATCCTTAAGCGCACCGAAGGCGACACGTTCCCGGCCATGCAGTTCGTCACTCTTTCCAGAGGTGAAGACGGGGTCAGGACAGACGCAGGTCAGTTCCTCGACGAATTGGAGAGTCTCGCTGTCCTCGATGAGTCGCTCGCCCAGTCGGATCGTTACCTCGACGCCATGAGCGAAGCATGATCCTCGACGTAGATGGCGCCGACTTCTCGTTTCCCGAGAACTGGGACGTCCTTAAGTACGACGAGTCCGACTTCTTTCGGAATATTTTCCTTCGAGTTCACGACGGCATCAAGGCAGTCGACGTTGTCGCCATTGAGCGCAATCCCGACGGTATCGATCTCCGCCTGGTCCTGATAGAGGTCAAAGACTATCGGCACGCAAATGCAAGAGGATTGCATCCGACCGAGCTAGCCGTGACCGTCGCGAAGAAAGTTACCGCCACCCTCGCCGGACTAGCTGCCGCGACTCGGAAGGCGGAGGACTCGGCCGAGAAGAATCTCGCGATCCGCTCCGGTCAGGTCCTTTCCGTGAAGATCGTTCTCCATTGCGAGGACCGGGCCGTTCCGATCGTCGACCCGTCCGAGTTGCTCATCAAGTTACGGCAACGGCTCGGCCCGATCGCTGACGTCGTGACCGTCGGGTCGTCCCGGAACACCCGAGGAGAGTGGGCTGTACGCATGCCGATTCTTTCGTGAGATCCGCAAGAGGCGAGCTCCCTTTGTTCTCTGTGCGTTCGACCAGGGCCTCGCCGCCTTAAGTCACAGAATCGATGGGCGAATCGCACCACGTCGACTGTCGAATCTCTAGCCTGGGGAAGTGCTCCTGAAACGACTTCGCCGCTCCGGCTTCATCCAGCACTCCGTCGAGGGCGTCACGCTGCGGACGGTCGACACCGGTCCGGCCGGGGCGGGCGCGGTGTTCGTCCTGATCCACGGGATCGGGATGTCGCACCACACCTTCTCGCCGCTCGCCGCCCGCCTGAAGCGGCACGGCCGGGTGATCGGCGTCGACCTCGCAGGCTTCGGCGCGAACGCGCGCCCGCGGCGGAGGGTCGGCCTCGAGGACCACGCGCGGCAGGTCGAGCAGGTCCTCCGCGGACTGGGCGTCTCGCGCGCGGTCGTCGTCGGGCACTCGATGGGGTCGCAGGTGGCGGTCGAGCTGGGGCTGCGCGCGCCCGGCCTGGTCGACGGCGCGGTGCTCATCGGGCCGGTGGTGGATCCGCAGCGGCCCGGAGCGGTCCGCCAGGGGCTCGCGCTGCTGCGGGACTGCCTCGGCGAGCCGGTGGGCGTCGACGCGATCCTGCTGGCCGACTACCTGCGCGGCGGCCTGCGCTGGTACCTGCGCCAGCTGCCCGAGATGCTGAGGCATCCGGTGCAGGAGCGCGTCGCCCGGCTGGAGGTGCCGGTCCTCGTCGCCCGCGGCCGCGACGATCCGATCGCCACCCGTGACTGGTGCGAGCGGCTCACGGCCCACGCGCGCGAGGGGCGGCTCGTCGAGTTCGCCGGCTCGCGCCACGTCGTCCCCCGCACCGAGCCCGGAGCGCTCGCCCGCGAGATCCTCCGCTTCGCCGCTGCGCTCGGCGAGAGGCCCGCCGCCCCGCTCCCCCTCCGGTCGGAGCCGGCCGCATGAGCCGGCTCCGACGCCTGGTCCGCGACGCCGTCTGGTGGATCCGCGACTACGCCTACGCCGTCGCCTGGCAGGTGCGCGGCGTCCTCTCGCGCCGTGCCCCGGACGACTACCTCGACGGCGACCGGCGGCCCGTCGTGGTCCTGCCGGGGATCTGGGAGACCTGGTCCTTCCTCCGCCCGATCATCGATCCGCTGCACGAGCGCGGGCACCCTCTCCACGTGCTGACGAGCCTCGGCCGCAACGGCCGCCCGGTCGCCCGGACGGCCGAGGACGTGGCCGCCTACCTCGCCGAGCACGGGCTCCGCGACGTGGTGATCGTCGCCCACAGCAAGGGCGGACTGATCGGCAAGTACGTGATGACCGAGCTCGACCCGGACGGCCGGGTCGACCGGATGGTCGCCGTGGCGACCCCGTTCGGCGGCTCCCGCTACGCGCCCTACCTGGTCCTCCGGAGCCTGCGCGCCTTCTCGCCGCGCGACGCCACGACCCTGCTGCTGTCGAGCCGCTCCGGAGCGAACGCGCGGATCACGTCCGTGTTCGGCCTCTTCGATCCGCACATCCCCGAGGGCAGCATGCTCGAGGGCGCGGTCAACGTCCGGATCGAGACCGGCGGGCACTTCCGCATCCTGAGCGACCCCGAGACGCTCACCGCGGTCGTCACGGCGGTCTCGGCGGAGGAGCGCGCCGACGGAGAGGCGCCCTGACGACGGCGGAACCCCTGACGACTCCGTAGCAACCCGCGTCGCCGCGGCGGAACCCCCTGGCGCCTCCGGCCCGCGAGGCGGAGCGTGGAGCCATGCCCGCCTCCTCCACCGGCCCGACCGAGCTCCTCCTCGTCCGCCACGGCGAGAGCCTCGCCAACATCGCGGCGAGCGCCGCCGAGGCCTCGGGGGCGCACGAGATCGCCGTCGACCGCCGCGACCCCGACGTCGAGCTCTCCCCCGCCGGCGAGGAGCAGGCGCGCGCGCTCGGCCGCTGGCTGGCCGAGGAGGCGCGGCCCGCCTCCGCCTGGACGTCGCCCTACCGCCGCGCCTCCGCGACCGCCCGCCTCGCCCTCGGCGAGGCCGGCATCGACCTGCGGCTGCGCCCCGACGAGCGCCTGCGCGACCGCGACCTCGGCGTCACCGACCGCCTCACCTCCGCCGGCGTGCGGGCCCGGATGCCCGAGGAGGCGGCGCGGCGCGAGTGGCTCGGCAAGTTCTACTACCGGCCGCCGGGAGGCGAGGCCTGGACGGACCTCGCGCTCCGCGTCCGCGCCTTCGTCGACCACCTCGCCGTCGCCGCGCCTCCCGGGCCGGCGATCCTCTTCTGCCACGACGCGGTCGTCCTCGTCCTCCGCTACGTCCTCGAGGGCCTCTCCGAGCACGAGCTGCTCGACATCGGCGCTTCGACGCCCGTCGCCAACGGCTCCGTCACCCGTCTCGTCCGCGACGGCGACGCGTGGCGCCTCGAGCTCTTCAACCGCACGTCCCACCTCGAGCGCTCCGGCGCCCCCGTCACCCGGCACGACGACCGCGCGGACGGAGAAGGAGACCCTCATGAGTGACCTCGTCTCCCGCGCCCTGCTCGAGCAGCGCTGGCCCCTCCCGGAGCCCGGAGGCTCGAAGCACTCCCGCGGCGACGTGGTCGTCGTCGGCGGCGCCCGCAAGACGCCCGGCGCCGCGATCCTCGCGGGGATCGCCGCGCTGCGGACCGGCGCGGGTCGCATCACGCTCTGCGTCGCCGAGTCGGTCGCGTCGGCCACCGCGGTCGCGCTGCCGGAGTGCGGAGTGGTCCCGCTCGCGGAGACGCGCACCGGCTCCGTCTCGGGCCGCGGGCTCGACGTCCTGGCCGGCGAGCTCTCCTCCGCCGACGTCGCCCTGATCGGACCCGGCCTGGACAACCCGCGCGCGACCGCCGCGACCCTGCGGGCCCTCGCTCCGCTCCTCGACGACGTGCCGGCCGTGCACCTCGACGCCTTCCCGCTCGGGGTCCTCCCCGGGCAGCGCCGTCTCGCGCGGAGGCTCGCGGGCCGGCTCCTGCTGACCCCGAACTCGGAGGAGGCGTCCCGGCTCCTCGGCGAGGAGGTCGACGACGTCGAGCGGGCCGCCCTCGCTGTCGCCGAGCGCTACGGCGCGGTGGTGAGCCTGTTCAACACGATCGCCTCGCCCGACGGCGCCGCGGTGCGGATCGAGGGCGAGCACCCCGGGCTGGCCACCGCGGGCAGCGGCGACGTGCTCGCCGGAGCGACGGCGGGCCTGCGCGGGCGCGGCGTCGACCCGATGGGCGCGGCCGCCTGGGGCGCGTTCCTGCACACGGAGGCGGACACGCGCCTCTCCGCGCGGATCGGCCCGGCCGGGTACCTCGCGAGCGAGATCCCGGGGGAGTTCCCGCGCGTGCTGGCGGGCTGAGCGGGGCGGGTGCGCTGAGGACGGCAGTCGTTCCGAGGCGGGCCGGCGGTGCGAGCGCCCCGGACCGAGCCTGCAGCGCGAGCCCCGGCGGTCACCGTGACCGCGGCGTCGACCTCAGCGCGCGACGTCGGCGACCGAGAACGCCACTCCCGGCGTGATCAGGATCGAGGTCTCGCGGGGCTCGCCTTCGCCCTGGTTCACCGTGATCCAGCGCGACGCGGAGCCGTCCAGGGCGCGGTCGATGCTCTCGCGCACCTCCGCGGCCGACGTCTCGCTCAGGCTGAACGGCGCTCCGCCGTAGATGATCTCGACGCGCTTCACAGCATGCTCTCCTCGCTCTGACGGGCGGTCCCGTGGGGCTCCTCGCTGATCCGCAGCCCATGCGCCGTGTGCGAGTCGGCGAGCAGCTGGCGGATCCAGTCCGGGTTGATGTTCGGGGCACGGCCGCCGTGGTACTTGAAGCGCAACGGGATGGCGGGGTGCAGCCAGATCGAGGTGCGTCCGTCGCCGACCGCTTGCGAGTCCTTCCACGAGAAGTAGAAGGACTCGTTGCGCGCGAGCTTCGAGCCGATCACGATCTGCAGGTGCGCCAGCAGACGGTCGTCGAAGTCGGCCTCGAGGGTCGAGTCGTAGATCAGTCGCCCCATCAGGCGGTTCTCCGTTCGGGAAGTCGCCCGTCCGCGAAGGATCGGGCGGAGTCGTGAGTGTCGATCCTACCGGCGCCCCGGATGCTCACCAGGAGTCGTCCTCCCCGTGGAAGTGCGGGATCTCGGTGTCGACGGCGGAGAGGGGCCCGGCGCCGCCGTCCTCCTCGGCCACGGGGTGCGAGACGCCCAGGCGGGCCGTCTCCCGGGTGAAGCGCTCGACGAGCTCCTCGTCGAGCAGCTCCTCGGCTCCGTCGTCCTCGGACTCCGAGAACAGCTGGCTCGCCGGTCCGATCAGCAGCGCCGCCCGTCCGGGCCGGCCGGACTCCTGGCGGATCGGGATGTCGACCGTGATCGACCCCTTGGTGAGCGCCAGCGCCTCCGCGTAGGCCAGCAGCGACCGCGCGATGGCGGTACCCGTCAGCACGGAGCTGCCGGCGTAGTGGATGCGTTCCATGCCTCCTTCCTACTCCTCGGGCGGCCGCCCGGTCAGCGGTTGCGCGGTCGAGGGAGGGAGCGCTAGCGCCGCGTCGATCCGGCGGTCGAGCGCGTCGCGGACGGCCGGCCACTCGGCCGCGAGGATCGAGTGGACGGCCGTGTCGCGCCACGAGCCGTCGGCCCGGCGCTGGTCGTGGCGGAGCACCCCCTCGAACACGGCGCCGAGGCGGAGGATCGCGGCCCGCGAGCGCGCGTTCACCGCATCCGCCTGGAGCTTCACCCGCTCGTAGCCGCTGTCGAAGGCGAGCCCGAGCACCAGCCGCTTCGCCTCCGGGTTCACGACGGTGCCCCACGTCTCGGGCGCGTAGGCCGTCCAGCCGAGGTGGGCCGCCTCGCGCGCCTCGTCGAAGTCGGCCAGCGAGGTCGTGCCGACGACGCGTCCCTCCTGCAGCACGGCGAACGGCAGGCCCGTGCCCCAGGGGTAGTAGCGGTCGACGAAGGCGCGGAACTCCTCCGGGGTGCCGGGGAGGCCGGACGGTCCTCCTCCGTAGCCGCCGGCGAACACCTCCGGACGTCCGATCGCCCGCCCGAGCGGCTCGACGTGCTCGGCGGCGAGCGGCTCGAGGACGATCGAGCGGCCGACGAGCGTGACGGGACCGGGGCGGCGGGGACTGCTCATGCGATCAGTGTGGGGCACCGTGCCAGCATGGCTCCATGAGCACCGCCGCGCTGTTCGAGTCCGCCGCCGCCGCCCTCGTCGGCCTGCTCGCGCAGGTGCGGGAGGACCAGTGGGAGCAGCCGGGGCTCGGTGTCTGGGACGTCCGCGGCCTCGCGGGCCACGCGTCGCGGGCGGTGCTGACGGTCGAGGCGTACCTCCTCGCTCCGGAGCCGCCCGAGCCGACCATCGAGGACGCGCTCGACTACTACGCCGCGCTGGCCGGGAACGTCGCCGACCCCGCGGCGGTGGCGCGGCGCGGGGTCGAGGCGGGGCTGCTGCTCGGCGACAGGCCGGCTCAGGCGCTGGCGGAGGCGGCGGGCCGCGCGGTCGAGCTGGTCGCCGCTCAGCGTCCCGGCCGCCTCGTCGCCGTGGGCGGCCACGCGATCGAGCTGGACGAGTACCTCCGGACCCGGCTGCTCGAGCTGGTCGTGCACACGCTCGACCTCTCGCGGGCCACCGGGATCCCGCACGTGCTGCCCGCCGAGGCCGTCGAGGCGTGCTGCGCGCTGACCGGTGGGCTGGCCGCTCGAGCCGGACGCGGCGAGGAGCTCCTGCTCGCGCTGAGCGGGCGGGAGCCCCTCGCCGCGGGGTTCTCGGTGGTGTGAGGGCGCCGGTTCTCCGGCTGCGGGTTCGGCGTGGTGCCGGCTCTCAGGCCACGGCGAGAGCGGCGACCGGCGACACCTTCGTGGCGCGGCGGGCGGGGAGCACGGCCGAGACGACCGTGATCACGACGCCCACCACGAGCACCGCCACCAGGATCGGCACCGGGACGGTCGGCGGGATCAGTCCGATGCCCGGCAGCGAGCCGAACACCGAGATCGCGCCGCACCAGCCGTAGACGATCCCGAGCACGATGCCGAGCACCGCGGCAGCGATGATCATCTGCGCCGCCTCGAGCACCACCATCGACCGCACCTGCGAGCCGGTGAAGCCGAGCGCGCGGAGCAGGCCCAGCTCGCGCCGGCGCTGCAGCACGCTGAGCGACAGCGTGTTGACCATGCCGACGGCGGCCAGGACGACCGAGAAGCCGAGCAGGACGCTCATCACCGCGGTGCTCACCTGGATGAACTGCTCGAACGCCGCGATCACCTCGGGGTTCGTCTCGCCCGAGCGCTCCATGATCGTGCCGAAGGTGGCGGCGGCCGCCGCGAACATCGTGACCAGCGACACTCCGATGACCAGTCCGATGACGGCGCGGGCGCTGCGCGCCGGATTGCGGACGGCGTTGGCGGACGCCAGTCGGGCGACGGGGCCCCGGCCGAAGGCGCGGCCCACGAGGGCCGTGAGCGGAGGGAGCAGGACGGGCGCCCCGAGGATCACGCCGGTGAAGGACGCCATGCCTCCGACCAGCCCGAGCAGGACGCCGCCGGGGTTGGCGAGCCCGAGGACCACGCCGGCGGCGAGCAGCAGCGCGCCGACCACGACGAAGACGATCGCCGTGACGTTGCGGGCGGTGCGGCCGCGCAGCTCCTCGTAGCGGGGCTCGGCGGACGATCCGGCGGCCTGCGACGGCGCGACCGCGAGCACGCGGCGCGATCCGGACCACGAGGCGATGACCGTCGAGGCGACCACGGCGATCAGCGGCAGCACGAGGCCGGGCGAGACGAGCGGGTAGTCGAAGCGGGGCAGGGTGCCGCTCCGGATGGCGAGCTCCGCGGCGAGCGCCACGAGAGCGACGCCGGCGACCAGGCCGATCGCCGCTCCGAGGAGCCCCTGCAGGAGGCCCGTGCGGACGATCCCGCTGCGCAGCGACCGGCCGGAGGCGCCGAGCAGGCGCAGCAGGGCGATCTCGCGGGTGCGCCCGGCGATGACGGTCGAGACCGCGTTGGCCGTGACGATCCCGCCCACGAACACGGCGATGCCGAAGAAGACGGCGCCGACCATCCCGAGCATGAGGGCGACCTGGCCGATGCCGTCGATCCCCGCGGCTGCGAAGGCCGCGACCATGTCGGCGATGACCTGCACGAGCACGGCGCCGAACGCCGCGGCGAGTGCGGCGACGATGACGATGGCGCCCCCGCCCTGGCTCGAGCCCGTGCGCACGCCGCTCACGCCGCGCCCTCCATCGTGAGCATCGCGCGCGAGATCTCCTCGGCGCTCATTCCGCGGCGGTCGTCGACGACGGCCCCGTCGCGGAGGAAGACGATGCGGTCGGCGTAGGCCGCCGCGATCGGGTCGTGGGTGACCATGGCGATCGACTGGCCGTACTCGCGGGTAGAGGCCCGGAGCAGGCTGAGGACCTCGCGGCCGGTGCGCGAGTCCAGGTTGCCGGTGGGCTCGTCGGCGAAGATCAGCTGCGGTCGGGTGGCGAGGGCGCGGGCGATCGCCACGCGCTGCTGCTGCCCGCCCGAGAGCTCGTGGGGCCGGTGCGTGAGGCGCTCGCGGAGCCCGAGGGACTCGATCAGCCGGGCGATCCACTGCTCCTCGTCGCCGGTCACGGAGCGGCCGTCGAGCTCGAACGGGAGGCGGATGTTGCCGCGCACGTCGAGCGTGGGGACGAGGTTGAAGGCCTGGAAGACGAAGCCGACGCTGCGGCGGCGGAGCACGGTCAGCTCGGCGTCGCTCATCGAGGTGATCTCGGCGTCTCCGAGGAACACGCGGCCGGAGGAGGCGGTGTCGAGGCCGGCGAGGACGTGCATGAGCGTCGACTTGCCGGATCCGCTGGGGCCCATCACCGCGGTGAACTCGCCCCGCTCGATCGAGAGCGTGACGTCGTCGAGGGCGACGACGGGCGGCGTGCGGCCGTAGAGCTTGCGCACGCCCTCGACGCGCGCCACGACGGAGGAGGTCTGGTTCTGCATGTCCTCGACGCTACGGAGGCACCCGTGTCGCCGGCGTCGTCCGCAGTGGCTCGCGGCGTCATCCCTCCGGCGGACCCGCGGTGGTCCTCCGGGGTCAGCGGGGCCGGAGCCCCGCCCGGCGGAGGGCGAGGGCCGCCAGCGCGGCGGTGACGGCGGGGTCGCCGGTCCGCCAGCCCGCGGCGGCGTCCGGGTGCGCGGCGAGGATGTCGCGGGGGGACGCCTGGGTGAGCGCGCGCAGGGCCAGCAGCTCGGTTCCGCCGCCGGTCGAGCCGAGGGCGCGCAGCTCGGCGGTCCGGCGGGCGAAGCGGAGCCGGGGCCGGAGCCAGAGCACGGCCAGGAGCAGGAGCGGGAGGCCCCCGACGGCGAGCCCGGCGACCACGGCCAGGGCGCTCGCGAGCTGCTGCTGGTCGCGTCCGGCGGCGGCCAGCACGGAGCCGGCCCCGCTCGCCTCGTCGAACGGCGCACGCACGGCGTCGCCGAGCAGGGGGATGCCGCCGAGGGTGGTCCCGGCGTCGCTCATCGTCGAGCCGAAGCCGCTGCCGGCGCTCTCGAGCCGACGGCCGATCTCGGCCAGGCCGGCGATCAGCGAGCCGACCGCGATCCCCGCGGCGATCGCCACGACGGCCACGCCGAGAGCGAGGGCGTCGGCCAGGATCTGCCGCGCGCGGACGGCCGGGAGGTCGGCGTAGATCTGCATGCGCCGATTATCCGGCGCGCTCGGCGGCGGTCGTGTCCACACCGCAGGAAGGATTCGTCGACAGGGCCCGGGATCCGCGTCTCTCCGCGAGGTCACCGATGTTCTTCCTCCGCTGTGACCACGTCGGCCGCCTCCGAGAGGGCTGCCCGGCCCGGCTCCTCGCCGCTTCTAGTCGAGCAGGTCGTGCAGCACGACGACCTGCTCGCGCTCCGGCCCGACGCCGATCGCCGAGAACCGGGCGCCGCTCATCGCCTCGAGCGCGCGCACGTAGTCCTGCGCGGTCTGCGGCAGGTCCGAGAACTCGCGGCAGCCGGAGATGTCCTCCTGCCAGCCGGGGAACTCCTCGTAGATCGGCTTCGCGTGGTGGAAGTCGCTCTGCGAGACCGGGACCTCGTCGTGGCGCACGCCGTCGACGTCGTAGGCGACGCAGACGGGGATGGTCTCGAGGCCCGAGAGCACGTCGAGCTTGGTGAGGACGAAGTCGGTGACCCCGTTGATCCGCGCCGAGTAGCGGGCGATCGGGGCGTCGTACCAGCCGCAGCGGCGCGGGCGGCCGGTCGTGGTGCCGAACTCGAAGCCCTGCCGGCGGAGGTACTCGCCCCACTCGTCGAAGAGCTCGGTCGGGAACGGGCCGGCGCCGACGCGGGTCGTGTACGCCTTGATGACCGCGATGACGCGGTCGATGCGGTTCGGTGCGACTCCGGAGCCGGTGGCCGCTCCTCCCGAGGTCGCGTTGGAGGAGGTGACGAACGGGTAGGTGCCGTGGTCGACGTCGAGCATCGTGGCCTGGCCGGCCTCGAACAGCACCGTCCTGCCGGCGTCGAGCGCCTGCGAGAGGATCAGCGACGTGTCGGCGACCATCGGGCGCAGGCGCTCGGTGTACTGCAGCAGGTCCTCCAGCACCTGCTCGACCAGGATCGCGCGGCGGTTGTAGACCTTCACCAGCAGGTGGTTCTTCTGGTCGAGGGCGCCCTCGACCTTCTGGCGGAGGATGTTCTCGTCGAAGAGGTCCTGGATGCGGATGCCGACGCGGTTGATCTTGTCGGCGTACGCCGGGCCGATGCCGCGGCCGGTGGTGCCGATCTGGCGCTTGCCGAGGAAGCGCTCCGTCACCTTGTCGAGGGTGCGGTGGTAGCTGGTGATGACGTGCGCGTTGGCGCTGACGAGCAGCTTCGACACGTCGACGCCGCGCGCGCTCAGCGCCTCGAGCTCGTGGAACAGCACCTCGATGTCGACGACGACGCCGTTCGCGATGACCGGGACGACGCCCGGGGTGAGGATGCCGGAGGGGAGCAGGTGCAGGGCGTACTTCTCGTCGCCCACCACGACCGTGTGCCCGGCGTTGTTGCCGCCGTTGAACTTCACGACGTAGTCGACGCGGCTGCCGAGGAGGTCGGTGGCGCGTCCCTTGCCCTCGTCGCCCCACTGGGCGCCGGTGATGACGATTGCTGGCATGGCGTGTCCTTCTCGACGGGAGGGGCGGGGGTGGGCGGGTGCGGCGCGGCAGTCGTGCCGCCTCCGCGCGACCAGCCGCTCGATTCTAGCGGAGGGGCCGGAGGACGGCTCCAGCGCGCGGGGGCGGCACCGCGGACTCCCCCGGCTCCGGGCCGGCACCGCGGACGCATCGCCGAGCAATGCTCTCGATCCCGTCATGCGCAGTTCACACGCGGCGCATAGATTCGAGGACGTTCACACTCCACTCATCACGCGAACAGGACCACGATGCGCAGACTCCGCGCCGCAAGCCTCCTCGCCGTCGTCGCACTCGGAGCCGCCACCGCCGCTCCGATCGCCTCGGCCGCCCCTCTCGACGACGGCGTCGAGCTCACCCTGGTGTCGACGACCGACACGCACGGGCACGTCTACGACTGGGACTACTTCGCGAACGCGCCGTACCCGGCCGACGGTGCGCTCGGCCTCACCCGCGTCGCGACCGAGGTCGACCGCCTCCGCGCCGAGAAGGGCGAGGAGTCCGTGCTCGTCATGGACAACGGCGACGCGATCCAGGGCACGCCGCTCACCTACTACTACGGCCTCGGCGACGGCGCCGCGGGCGTCCTCTCCGGCGAGACGACGCACCCGATGGCCACCGCGTTCAACACCATCGGCTACGACGCGCAGGTCGTCGGCAACCACGAGTACAACTACGGGCTCGACATGCTCAGCGCGTACGAGGGCGACCTGAACGCCCCGCTGCTGGGCGCGAACGTCGTCGACGTCGCCACCGGCAAGCCGTACCACGACCCCTACACGCTGATCGAGCGCGAGATCGACGGGAAGACGGTCACCGTCGGCGTCCTCGGCCTCGTCACCCCCGGCGTCCGCGTCTGGGACAAGCAGTACGTCGACGGCGTCCTCGAGTTCCAGGACA
This sequence comes from Rathayibacter sp. AY1B4, assembly GCF_002932815.1. NCBI lineage: Bacteria > Bacillati > Actinomycetota > Actinomycetes > Micrococcales > Microbacteriaceae > Rathayibacter > Rathayibacter sp. AY1B4. The sequence goes on along the minus strand of NZ_PSWN01000021.1, from coordinate 3,701 downwards.
TGGTCGCCGCCGCGAAGCAGTGGGTCCCGATCGTGCAGGAGCAGGCGGACGTGGTCGTCGTCCTCGCGCACACCGGCCAGGGCACGGTGCCGGACGCCGAGTACGACGCCGCCGACCTCAACGAGGACGTCGTCAACAACATCGCGACGCAGGTCCCCGGCATCGACGTGGTCGTCGCCGGCCACAGCCACAAGGACCTGCCGCAGACGCTGTTCACCAACGTCGCCGGCGAGCAGGTGCTGGTCACCCAGCCCGAGTTCTGGGCGCAGGGCCTCACCGAGGTCACCCTGAACCTGGTGCCGGACGCCGCGGGCGGCCTCGAGGTCGACTGGTCGGCCGGGAACGCACCCGTCACGCAGCCCGTCTACGCGAAGGACATCGCCGAGGAGTCGCCCGCACTGGTCGACGCCCTCGCCGAGCAGCACGCCGCCACGATCGAGTACGTGAACACCCCCGTCGCCGACTCGGTCGAGGAGCTCTCGGCCGCGACCTCGCGCTACGAGGACACCCCGATCATCGACTTCATCAACACCGTCCAGGCCGAGACCGTCGAGACGGCTCTCGAGGGCACCGAGTGGGCCGACCTGCCGGTGATCTCGCAGGCGTCGCCGTTCTCGCGCACCGCCGTCTTCCCGAAGGGGCAGGTCAGCATCCGCGACATCGCGGGCCTGTACATCTACGAGAACACCCTCCGCGGAGTGGAGCTGACCGGAGCCGAGGTGCGCGACTACCTCGAGTTCTCGGCCCGCTACTTCGTGCAGACCGCCGAGGGCGCCGTGTTCGACCCCGAGACCGGCACCAACGCGACGACCGAGGACCGCCCCGACGGCATCCCGGACTACAACTACGACGCGATCTCGGGCCTGGACTACGTGATCGACGTCTCCCAGCCCGCCGGCTCGCGGATCCGCGGTCTCGCCCACGCCGACGGCACCCCGGTCGCCGACGACGAGCGCTTCGTGATGGCGGTCAACAACTACCGCCAGAGCGGCGGAGGCGCCTACCCGGCCGTCGCGCAGGCACCGCTCGTCTACGACGAGCGTCTCGAGATCCGCCAGCTCCTCATCGACTGGTCGACCGCCCGCGGCGTGATCGACCAGGCCGACTTCTACGACCCCAACTGGTCGCTGACGACGGAGCCCGCCGCCGAGGTCCCGGTCACCCCGGCGCCGACCCAGCCCGGCACCCCGACGGAGCAGCCCACCACCGCTCCGTCGCCGCACCCCACCACCACGGCGGCCCCCGTCGCGGGAGGCTCCGGCCCGGGCTCGCTCGCGAACACCGGCGCCGACGCGGCCGGCCTGATCGGCGGAGCCCTCGTGCTGCTGCTGTCGGGTCTCGCGCTGGTCGTCGCGCGACGCCGCCTCGCGGCCTAGCCGAGCAGGGCACGGGCGGCGGTCGGCGGGGTCTCCCGCCGGCCGCCGCCCGTCGTTCCGGAGGATCGCGGGACGATCGGGCCGCGGACCGGCGGCTCAGTCCCCGCGGCGTCGCGACCGGCGGGCCCGCCAGGCCGAGAACGCCCCGGTCGACCAGAGCGCCCAGACCACCAGCAGGGGCTGGAAGACGAGCCGCACCGCGCGCGCCGCGTCCGTCTCGAGGCCGAACGCCGGCGTCCGCGTCACCAGCTGCGAGATGTTCCCCGGGAAGACCGCGACGAAGAACGCGGCCACCACGACTCCCACGATCACGCGCCACCGCACGAGCACGACGAGCGCGAGTCCGAGCGCGATCTCGACGACGCCCGACGCGACGACCACCAGGTCCGGGTCGGCCGGCAGCCACGGCGGGACCTGCGCCTGGAAGGCCTGACGCGCGACCGTCAGGTGCGCCGTGCCGGCCGTGACGAGCACCAGGCCCAGGAGGATGCGGGCGAGAGTGCGCGGAACGGAGCGGCGTCCTCCGTCGGGCGCTGTGGCGGCGGTCATGCCCCCAGTCTGCGCTCGGAGCCCGCTCGCGCCGACCGCGCGCGCGTTCCGGCGGCGCCCCGTATCCTCGTTACCGCCCCGTCCGCAGACCGTGAAACGAGTTCCATGAGCACCCTGCCCCGCCTGATGGCCTTCGACCTCGACGACACCCTCGCCGCCTCGAAGTCCCCCGTCGACCCGGCGATGGCCGACCTCTTCGTGAAGCTGCTCCAGGCCACCGAGGTGTGCATCATCTCGGGCGGCCAGATCGGCCAGTTCCGGATGCAGGTGCTCGACCGCCTCGAGGGCGCCGACCCCGAGGTGCTCGCGAAGCTGCACCTCATGCCCACCTGCGGCACGCAGTACTACCGGTACGAGAACGGCGACTGGGCGCAGATCTACGCCGAGAACCTCACCGAGGACGAGAAGTCGCGCGCGCTCGCCGCCGTCGAGGAGAAGGCGAAGGAGCTCGGCTACTGGGAGTCCGAGACCTGGGGCCCGATCCTCGAGGACCGCGACTCGCAGATCACCTTCTCGGCCCTCGGCCAGTCCGCGCCCGTCGAGGTCAAGCAGGCCTGGGACCCGGACGGCGAGAAGAAGAACACCCTCCGTGAGGCCGTGCAGGCCGTGCTCCCCGACCTCGAGGTGCGCTCCGGCGGCTCGACGTCGGTCGACATCACCCGCAAGGGCATCGACAAGGCGTACGGGATGAACAAGCTCACCGAGCTGACGGGCATCCCTCTCGACGACATGATCTTCGTCGGCGACCGCCTCGACCCCGACGGCAACGACTACCCCGTCAAGGCGATGGGCGTCGAGTGCTTCGCCGTCGAGGGCTGGCACGACACCGCCGCGTACCTCCGCTCCTACGGCCTGTAGCCGCTCCGCGAGCGACGTTCCGGGATCCCCTGCTGCGGCGGGGGATTCCGTGCATCCGGGGGTCGTCGCAGGCCTCGGGCGCTGGACGTCGTGGGCGGTGCGCGTCCAGCTGCCGTCAGGCGTCGGCGCCCCCTCGCGGGTCCTGTGCACCCGCCAGGCGCTGCGCAGGCGGGCACCGTCAGGCGTCCGGTGCTCCGTTTGGGCCTCGGGCACAGCGCGTCCATGCTCGGCCGGTTCGGGAGTCTGCGCGTCCGGGTCCTCGTGTCCCGGCCGCTGTCAGACGTCCTCGTTCAGCGATCCGGACGCCGTGCCGTCGAGGGCGAGGCGGAGCCGTTTCGGCAGGTTCGCGACCACGATCGCGTGCGACTCCTCGATGAGCTCGAGCACCAGCTCGGGCTCCACGGTCCCGCCGGCCTCGACGGTGACCCAGTGCTTCTTGTTCAGGTGGTAGCCGGGCTCGATCCCGTCGACCCCCGCGACCAGGTGCACCACGTTCTCGGGCAGCGCCTTCACGCTCACGACCGGCCGCCCGAACCGCTCCGACTCGAGCGCGAACACCTTCCCCGCGACCTTCCACACCCGGATCCCCTCCCCGAACGGGAATCCCGCCTCCGCTCCCGGAAGCCCCTCGAGAAGCCGCTCCACCGCCCCGCCGTCCATCCCCCCATCCTGCCGCAGCCCTCACGCGCCGCCGAGATCACCCGCCACCCGAGGCCGGCCTCGCGCCGAACGCACGTCCTACGTCCAGGGCCCGAAGCGGCTCGCGCCGAAGGCACGGCCCGACCCTCCAGCACCCGCACCACGCTCGCGCCGCAACCACGGCCTCGACCTCCTCCGCGGAGCCGGCTGGCGCGGCCAGGGCCCCATCCCCTGGCGCCACGGACCCAACCGCGGATTCCTGCTCTCCCTCTACGCCCT
>NZ_PSWN01000020.1:0-63228 GCF_002932815.1 Rathayibacter sp. AY1B4 | reverse complement strand
GAAGAAGCGCCCCGGGTTGAACGAGTCGTAGGCCGCGAGGTTGTTCGCGAACCCCTGACCGCCCTCGACCAGCACGCGCTGCCCGCTGTAGCCGAATCCGCCGCCGATACCCACGGAGACGAGGATGCCGACCAGGGCGGAGTGGAAGACAAGGTTGCCGGTCTCGCGGAGGTAGCCGCGCTCAGCGGAGACGCTCGACCAGCGGCCGCGAGGGTCGTTGTACCGCTCGATGCGGTAGCCGGCGCGGCGCAGCATCGCGTGGGCGCCCTCGATCGCCTCCTCCGCAGTGGCGCCCTCAACTTCTCGGACGGTGTAGCCGGCAAGGCGTTGCAGACGGGCCGGCGTCTTCGGCGGGCGCGAGCGCATCGCCTGGAAGTGGTGCTTCGTCCGCGGGATGATGCAGCCGATCAGCGAGACGAACAGCAGCAGGTAGATGCTCGAGAACCACGCCGAGGTGTAGGTGTCGAAGGCCTGGACCTTGTCGAGCAGCGGCGCGAGGTCCGGGTTGTCGATGAAGTACTGGGTGACGCCGTTGGGGTCGGAGGAGCGCTGCGGCACGAGCGAGCCCGGCACCGCCGCGATCGCCAGCAGCAGCAGCAGGAACAGCGCGGTGCGCATGCTGGTGAGCTGGCGCCACATCCAGCGGACCCAGCCGGTGAAGCCGAGGGTCGGCTGCGTGATCGAGCCGTCGGAGTCGAAGTGGTCGGCCGGGCGGAAGTTCGCATCGGTGCGAGCCTGAGCCGTGTCGGGCTCGCGCTCGAGAGACGCGTCGTGGTCAGATCGCTGATCGGACGTCATGGATCACCGCGCCGAGAGCGTTGCAGGCGAGCGCACTGCTCGCCCCGCCGGCCATCAGCAGCCCGCTGACGGCTGCACCGCGACGGCGGAGGCGGGGACGATAGCGAGCTTGTCGTCGCGCACGAGCTGGATTCGATCAGCAGTCACAAGTCCTCAGTGTATGGACGCCGCTCGATGTCCGGCTGATCGTCGCGGCAGTCCAGAACCGTGGGCTGCACGCGAGTTCAAGGCTTTCAGCCACCGAGCCGATCGCCCGCTCACGATCCTTTCGCGGGCGGCCATGATCGGTTGCAGGGCTCGACTACCGGCGCCGAAACGCTCCATACAGTGCGCCGAGGACGATCAGGCTGCCGATCCCGACGAGTACCCAGGTACGGGGATCCTCGTTGACGCTGGTGCACACGCCTGGCGAGTTCACGTACTCCACGCAGGTACCCGAACGGTCACCGGCGAGAAGGACCACAGCGACGAGAGCAACCAACGCGATCGCGAGCCACCACCACCGAACGCGACGCCGAACCAATGCACCCATGACCAGACCGTACGACGACAGTGGTTCATCGAGGAGGCGGCCAGGTCTCGATAGTTCATCGATGTGGCCTGCCGCTCGCCTCTACCGGCGGAGGCGCCCGGTGCCAGAAGGTGGCAGGAGCGTTTAAGTACCCCTGAGCTGTCCCCACCCGAAGACGCTCTCCGCGATGAAGTCTTGAAGATCGCTCTGCACGGCCAGAGCGAGGACGAACACGGAGACGCCGCTCTGAAGCTCTCGCGATGAGCCCGTCTCCCCGAGGACTACCCACTGCGCGACGACGCTGCCGTCCTCGAGGCGATCTGCAGGACTCAGAGGAGAACCGTCCGGCCACTCTGCGAGCCGCACGAAGTGCAGCCGAAGTGACGAGCGTTCGTCCTCGTGCAGCATCGCCTCGAACACGGGAACGAGCGCCAGTCGAAGCTCCTCGATCGTCGTCACCGCACACCAGGGCTGTCGACGTAGACGTTCTCGCTGAGCGGCGTCCACGTCTCTTCGACTCCCCCGCCGTCCGGGACGACGTGGACCGTGTCGCGGCCGATCGCGCTGTCGAACCCGCCGGCCCCGCAGCTCTGGCCCCATGTGTCCTCGTCAGCGACGCTCGTCAGGCATGTCGTCTCCGGATCGCTCGTGCGCGCCAGGAACAGCGACAGGTCGCCGACTCGGCCGACGAGCCGGGAGCTGGTCTCGTCCATCTCGGACCAGGAGGCCCGCGGGGGCAGCGTCGGGAACGTATCGGCGTCGGTCGCCGCCCGGTCGAGGTCCGCGAAAGTGAGCGGCGGCCGCTCGGCGGTGGTGAAGCACCCACTGAGCGAGGCCGCGCCCGCGGCAGCGATGGCCGTGATGGCGAGGGTTCGAGCGGTCACCCTTGCGATGCTGCGCGGTCGACTTGTCCAGGTCACAGGGTCAGCCTAGGAAGCGCGGGACCAGGACACGCCCTTTCCGGAAACTAGGGTGAGGGCATGTTCCCCGCGCTCGGCACCGCGTTCCTCGCGGGCGCGCTCGCTCTCCTCTCCCCCTGTGCCGCACCGATCCTCCCCGGCATCGTCGGCGCGCTCACCTCGACAGGGGACGGGCGAGCTCGACCGTCTCGGCAGGTGTGGTCGATCCTCGCGTTCGCGGTCGGGGCCGCTCTCGTGCTGATCGGATCCGTGGCGCTGCTTCTCGCGTTCGGCGCGAATGTGAACCTCGCCCGGCCGCCGTACACGTTCATCGCCGGCGGACTGCTCATCGCCGCCGGCCTCTACTCCCTCGGCGTCCTCCGGATCCCCTGGATCACGAGAACGTCAACTCCGGGCGGCTCGGCCGCGAAGGCACTGCTGCTCGGAGTCAGCTGCGCCGCCGTCTGGTACCCCTGCCTCGGACCGTCCCTCGCCATCGCCTACGGCCTCGCCTCCAACATCGACACCGTGGGACTCGGCGTGATGCTGGGGTTCGTCTACTTCCTCGGCATGCTCACCCCGCTGTTCCTGCTCGGACTCGTCCTCGCCCGCGCAGCACGCTCACGCCGCTGGCTGCGCCGCATCGGCGCCTACGCCAACAAGGCCGTCGCCGCGCTCCTCATCGCGATCGGCGTCCTCGTCATCACCGGGCTCTGGAACTCCGTGTCGCTGTGGATCGTGGACAACTCAAGCTGGTTCCCCACCCTCTGACCCTCGGGCGGGATCGCCACGCAGCAACGCACGAAGCAAGGCGCCAGCCCCTCCGGTGAGTACAAGGCGAACACGCGACCACCTGTTTCAAGGTCTGATTTGTCGCGCACTGCGCGCATTCGCCCTTTGCAAGAAGAGCACCACTATGCAAAAAGACGACGGGGTGCCAATGATTAGCAAGAATGGTATTATCAGAAACCCAAAAGCGCTGGCAAGGGTTGCGGGAATTAAACAGACCCCAAATGCAACTAGCGAAATAAGCCAAGCTTTTCTCGTGATGCTCAGTGGTTGACGAGAACCCCCATTAGTGCTGCCACCAATAGACCTCGATATCTTCGCGGTCAAGGGCGACAGCGCGAGAAGAACTACAGCAACCAAAGCAAACGGCCACGCGTATTCAAAAACTGCATCTGCCAGCGTGTATTGCACTCCCGAGGCCGCTTCACGCATCGGTCCAGCAATCATAAGAGCAGATACCGTGTAAGAAACCGCTACAAGCAGGGCTATCCACGCGTGCGCAAGAAAACTTGCTCCTATTGTTGCCGAAGCGGAACGGTCACTTGGTCGACTCGAAGGCACGAGTTGAACCTAGCCGAACCTACGACCGGCGACGGCGAGAGTTGTCCGGGCCTGCGTCGGGCGCGTTCGGCCTCAGACGCGCACTCGGGCTCGGTCCGCTACGGGCGACGGAGACCCCCGATCGGCGCCCTCAGCCGGCCGCCGCCATCCACTGAACGATCCCCTAACGGAACAGTCAACTGCTCCGGGCGAGCCTCGATGACCACGAGCAGCCGACCGTGCGTCCGTTCGAGCTGAAGGGCGGTCAACTTTCCTCCGTCGTCTCAGCTCATCAGACGAGCCGAACCTGGTCGGCATGGAGGACACTTCGAGCATGTGGTTAGGGGGCGCGGCGCTTGAACGCCGGTTACGCGAGATGGATGACCCTGCGGCTCCCGAGCGGCCGATCGATTTCGACGGACCACGACTGGCCGCAAAGGTGGACGCGCTTGCAGCGCTCCTCGAGAAGAGCTTTCCCGGCGCGGTGTCGGTAGACGATCCGTGGAGTTGGCAGGACTCCGCAACGTTTACTCAGGTGACAGTGAACGGTGCAGCCACACGCACGACGGCAGACCTCGTCGTCGCCATCAGCCAGCACGGAGACCTCTGCTTCATCGCCCTCGAGAGGCCGGGAGCGTACTCGCGAGAGGAGTTCGACGCGCTGGTCGAACCGGAGGACCTGCAACCGATAACCGCAGCTCTCGAAGCCTTAGACTTCGCGGTCGCTGCCGAGGAATCCCTCTGGGGCCAGTACGACGGGCCGATCGTGATGAGCAATCCGAGCTGGCAAGAACGTTACTTCGGATACCCGCTGTGAGCGCATCCAACCTGAAAGCGGGACCGATCCTTAACGGAACGCTCTCGGTCGCGAGTCGGTTGCTCCTCGTGGTGAGAGCCGTGTCATGCCTACTGTTTTCCCGTGGGAGAACTCAAGGGAACGAGCGCGGCGGCAGTCGAGGCCGATCCTCGTCACGCTGAGGGGTGGAGGCGCCGTGGTTGAACGTCTGGACAGCTGGGATCCGAGCGGACTCCCGCCGGACCGGCAGACACCACCCCGCCAACGACGGTCGGTGAGACCGTCGATCGCGCTGGGCGCTCTAGCCGTCCTGACGGCCGCGGTTCTGTGGGTGGGTGATCTGGTGTTCGGAGTGCATGGCCCTTCCCACTACGTCAGCATCACCAACGACACCGGAGCCTCACTCACCTGGTCCTGCTCCTGGTCCGATCTTCACCTCGCCGCCGGGGAGACAGGTCAGCTGCGCATCCTCGACCAGCCCGACCAGGACTACGGCTGCGTCCCACAATCAGCCACCCCCTTCGTAGCGGCACACAACCACGACATCTGCCCGTCGCTCAACTCGATGACCGAGGGAAGGCAGTTCACGGCAACCGACTTCGCGAAGACCTACCGCTGCCCGTAGCCGGATACGCGACCGGTGAACGATCCCCTTTCGGGATAGTGACAACGGATCTACTCGGCGGTGATCAGCTCGCCGGGCACACCTTTAGACGCGAGGTCGACATCGCCCTGTGACGTCAGGAGCTCGCCGCTGATTCCGTCGTAGACGGCGGTGAAGACGTCCACCCGATGGAGGTCGAAGCCGTAGGGCACGTCCGTTTTCTCCGCCGGCGCGTGCACGGTCAGCGCCCACACTGGCTCGTCCGGTGCGACCCAGTAGTGGTCCGCGAGAGCGGGGTCGTACGCGGCGAGCTCCTTGTACGTGGCTCTGACCGCGTAGATCGGGTACTGCTTCTTCTCCTCCGCGCTGAGCGTCGAGAGACGGATTCCGAGACCGTTGGCGAGGTCGAGCGCCGGGTTCGTCAGCGTCTGTACGTCGACCATCGGGCCCTCAGAGGCGGCGGTGGCGATGGGGGTGCCCGGTGGGCCCTCCGTCGGGACGGTGGATGTAGGGGTTTCCGTTGGTTCGGCAGGCGTCTCGGTGGAGATGGGGGTCGTGCTCGCGGTGGCGTCGATGGTGACGGGGCCTGAGCGGATGCGCATCGTCGTGGTGGTCTGGGTGAGGCTGACGTCCTCTGCGCCCAGCACGTCCATCAGCCACTGCTCTCGTTCGCCGGCCGCGTCGAGGCAGCCGACGTACGTCGTCGCGGGGCCTCCGGTGACGACCCATACGGAGGTCTGCAGGCCGGCGGACTGGAGGTCGTAGGTGAGCGTGTTGCAGGGACCGTCGATGCTGAGCTCCGACCGGCCGTCGATGCCGGTGATGCGCAGGCTGACGGGGTGATCGAGCAGCCATTCGCCTGATCCTTGATCGCCGATGACAGCGGTGGTCTCGTAGACGGGCTTGGTCGCGTCTTCGGCGCTGAGCAGTTCACCCGGCACCTGCGACGTCGATGGAGACCCGGGGCTGCTGGCGCTCGTCGCGCATCCACTGACGAGGAGCGCCGCGGAGAGGCAGAGGATGCTGAGGGCGAGGGTTCTCGTGCGTCTGAAGGTCACTGGTCGACTCCGGTCTGGGTCGTGGGCGGGTTGGTGCAGTCGACTGTGGTGGTCAGTCCCGTGAAGATGTCGATCCGGCCGCCCTCCTGGCACACCTGGGTTCCTGCGAGGGAGAACAAGGCGGCGTCCGTTTCGTCTCCGTTGGTGCCCGCGAGCGCAGCACACGCCGCTGCGAGCGACGCGGTGGACTGCTTCGCGGGCGTCTGGATCTCGCCCGACAGGGCGACGCCCTGCTCGTCCTCTTCCCAGCAGGTCACGGGCGCCGCGACCGGAGTGCCGCGCTCCGTCGTCACCGCCGTGAGGACTGCCGCGCTGAGGACCGCGCCGGCGACGCCGGCGAGTGCCACTGCTGCGGCCTGGCCGAGGCGTCGGCGGTGGCGGATGCGGTGCGCGAGTCGGGCGCTGATGCGCTCGAGCTGCTCATCGCTCAGGTCACGACTGTCCATGGTCCTCTGTCCGTTCCGTCAGGATTCCCGTCAGCGATGCCCGCACCCGCGCGAGACGGTTGCGGACCGTCCCGTGGGACAGGCCGAGGGAGCGCGCGGCGTCGCTGTAGCTGAGGTCGTCCTCGATGCACGTCGTCCAGATCGCCCGGTCCGTCGCGCTCATCTGCTCGACCAGCCGCCGCACGTCCAACAGCCGGTCACCCGTCTCCGCGTCGACGCCGCGAGAAGCGATGTCGACGGACAGGGGCTGGTAGCGCCGGCGCTGCTCGCGGCGATTGGTCGAGGAGCTGATGTTGCGTGCCGTCACCAGCAGCCACGGCAGCACCGACTCCCCCACAATGCGCACGCTCGAGCGGCGCTGCCAGAGCAGGAAGAAGCTCTCCTGCACGACGTCCTCCGCCTGGCCGGCGTCCGCGAGGAAGCTTCCCGCGGCCCGGTAGACCGCGCGGCCGTGCATCCGGAAGAGAGCATCCAGCGCCGAAGGGTCACCACCGCGAAGACGATCCACCAGCGTCGCCTCAGCAGCACCGACCATCCGACATCACCCCCTCAGTAGTGAATGCCCTCAGAGCACGGTTTCGTCTCAGGCGTCGTTAACGAACTTTGTCGGTTCGACAGTGCCTCTGTGACCTATCCCCTACCGGACGCCCGCCAGATCATCATCCGCGCGCGACGGTCGGCCTGGCATCGCGCCGCCGTGATCATCGCTCGGGAGTCGAGGGACGGCCTTAAGGCATGTGGGAGGCGATGGCCGCGAGGGCGAAGCCGACGAGTGCGGTCGGCAACGCCAGGATGCACCAGACGATTTCCCACCCGTGGTGAGCATGGGCCCCGCTTGTCGCGCGAATGACGGTGAGGACCCAGACGCTGATAGCGCTGGTGAGGGCGACGATGCCAGCCGCGAGGAGGAAGGCTTTCCCTGCTGCGGCCTCCTCGTCGGTGGGCATCAATCCCATGCCGATTCCTCTCTCGCTGATGGAGAGGTAGGTCAGCACGACGGGCGCGACGATCATCCCGAGGACGGCGATCGCGGCGATCACCGGACTCAGGGGTCCCTTCCGAGCGACGTCAACCACGCAGTGCACACTATCCGCGCGTCGCTAAGCCCCCCCTGCGAGCGGGCCGCTCGTCGTCCGGCATGGAGACGCCCTGCCGGACGCCCGCTGGACCATCCCCATACGGGACGCGCACAAGGCGCTCGGGTTCGCGAGACTGAACTGATGTCGGGGTTGCTGGTCATCGATCTCGTGTCGCGCGTGATCAGAGCCCGCTGCGGCCGAGCCGCGGCGCATGAGAGGTGACGCGCCCGACGTCGGGAATCAGCACGCCTCATGATTCACGGCGACGGAGAACAGGACATCAACCGGCCGATCTGCGGCGTCGGCTCAGTGCCCAGACGAGCGCGCCCGCGAGGAGCACCCCGCAGGTCAGCCCGGCGACGTGCAGGCCCAGCGACGGCACTCCGTTCTCGGGGAGCAGGAAGCCGTACGGCACCCACCCGTCGGTCGCTCCGCGGACGAGCACGACGACGACCCAGACGATCGGGTAGGGCAGGACCACCCACAGCCGGCGCCAGGAGAGCGGTCCGCGGTCGGCGACGACTATCCAGTCGAGGAGGACGAGCGCGGGGAGCACCACGTGCAGGACGGCGCTGACCCAGGGCGGAGCCGTCCCGGTACCGGGAACGAGGGTGTTGTAGATCACGGCGACGACGATCGAGTAGGCCGTCGCCGCGCCGCGGACGTAGCTCAGCCACACCGGCGTCGGACGGCGGGCGAGCGCGACCGATCCGGCGACGATGAGCACCGCGCTCGCGAGGAGGCTGGTCTGGTTCGTGAAGTAGCCGAAGTAGTCGAACGGATTCGGGTCGCCGGCCACGATGCTCAGCGCGTAGGTGTGGAGGATCACCGCGACCGCGGCTGCACCGACCGCGATGCGCGCAGCGCCCACGAGTGGGCGGGTCGATGCCGGGGAACTCATCGGGTCAGCCTAGGAGCCGTGGGGCTTCCTGATGGCCCGCGACAGACGCTCCCCCTTCGGAACGGTGCTGAGCATTTCAGGCCGAGACGCGACCACGAGGAAAGCGGTGACGTCACTTAACCTGAGCCGGTGGGGACGTTCTCGAAAGTGCGCAACACGGTCGCGGTCGCGGCATGCCTGGCGGTCGTGACGGGATGCACGGCGCAGCCTGCACCACCGACTCCGCCACCGGCGACGAACACGGACGACGGCTTCACCTCCCCGCTGACCGGCGATCTAGGCGTGGCGACGTTCACCGGGAGCGACGGGACCACCGGCGCCGTCCAGTTGAGCGCGGCGGACGGCCGGCTGGCCCTGACATCCGACGAGCTCGTCATCCCCGCCGCGTCCTCCGGTTCCGACGATTCGGCATGACGGCCGACGACCTGTTCTACCTCAACCCGTTCCGGTTCCCCTCGGACGAGATCCTCCGCGTCGGTGAGGACCTGAATCTCACCGTTGCCGCCCGATGACCGCGAGCCAGACGGTCGCCCTCGACGGAGGAGCGTGATGGTCGCCGTATCGGCCGCGGCGCTCTTCCTGCCCCAGCTGCGGATGCTGCCGCGGCCCGTCATCGACCAGGAGCACCCGTGTTTCTAGCGTTCCTCGCTGGCGCTCCGGCCGTCATCGGAATCCTGTGGCTCGTCAACCTCTCAGGCGACGGGTCCCAAGAGAAGGTGCGGCGGGACACCTGCATCGGCGCTCTCGTCGTCAGCCTGCTGTTCATCGTCGGAGCCGTCGTCTACTGGTTCGTGCCGGTGGAGACGAGCAACGATGCTCAGGGATCGTTCGGCGGTTCCGCCTTCGCCGTCGCTGCGCTGGTCGTCAGCGGCATCCTCGGCCTCCTCCTCACCTTCATCCTCTGGCTCACGATGCCAAGAGGGACAGGGGTGGAGCGCGACTGATGTCCGGCGCTGCTCGCACGACGATGTGATCGACAGGCGTTCACACCACTGACCCCGCGGAGACACTTCGACAGGGCGATGAGAATCGCGCCCTGCGTAGGCTGAGCGACAGTCCGACGGACGGAGCAGCGCACACCATGACAGACACGAACGCGATCGGCCGGCTATCCGTCATGGCCGCTGCGACCGGGCTCGTTCTGGCCCTGGCCGGGTGCACGGCACCCCTCGATGGAACCGCCGTCGCCAGCCCCTCGGCGACGTCCGCCGCTCCCAGCCTTCCTACGAACAGCCCCACGGATGACTTTGATGCAACGGACGCTCCCGCCGCCCAGTCGCTTCTGGAGCAGCTGCCCATCCGCACGTCGCTCGAGAGCGTGTCCAACGATGCGAGCGGCGATCTCCTGATCGAGGAGCGAGAGGACGGGACAGTGTGGCTGTCCTTCAGCGGGCTGAACCTGACCGGAGCAGTGGAACCGCGAGTCCTTCTCACGAGCGCTCCACTCGAGGACAACGACGGCGAGTTGAGGTTCCCTGCGGACGTCGGAAGCGAGGTCGGCTCGCTGACAGCGGATGCTGATCCGGAATTGCAGATCATCGATCCCGACACGATCGGCAGCATCGAGAGCGTCCTCATCCTGGGTGTCGGTGATCCCGGCACCCGTCAGCTCGCAGCCGCTCGAGTGCCGCCCTCCAGCACGGAACAGTGACGCCGCTGCGCCGCGAACGGGCATCGCCAGGCATCGCTGCCAGCACCCGCGTCGCCCCAGGAGCATCACGAGCGCCCCGACTCGTCGTGGAACGCGCACGAGCTCTCATGGTGTTCTCCGCGTGAATCACCGGTCATCGATTCGGAAGGAACGCGATCCGCGCACTCCGGTTGCGATGCTCGCTGTGGCCGCCGTCGGCGTGCATCTAGTTCCCGGCTTCCTACTCGTCCACGCGTTCCACATCGGGCTCTTCGGAATCGACATCGGAGCAGGAGCCGCCTACCCGAGCAGTCACGACGTTCCCCGAGCCCGCTTTGAAGCAGACCTGGACCACGTTCTTCGCTGGCCGAGTGAACGCACGCGAAGCGTGGGCCGGCTCGTCGGCGCACTCCGGCAGCCTTTTCGAGAGGAACGCCTGACACGCTGAACGTCCGCACCCGGTAGACCATCCCCTACTGGGACGGCGACTCGCCGCGCGATGGCGTCCCGACGTCATCGCGGCCGACGCCGGAGTCGGGGACAGTCAGCGTGTCGGAAGCGAGTTCGATGGCTTGCTCGCGGGTGAGGTGCTGCGGGAAGTTCACGTGAGCGAACCGGCCCGTGGGATCGTCGGAAGAGGACGGCATCGAGACACTGCTTCCCTGGAGGAACGTCACGATCGCGTCCTGGGTGTGGTCGGTGGTGACTCGGCCCAGCCTGTCGCGCAGTTCGAGGAGCACCTTCTGGCCTGGCGCCGACACCTCGAGGACGACCTGTTTCGACCGACCGGTCTCGATCCTCCGTGCCGTGGTGAACGACGCGAAGGGCGTGACCCGCGAGCGCACGCGAACCGTCTCGGCTGACAGGTCGGCGTACGGTGCAGGTTGGCGAATCGCGTGCACGACGAGCGGCAGAACGTTCAACACGACGAGCGCACCGACGAGTACCGCCAGGCGAGCAGCAAGGTGAACGGCGTCCGGGTCCAGTGCGTCGAAGATGACGTTGCCGCCGATGATCGCAACGACAGTGACTCCGATGAGAACACGCTCCGTCGGCGCTCCTGCGCGACTGAACCAGTTCCATTGAGTGAGTCGCACCTCGGACGCCGAGCGTCCACTTGTGAACCCTGCCGCCATCGCTCACCCCTTCGGTTTCGTTCAGCCTGTCCTACGGCCTGCGGTACTGGCCACTGGACGCTCAACCCCGACCGACGATCCTCAATCGAGACGGCGTTCTGTTGCCATGAAGCTCGAAGGGCCTCGTGACTCGCACCGACGAGCAGGTGCGAGAAGGTCACTCATGAGCACTGACGAGGAGCGGTGGAACCACACGGGGCTGATTCGAGTGTTCACCATCACCGCGTGCGCCTCTCTCGCCGCCGCCATCGCGTTCATGATCCTCGAGCTCACGACGGACCTCGACGCCGCGACGGGCGCGTTCATCTTCCTGACGCTGTTTGTCCTGAATGTCGGGCTGATTCTCGCCCGGCGACGACAGGAGGTTGCAACGGACACACCGGTCGTTCCCTTCTGAAGCGCATTGCTCCGTATGGGGATCCTTCAGCGGAACGATCAGGCGTTCGGTGCGGGTGCGAGTGTTGCGCTTCCGGAGACGACCATCCAGCGCCCGGCGATTCGTCGCCATGCGCGGACGTAGTGAAGCCGAGCCTCGATCCGTGTGCCGTGGTCGATCACAACGACGTCTACGACGGACGTGGTCTGGGCGCCGCCGGCAGAGGCCAGCGTGCTGCGACTGATTTCATCGATCGACTCGAACTTCGTTGTGCCCGACGAATGTGCTCCGAGATCTTCGTCCCGGCTGATGATCGAGCCTTCGGGTGTCGTGAAGATCAGCTCGGGTGCGAGCAGTCGACCAAGCGCATCGACGTCACTTGCGCGCATCGCGTCCAGCAATCGATCCTCGGCAGCATCGACGGTTTCGTGGAGCATGGATGGGAACGACATCCGGAAAGAGTATCTCTGCTCGTTGCGCGGCCTGCGTCCGTAGGGGGATCAGGTGCCGGGACCCTCTTCTCTCAGGCAGGAGTGTCGGAGCTCGATACTGATGTCATGGCATCACCGCTCGTCTCCGACGTCGCTCACTCCGGTCTCACCGTGGCCGACCTCGACGATGCGCTGGTGCTGTGGTGCTCCGGTCTCGGGTTCGTGCTCGAGCGCACCTTCACGCTCGACGTGGACGTCACGGCGGCGACCACCGGCGTCCGTGGAGCCGTGATCCGGGCAGCGACGGTGACCCTCGGCCCCCACCGGGTGGAGCTGCTGCAGTACGACCCGCCCCGACAGCTCGAGTCCGTCGGCTCGCCCGCACAGATCGGCACGGTGCACATCGCGCTCACGGTCTCGAACCTCGATCGTGTCCTCGAGCTCTGCGCTGGACACGGCTGGAGACCGGTCGGGACGCCTCACCGGATGACCGGTGGCGCCCGAGCCGGCACACGCATCATCTACCTCGAAGGTGCCCTCGGTGGATTCCTCGAACTGATCGCGCCCCCACAGCTCCCGTAGTCCGCGTCGGCCGATCGCGTCGCGCGCCCGACCTCTCAGCCCGCCAGCCTCCCCATCCACTCCTCCACCGCGTCGGGCGTGCGCGGCATCGCCGCCGAGAGCAGGATCGACGACGTCTCCGTGACCACGAGGTCGTCCTCGATCCGGATGCCCAGGCCCCGCAGCTCGGCGGGGACCGTCAGGTCGCCCGGCTGGAAGTAGAGGCCCGGCTCCACGGTGAGGGTGTGGCCGGCCGCGAGCACTCCGCCGAGATACGTCTCGTGCGGAGCGTGGTTGCAGTCGTGCACGTCCATCCCGAGCATGTGCCCGGCGCGGGAGATGCTCCACCGGCGGTGGTACGACGCGGACGGGGCCATGGCCTCGTCGACCGAGCAGCGGATCAGGCCGAGGTCGATCAGCCCCTCGGTGAGGGCTCGCCCGCACGCGTCCTGGTAGTCCTGGAAGCGCACTCCCGCGCGCAGGGAGTCGATGCCGGCCTGCTGCGCGCGCAGCACGATCGAGTACACGTCCCGCTGCAGCGGAGTGAACTCTCCGCTGACCGGGAAGGTGCGGGTGATGTCGGCGGCGTAGAGCGAGGGCAGCTCGACGCCCATGTCCATCAGGACGAGGTCGCCGTCGGCGAGGGGCCCGGTGTTCCGCGTGTAGTGCAGGGTCGTGGCGTGCGCTCCCGAGGCGACGACCGATCCGTAGGCCGGCCCCTGCCCCTCGACCAGGGCGCGGCGGGCGAAGGTGCCCTCGAGGTAGCGCTCGCCGCGCGGCATCCCGCGGGCGACCGGCCACGCCTCGAGGCAGTCGTCGAAGCCCCGCGCCGTGCCGTCGACGGCGAGCTGCAGCCGTCCGATCTCCCAGTCGTTCTTGATCAGGCGCAGCTCGTCGAGCGTCGCCTTGAGCACGAGGTGCGGTCCGAGCTCCGGCCCGCAGATGCTCCGCACCAGCTCGTCGACGCTCTCGTCGAGGGTGGGCAGCACGCGGATGCGCCGGGCCCGCCGCGCGGCCCGCTCCACGTCGCGCGTGAAGTCGGCCAGCGGCCGGGTCTCGACGCCCAGCGCCGCCTGCGTCTCGGCGAGCGACGGCCGCGGCCCGACCCAGAGGTCGCCGAGGGCGTCGTTCTGCCAGAACTCGTCGCCGTCGCGGCCCGAGGGAGCCCGCAGGTACAGGATCGAGCCGGCCTCCCCTCCCGTCGTGTCGACGACGAGCACGCTCTCGGCGACTCCGTTGCCCGTCAGCCACACGTGGTCGGTGCCCGGGCGGAAGCGGTGGTCGCTGTCGTTCGAGCGCACCCGCGGCAGGCCGGCGGGGATGATCAGCAGCTCGGCGGGCAGCGCCTGCGCCAGTCGCGACCGGCGCTCCGCGGTGTAGGCGAGCACCGGGTCGTCGGGGTCGATCACCGGCTCCGGATCGGCCCAGCCGGCGGTCATGAACGCGCCGTCCCCGGGGAGCGGGCTGCGGTTCACGGCCCTCGGCATGCTCCAGAGTGCGGACTCCCCTGCCCGGGCCTCCTCCACCGCGCTCACGCGCCCGTCCGCTCCAGCGCGTCGGGCAGCTCCTCGAGCCAGGCCGCCCGGTCGGCGTCGAGTGGAGCCAGCGGCAGCCGCCCCAGCCCGTCCGGCAGCGGGATCGCCGCGAGCAGCGCCCGCGTGTACGGGTGCAGCGGGCTCTGCCACACCGTCTCGGTGTCCCCCGACTCCACGACCCGGCCGCGGTACATCACGAGCACCCGGTCGGCGATGCGCCGCACCACTGAGAGATCGTGCGAGATGAACAGCATGCCCGCGCCGGCCTCGACGCTGAGCGAGCGCATCAGCGCGGCGACGCTCGTCTGGGTCGAGGCGTCGAGGGCCGAGATCGGCTCGTCGGCCACGAGCATCCGCGGCCGCGCGGCGAGGGCCCGCGCGATGGCGATGCGCTGCTTCTGGCCGCCGGAGAACTCGTGCGGGAACCGGCTCGCCATCGCCGGGTCGAGCCCGACGCGGCGCAGCCAGTCGGCCGGATCCGAGCCCTCGGCGCCCCGGGCGAGAGCCGCCCGGACGCCGTCGCCGATCTGCTCGCCGATGCGGCGACGGGGGTTCAGCGAGGAGTTCGGGTCCTGGAAGACCATCTGCATGCCGGTCATCACCGGAGTGCGCCGGCGGAGTCCGAGCGCGGGCACGTCGACGCCGTTCAGGCGCACGTCCCCGCCGCGGCCCTTCTCGATGCCGACCACCGCGCGTGCGAGGCTCGACTTCCCGCAGCCGCTCTCGCCGACCAGCGCGACGACCTCGCCCGCCGCCACCCGGAAGCCGACCCCGTCGACGGCACGCAGCGGCGGTCTCCGCCCGTACTCGACCACGATGCCGTCGGCCTCGAGAACCACTCCCGCGCTCATCGCGCACCCCTCTCGACGTCGCCTGCCGTGGCCGCGCCCGGATCGTCCGCGGCGGCGGCCCTCTCGTGCCCCTCGACGAGCTCGGCGACCAGCTCCTCCGGGCTCTCCTCGAAGCTCGAGCCGGGCAGAGCCGCGAGCAGCGCCCGGGTGTACTCGTCCTCGGGCGCGGTGAACAGCCGCTCCCGCGGAGCCGACTCGACGACGAGCCCCTGGCGCATCACCGTCACCTCGTCGGCCACGGCGCTCATCACGCCGAGATCGTGGGTGACGAGCAGGATGCTCAGCCCGCCGTCGTCGACCAGCTCCCGCAGCAGCTGCAGCACTCCGGCCTGCACGGTCACGTCGAGCGCGGTCGTCGGCTCGTCTGCGAGCAGCACCGAGGGCTCGCACGCGAGAGCCACCGCGATCGCGATGCGCTGCCGCTGACCCCCGGAGAACTGGTGGGGATAGCGCCCGAGGGAGGCCCGGGCGTCCGGGACCCGCACCCGCTCGAGCAGGGCCTCGGCCCTGGACCGCGCGGCCTCCTTGCCGAGACCGAGGTGGTGGCGCAGGTGGTCGGTGAGCTGGCGGCCCACGGTGAGCTGCGGGTGCAGGCTCGTCGACGGGTCCTGGAAGACCATGGCGACCCGGCGTCCGCGCACCGCGCCGAGCACCTGCCGGGACGCGCCGACGAGCTCCGTCGTGCCGTCGCCGGTGTCGTCGGCGAGGCGGATGCTCCCGCTGGCCGTCATCGCTCCGGGCAGCAGTCCGAGCACCGCCAGGGCGGTCATGGTCTTGCCCGAGCCCGACTCGCCGGCGAGACCGTGGATGCCGCCGCGGCGCAGCGCCAGATCGATGCCGTCGACGACGGCGTGGCTGCGGGTGCGGATGCGCAGCCCGCTGATGGTCAGTGCGTCGCTCACAGCGTGGCGCCTCCTCCGCGGATCGTCTGCGACCGCGGGTCCAGGGCGTCGCGCAGGGCGTCGCCGACGAAGTTGAACGCGATGACGACGGTGAGGATGGCCAGGCCCGGGAAGACCCCGATCCACCACGCGTCGAAGTTCTGGATGGCGTCCGACACCATCGAGCCCCACTCGGCGGTCGGCGGCTTCGCGCCGAGCCCGAGGAACGACAGGCCCGACAGCAGGAGGATGGCCGTGCCGATGTCGAGGCTCGCCAGGACGAGCACCGGGCCGACGATGTTGGGCGCGATGTCGCGGACGAGGGAGCGCAGCGGCGAGAAGCCGAGCAGCTGGCCAGACACGACGTAGTTCGACGAGCGGAGGCCGAGCACGAGACCGCGGGTCAGCCGGGCGTAGGACGGCCACGACACGATCAGCGCCGCGAGCACCGCGTTCAGGAGCGAGGCTCCGAGCGCGGCCGCGATCACCATCGCCAGGATGACCGTGGGGAACGCCATCACGAGGTCGGTGATGCGCATCGCGACCTCGTCGACCGCACGGCCGAGGAATCCGGCGACGGATCCGACGATCGCGCCGATCAGCACCGACATCACGACGAGCAGCAGGGCGAGCGGGATGGTGACCCGGGCACCCCAGATCACGCGCGAGAACACGTCCCGGCCGAGCGCGTCGGTCCCCATCAGCGTGCCCTCGCCGGGCGCCTGGAGGAGGGGCAGGTCCTGCGCGAGCGGATCGTGCGGAGCGATGACGGGGGCGAGCACGGCGATGAGGATCCAGAGCACGCCGACGGCGGCGCCGAGGAGTCCGAGCGGCGCCGACCAGCGGCCCAGGCGCAGGCGGGGGCGGCGCAGGCGGAGGCCGGGGGCGGCGACCGGGTCGAGGACTCCGGCACCGACGCCGTCGCGCGGACCGGCCGGAGCGCCGTCGCGCGGGTCGGACCGGGTGGTTCGCGGATCCGTCACGAGGCCAGCCTCACTCTCGGGTCGAGCACGCCGTACAGCAGGTCGACGATCAGGTTCACGAGCAGGTACATCACGCCGATGAGCAGGCCGACGCCCATGATGCCGCGCAGGTCGAGGTGCGACGCGGCCTGGTAGGCGTAGGAGCCGATCCCGGGCCAGCCGAAGACCGCCTCGACGAGCACGGTGCCGCTGAGCAGGCTGCCGAAGGCGAGGCCCACGACGGTGAGGATCGGGATGCTCGCCCCGCGCAGCACGTAGGAGAAGGTGACCGCGCGGTTCGGCAGCCCCTTCGCGCGGGCGGCCCGCACGTAGTCCTGGTCGAGGATCTCGAGCACCGCGGTGCGCACGAACCGGGTCAGCAGGCCCACCGTGTAGAGCGTCAGGACGAGCACGGGGAGGAAGAGGTGCGACGCCGCGTCGAGGAAGGTGTCGAGCTGGCCGGCGAGCAGGGCGTCGACCGTGTAGAGGCCCGTCACCGTCGGCGGCGTGGTGAAGTCGCTGCTCAGCCGACCGGATCCCGGCGCGATCCGCAGCTGGAAGTAGAGGACGTAGTAGAGGACCAGCGCGAGCCAGAAGGTCGGCACGCTGAGGCCGGCCAGCGACACGACGCGCAGAACGTGGTCGGAGGCCCTGCCGCGCCGGTAGGCGGCGACGGTGCCGAACAGCACGCCGACGATCACGCTGAGCACGATGGCGCCGAAGGCGATCTCGAGGGTGGCCGGCAGCGCCTTCGCCAGGTCGGCGACCACCGGGTTGTGCGTGGTGGTGGAGACGCCGAGGTCGCCGTGCAGCAGGTTGCCGAGGTAGGTGAAGTACTGCACGACGAGCGGCTGGTCGAGACCGTACTGGGCGCGGAACTGCGCGACGATCTCCGGATCCTCCGCAGCGCGCTGGCCGAGGGCGGCCGCCACGGGGTCGCCCGGCACGAGGTTGGTCAGGATGAAGGTGACGAGGGTCACGCCCACCACCAGCAGCAGCGAGGTGAGCACGCGGCGGAGCGCGTAGCGGAGGAACGGGTGGGCCGCCCGGCCCCCGCGCTGACGCGGGGTCCGGACGGCCGTCGTGGTGGTGGACACGGGCTACTGCGCGGTGAGGGCCGCGATGTCGATGGTCCACACCGCGTTGTAGACGACACCCGAGACGTCCTTCGCCGCGGCGATGTTGTTGCCGGGCTGGAGCAGCGGGATGAAGGGGCCGTCGGCGTTCAGCGCGGTCTGCAGCTCCTCGAAGCGCGACTGGCGCTCGTCGTCGCTGCCGCCGGTGGCCGCGGCGTCGGCCAGCGCCGAGATCGCGGGGGCCGCACCGTCGGTCCAGCCGGAGCGGAGGCCCACGACGTCGCCCGGGGTGAAGACGAGGTAGTCGCTCGGGTCCGGGTAGTCCGGGCCCCAGTACCAGAGGCCCATGGTCTCGGTGCCGTTGCGGTAGGCGTCGAGCTCGGTAGCGACGGGGGCCGGGGCGAGCTCGACGGTGATGCCGGCGTCCTTCAGCTGCGACTGGATGCGCTGCGCGATGGTCGGGAAGTCGATGCCGTTCAGGCTGATGTCGCTCGGGAAGTTGAGCGTCACGGACTCGCCGGCGTAGCCGCTCTTCGCGAGGTCCGCCTTCGCGGCGTCGAGGTCCTGGGTGAGCGCGCCGCTCTCGGGCAGGGCGCCGAGCAGCATGCTCGGGATGACGCCGGACGCCTGGGCGGTGCCGTTGCCGGCGATCGAGACGAGGTCGTCGTAGTCGACGGCCTCCTTCACGGCCTTCACGAAGTCGGGGTTCGACGTGATCGCCGAGACGCTCGGGTTCTGGTTGAGCAGCAGGAAGATCACGTTCGCCGACGGGTCGCTGGTCACCGCGACCGAGTCGCCGAGCGCCTCCGCCTGAGTGCCCGAGAGGTCCAGCGCCACATCGGCGCTGCCGCCCTCGACGTTGATCTTCTGGGTCGCACCCTCGACGTTCTGGATGACCACGCGGCCGTAGCCCGGGGCGTCGCCGTCGTAGTTCTCGTTCGCGGTCAGCACGACCTGCGAGGCGAGGTCGAGCGTGTCGAGCACGTACGGGCCGGAGCCGGCGGAGGTGGTGTTGAGGAACGTCTCGGCGGTGTCGGTCTCGTCGGTGGTGCCGCCGTTCTCCTTCACGACCTTCGAGTTCAGGATGCCGAGCGCCGGGTTCGCCAGGATCGCCGGCAGGGCGGGCGTGGGGTTCTCGGTGGTCAGCACCACCGTCGTGTCGTCCTTCTTCGTGACGGTGACGCCGTCGAGGAGGAACGAGGGGTTGCCCTTGAGGCCGATCACGCGCTGCAGCGAGAACACCACGTCGTCGGCGGTCATCGCGGTGCCGTCCGAGAAGGTGTGCTCGCCGTTCAGGGTGAGGGTGAAGGTCTTCGCGTCGTCGGACTGCTCGAGGCTCGCGAGGCCGTCGACGACCTGCGAGACGTCGCCGCCCTCGAAGGTGAGGAGGGTCTCGTAGAGCGCCTTGTCGACCATCTGGCCGGTCGGCTCGTACATGCGGCCCGGGTCGGCGGTCTTGAGGTCGAACGCCTTGTTGATGGTGAGCGTCGCGCTGCTGCCGTCGGCGGTGTCGACGCGGCCCGAGGAGCAGCCCGCCACCAGAAGGGCGAGGGAGACCGCCGCAGCGGCGATCACCACTCGCGTCGGGGCGGAGCGCGGGGTGCGGGTGGAGCGGACAACCATGGAGGCCTCCTGGCGAGGGTTCGGCTGGACGTGTTGCGAAACGATGGCACATCGCGACGCACTCCGTTTCCAGAGGGCCGCTATCGTGGACGAACTGCCGCCCGCAGCGACGAAGGAGCAGATTATGTCGATCACCGATCCGGCCGCCGGTGCGGTCGCTGGACAAAGCGCGGGCGGGCTCGACGACCTCAATCTGCGCATCCTCGCCGTCCTGCGCGAGAACGGGCGCATCTCGATGTCCGCCCTGGCCGAGCGGGTGAACGTCTCGCGGGCGAGCGTCTACAACCGGGTCGAGCAGCTCACCGCATCCGGCGTCATCACCGGATTCTCGGCCCTGGTCGATCCCGGCAAGGTGGGGCTCGACGTCTGCGCCCTGGTGTTCGTGACGGTGCACCCGCAGTCGTGGCACCGGTTCCGCGAGGGCATCCTCCAGATGCCCGACGTCGAGTACTGCTGCATCACGACCGGCGAGCACGACGCGATGCTCCTGGTCCGCTCGCTCGACATCGGCGGCGTGCACGACTTCGTCACCGGCGTGGTCGCGGCCCGGCCCGAGGTGAAGTCGGTGGTCTCGGTCGTCGTGCTCGACGAGGTGGTGCGCAAGGCCTACCTGCTGCCCTCCGACATCCCCGACCGCTCCGGATCGACGAACCGGCTCGGCATGACGCGGTTCACCACCGCGGGGAACGGCCGCGACGCGGCGCGCTGAGCGTCAGACCTCGACGCAGATGCTGACGTGGTCGTCGCCGTCGATCTCGAACTCCTCGACGAGCCGCAGCAGGCCCTCGCCGTCGAGCTCGACGCGGCTGCCGCCGGTGCCACTGACCACGGTCCCGCCGTCGATCAGCTGGTGCACGAACGAGACCTGCAGGGCGTCGCCGGTGCGCGTGCCCACGAACCGGCCGAAGGTCACGGTGTCGCCGACGTAGTCGCCCCAGACCACTCCGTCGCGCTCGGAGTAGTGGAACCGCGACGGCGACTCGGGATCGACCGCACTGTTGGTCGAGGAGGTCATCACGAACTCGCGGCCGTCGAGACTGGGGGCGGTGGTGGCGTCGTTCACGTCATGGAGTATGCCGGAGAGGTCGAGGTGTCCTGGCCGCACGCCGGATTCGTCTCGTCCTTCGGGTCCGCGGCCCCAATGGCTGGACGAAAGCGCCGTCCGCACGTCCCTCGACGGTCCATTCGTCTGCGATCCGACGCCGTCCGTCCCGATCGACCGAGCGACTCCGGGATCGGACGGGCGATGTCCGCGGACAGGCGGCTGCGAGGCGTCCGGACTTCCCTTGCCGCCTCGATACTCCATCGACTCGTCCGTGATCGGAAACTTTCCCGTACTCTCAGGACCCGTACGGGGAATGAACCGGGGGCTCATTCGCATCCGGTTCGAATTCGACATCTTGGGGGCGCAATGGATCCGCAGCAATCGGTGAACAGTGATCGCGCCGTGTGCGCCCACGCGAGGAGCGGCGGATGACCGGGTCGAGTGCGACCGGCGCCGTGGTGAAGCGCCCCGAGTCGCGGGAGTGGATCGACTTCGCCAAGGGCGTCGCGATCAGCCTCGTCGTGCTCTACCACTCGTCGTTGTTCCTCGGATTCTTCGACCTCGCGGGGTACGTCCCGAAGCTCCGGACCGTGCTCCTCTACTTCCCCATGCCCGTGTTCTTCTTCATCGCGGGCCTCACGGCCGCCCGGATGCTGACGTGGACGTTCGCCGAACTGTGGCGCCGCCGAGTGCTCGCGCTGGTGTACCTCTACCTGCTGTGGTCGTTCATCCGGGTCGTCTTCTACCTCATCGTCCCGTTCTCACGGTCGGAGGCGACCTCGCCGACGGACCCGCTCAACGTGCTGGTGCTCCCCATCCTGCCGTCGAGCAGCTACTGGTTCATCTGGGCTCTCGCGATCTTCAGCATCCTCGCCTGGCTGATCCGCAAGGTGCCCCGATGGATCCAGCTCTCGGTGGCCGGGCTGCTGGCCGTCGCGGCGACGACCACCGGCCTGCTCGACACCGACAACATCGGCTGGGACCGGGTGCTCCAGAACTTCATCTTCTTCCTCGTGGCGATGTTCATCCCCCGCACGTTCTACCGCTTCGCCGCTCGCGTGAAGCTCTGGCAGGCGCTCGCGCTCGCGGTGGCCTACCTCGGCATCATCGCGGTGATCGTCGCCTTCGACGCCAACCGCATTCCGGGCGTCATCCTGATCGCCAGTTCGGTCGCGATCATCGCGGGCATCGCCGGCTCCCAGTACCTCGTCAAGGTCCGCGCACTGAAGATCTTCGTCACCATGGGGCAGCAGAGCTTCCAGATCTATCTCCTGCACCTCTTCGTGATCGCGGTCGTCGTCGCATTCGTCCCCCTGCTCGGCGAGACGAATGTCCCACCCCTTCCGGCGACGGTCTTCCCGGTCGCCCTGACGGTGTTCTCCCTCTGGGCGTCGCTGTTCATCTTCCAGTCGCTGCGGCGCTTCTCCTGGCTGTGGGTGAGCCCGTTCAGCACCGGCAAGTCCCAGAAGAAGCGCCTCGCCGCCAGGAATGCGAGATCAGCCGAGGTCCAGCCCACCGCGGTCGAGTCCGCAGCTCCTGTCGCCCCGGCCGATGAGCCCGCTGACGCGGGGACTGCGGGCAGACCGGAGAAGGACTGACCGGCGAGCACCTCCCGGGCGACTCCCCGGGCGACCCTTCTGCAGGCCCGAGTCGTCTCGGGCGCTGGTGAGTCCGCCTCAGACCGGGCCGGCCCGCGCTGCTCGGTCTCGGGCGAGCCGAGGGAGCAGTCGGACGAGGACGACCATGCCGACGAGTTCCACGAGAGTCTGCGTGACGACGACGACGGGCGCGAGCGACAGCGGTGCCGGGAGCGCGAGTGCGAGGGGCAGCACGACGAGCGAGTTGCGGGTCGCGCCGCTGAACACGAGGGCGCGCGTCGCGGGCACGTCGAGCCGGAAGACGCGTCCAGCACCCAGCCCCAGAGCGGTCATGACCACGAGGAATCCCGCGTAGAGCGGGACGAGGACGAGAAGCCGGCCGGCCGAGGCGCCCACGGCGCCGGCCTGGGAGGCGACGACGGTGAAGAGCGTGGCCGTCATGAGCGGCACCATGAGCCCGAGCATCGTGGACTCGACGATCCGGCCGGACACGTGTCGGCGCGCCAGGGCCTGCACCAGCCCAGCCGCAGACAACGGCACCACGATCAGCAGCAGGAACGCCCGCGCGAACGGACCGGCGTCGACCACCGCCACCCCCGCAGGACCGATGAAGAGCAGCAGATACACGGGGAGGAGGAGGATCTGCGCGAGCATCAGCAGCGGTGCGGCGGCGAGCAGCCGGTCGGACGCCCCTCCGGCGAGCCCGGCGAACACGATCACGTAGTCGATGCACGGCGTCAGGAGCACCAGGAGGACCCCGAACAGCAGCACCGGAGTGTCGGCGACGAATCGGGACAGCCCGTAGGCGACGAGCGGCACGACGACGAAGTTCAGCACCCCGACCGCGGCGAGGAAGCGGCCGTCGCGCAGAGACCGTCCGATCGCGGCGAACGGGACCCCGAGGAACGTGGCGAACAGCAGCAGCGCGAGCACCGGTTCGATCGCGACCTCGAGGTGGTGCGCGGCGGGCAGCAGCAGTCCGAGAGCGGCGCCGGCGGCGATCGCGGCGAGGTAGAGCGGGATCTGGCGGTGCTCGAGCCAGGCGACGAGTGCTCTCACGACAGCAGGTCGGCGAGAAGGAGGGGCACGGGTGCAACGGTAGAGGTCCGAACCGCTTGAGGGTCGCGGCTCTGCCGCTCGTCGCGGCGGAGGGGCTTCTCCCTCGACCCCGCCCCGGTGAACGGTCCGGGCCGAGACCTTGGACGATGCGGCCCAGCCAGGATCCGCTCCCGCACGGTCCTCCCCGTGAGACGCGCCCAGGACGAGACGCCGTCGACAGCTCTTTCCTGCGTCACTCGACGGTCCTCATAAGCTTTCGCAACTTCTGGTGCAGAGGTGTCGGAAAGATACGAACGCATCATGTCGCATCAGGCGCGAAAGGCTCGAAGAGCTCAGAGGTATTGAGGCCTCGGCCAGTTAATGCTTTAATCCACATCGAACCGGTTCGATGATCTATGCAGCACTGTGCGGACAGGTTCGACCAATCGCTCGATCAATGGAGATACAGCAGATGAACAGATCCATCGCTCTACGCGAGACGCCTCCCACGGATGCCGACCGGCGACAGCGCCGTCGGATCCGCGGGCGTCGTGTCCTCGCAGCAGTCGTCTCAGCGGCGGTCGTCGCAGCGGGGAGCGTCCTCGCCGTGGGCGCTCCCGCGGAAGCGGCACCCGGAGCCGCAGCCACGCTCGTCGTGGAGGCCGACCAGCCCTTCCGTCCCGTCACTCACATGGCCAGCGGGTCCCTGTACGGACTGGCGAGCGCCGGCGTCCCGTCCCTCGACAAGATCCTCCCCATCAAGCCGCACACCTTCGTGCAGAAGCCCGAGGGGGGCACCCAGCAGCCGACCGGTGACGCCCTGTCGGTCGCCGACACCGCGAAGTCGGCCGGTGCGGGCGTCGTCGTCCGCCTGGTGGACTACCTGCCCGGCTGGCCCTATCGATACGACAAGGCCTCCTGGCTCCCGGCCGTCGAGAAGATGGTCGAGGACACGCAGGCATCCGGCAAGACGAACATCGTCGCCTATGCCATCTGGAACGAGCCCGACATCACCTGGCAGGCGTCGAACGGCTCCTTCTTCGATCTCTGGACCGAGACCTACCGTCTGATCCGCACCCTCGACCCCGAGATGCCGATCCAGGGCCCTGCCTACTCCGACAACATCACGAACATGCGCGCGTTCTACGAGCACGCGAAGGCGACCGACACCCTCCCGGACGTCCTCGAGTGGCACGAGCTGATCCGCTCCTCGAAGATCAAGGGCGACGTCGAGAAGGTCCGGGCGATCCTCGACGACCTCGACCTCCCCGAGCCGCCCATCGACATCACCGAGTACGCGGCACCCGCCGAGGTCGGCCTGTCCGGCCCGCTGGTCGGGTACATCGCGAAGCTCGAGCGCTACGGGATCACCCGCGCCGAGCTCCCGTTCTGGAACCAGTCGGGCGCCCTGGGCGACCTCCTCACCGGACGGAACGGCGACCCCAACGGCGCGTACTGGCTCTACACCTGGTACGCCCAGATGAGCGGCCAGATGGTGACCACCACGCCGCCGTCGAACGAGAGCCCGCTCGACGGCGCCGCCTCCGTCAGCGACGAGGGCGACGAAGTGCGCGTCATCGCCGGTGGCAACACCGGAGCCACGTCCATCAAGGTCAACGGGCTCGACGAGCTGTCGCTCGGCTCGAAGGTCGACGTCCAGGTGGACTTCACCGCCTCCTACGGCCGCACGGTGAAGACCGACGGCCCGGTCACCATCTCGAACACGACCTACGAGGTCGCCGCCGACGGATCGATCACGGTGCCCATCGTGATGAACCCGACCTACGGCTACCAGGTGATCGTCACCCCGGAGAAGAGCCCGACCAGCCTGGCGGGCGACTACACCGTGGGCAACGCGAACTCCGGTCTGCAGCTCGCCACGCAGGGCGGCGCGACCGCGAACGGGACGCCGGTCGTCCAGGCCGACACCGCGACCGCGACCGGACAGGCGTGGAGGATCACGGCAGCGGGCCAGGGCCTCTACCGCGTCGTCCACACGCCCAGCGGACGCGCCCTGACCATCGCCGGCGCCGCGACGTCCAACGGCGCAGCCGCGGTGATCGCCGACGCGAACGGCGGAGACGAGCAGCTCTGGCAGCTCATCCCCGACGGGAAGGGGAAGGTCCGCCTCGCGAACTACGCGACGGGCAAGACGCTCGGGGTCCTCAATCTGAGCAAGGACGCGGGCGCTGCGGTCATCCAGTGGTCCGACGGCGCACCGACCTCCAACTGCCAGGTCAGCGGAGCCCGCCAGCCGGGCAGGTTCGGCACGGCACTGGACTTCTGCAAGACGGCGTCGTACGGGTCGCTCCCCAACGGAATCGTCAGCGGACTCACCGGCGACTGGTCCGTCTCGACCTGGATCAAGCCGGCGTCGCTGACGAACTACTCCCGCGTCTTCGACTTCGGCACGGGCCAGAACGTCAACATGTTCCTCACTCTCAACGCCGGGGGTGCCGGACCGCGGTTCGCCATCACGAACACCGGCGCCGGAGGCGAGCAGCGACTGACCTACGGCGGTCAGAACTTCCCGCTCAACCAGTGGTCGAACGTGGTCGTCACCGTCTCGGGCACGCAGGGCACGATGTACCTCAACGGCACGGTCGTCGCCACGAACCCGAACATGACGGTGAAGCCGTCGGCTCTCGGGAACACCAACCGGAACTACCTGGGCAAGTCGCAGTACGGGGACCCGGCCTACGACGGCGCGATCGACGACTTCGCCGTCTACGACCGGGCGCTGTCCGCGGCCGACGTGGCCGCTCTGGCCGGCGGCCGGGCGGCGGCGGGCACCGTCGCGCAGTACGCGTTCGACGAGGCGTCCGGAGCCGCGCTCCAGGACTCCTCGGGGAACAACCGGAACGGGACCATCGTGCTCGGAACCGACGGGGCCACGACCAGCACCGCGACCGACGCCCAGACCGCCGACCGGTTCTGGACGCTCACGCCGGTCGCCGTCGCCGACACGACCAAGCCGGCGGTCACACTGGTGTCGCCCACCACGGCGGGCCCCTTCTCCGCACTGGCCGTCCAGGTCGACGCGACGGACGACCGCGGACTGAAGCGCATCGTGGCCAACATCTACAAGGACGGCAAGCTCGTCAAGAGCACGCAGTCCCCGGTCGCCGGTGGAGCGAGGACCGGATCGCACTCGGCCACGGTGCAGCTGCCCGACGGGAACTACACCGTCAAGTACAACGCGGAGGATCTCGCGGGCAACATCGCGCCCACGAAGACCTTCGCGGTGACGCTGGACAGCACGGCGC
Source organism: Rathayibacter sp. AY1B4 (assembly GCF_002932815.1). Classification (NCBI taxonomy): domain Bacteria; kingdom Bacillati; phylum Actinomycetota; class Actinomycetes; order Micrococcales; family Microbacteriaceae; genus Rathayibacter; species Rathayibacter sp. AY1B4. Next base: position 36,798 of record NZ_PSWN01000020.1, on the reverse strand, counting down.
CGACGGCCACGGTCAAGACCGAGCCCTCCTTCACCACCGGTGAGAAGGGCGTCTACGACCAGGTGAGCTTCAAGCTGTACGACGCGGGCAGGATCGACAGGGCGGTCATCAACGGTCGCGTGAAGGATCTCACCGACAACGCGTGGTCAGACGTGAACTTCATCAAGCCGGGTGTCTTCGGCGCGGTCAAGGGTGCCAACACCATGGTCGTCCACGACGTCGCCGGGAACACCACCACCGTCCAGTTCACCCTGAACTGACCCGGACCTCGAGGCGCCCCGTATCCGTACGGGGCGCCTCGAGCGTGTGCGGGGCATGCCACGGCAGGCTGGGCGCAGGTGGGGCGCCCCCCACCCGGACCGGCAGCGGCCCCTGGATGCAGGAGCATGAGGTGCGACCGCCGCGTGCTCTCCTGCACCTGAGCGGAGAGCCGGCAGCAGTCCGACCGGTCCTCGCCGTCCGACAGCCTCCGAGGAGAACGACAGTGGCCACCATCGCAGACGTCGCCCGCGAAGCGGGCGTCTCCCGCAGCACCGCGTCCTACGCGTTCTCGGGCAACCGCCCGATCTCGGCCGAGGTGCGCCGGCGAGTGCTCGCTGCGGCTCGTCGCCTGGAGTTCACGCCCAACGCGGGCGCGCGATCGCTGGCGACCTCGCAGACCCGGGTCATCGGCCTGCTGGCGCAGTTCCTCGAGGACGAGTTCGCCCCCGCGATGCTGCAGTACACCCTCGGCGTCTCGAACATGGCCCGCGAGCTCGGATACGACATCCTGCTGGTCACCGACGCCGACGGCACGAGCGCACTGCGACGCATCAGCGACTCGCGCATGGTCGACGGGATCGTCCTGCTCAACGTCGCCGTGGACGATCCGCGGCTGGACATCCTGCGCAACGCCCGGCAGCCGGGCGCCCTCGTCGGCCTGCCGAGGGACTGCTCCGGCGTCGACGTCTTCGACCTCGACTTCGAGGAGACCGGTCGCGCGATGATCGAGCACTTCCACGCCCTCGGGCATCGGGAGCTCGTGCTCGTCTCCCCGCCCCAGCACGTCGTCGATCGCGGCGGCGCCTACGTCTGGCGCCTGCAGGACGCCGCTCTCGAGGCCGCCGATGCCCACGGCATCCGACTGCACACGTCGTTCGCGCCCTCCACGCAGCCGGACGTCGGCCGGGCGCTCGGAGATCTGCTCGACGCGCACCCGCGGGCGACGGGGCTGCTCGTCAACAACGAAGCGGCCGCAGCGGCACTTCCGAGCGTTCTGGGAGCGCGGAGCACGAGGAGCCCGGAGGACGTCTCCGTGCTCGGCCGGTTCTCGGAGGAGTTCGCGCGCACCTTCTCGCTCCCCTACTCCTTCGTGGAGAGCGCACCCGACCGGCTCGGGAGCATGGCGGTGCGTCAGCTCGTCCGCCGGATCGAAGGCGCGACCGACACCGAGGAGGCGTACGTCGTGCGCCTCCTCGGCCCTGAGATCGTCGAACGCGGCAGCACGGCGCCTCCGCGTCCGGCTCCCGCGACCTGAGCGGACGACCTCGCCCAGGGGCCCTCCATCCACCCGGGACCACGACCACGAGGCGCACGACGGTGGCCTTCGCCGCCGCTGCTGTCGTGACGGCAGCCGCCGGAATCACCCGCCGCCAGAAGTCGCCGAATGATCGGCTGTCGGCACGGTCGTCCGGTTCGTAGTGTCGGACGTATGGATCCGCGACCGCTTCCCGCCGTCGGCGCCCCGGCCACCCGTGCGCTCGAGGACGCGGGCGTGCACGATGTGGACGACGTGAGGCGGGTGGGCCTCGACCGTCTCGCAACCCTCCACGGAGTCGGGCCGAAGGCGCTCCGGCTCCTCCAGCAGGCCCTCGACGCGGACGATCCCGCTCCGTAGCGATCCCTTCCCCGCACGGTCGCCTCGACCCGGAATGGTCGGAGACTCGGCGCGCCGGTTCCCGGGGGCGATCCGACCGCGGAGGCGGCCGCCGGGGGAACGGTGGTCGGATGGACCAGGAGGCGCGATGAAGGTCATGCTCGTGATGCGGTCCGACGGCAGCTACGCCGGGGGCGATACCCCCGAGGACTACGCGGCCTGGGCGGACTACGACGCGTCGCTGAAGGCGGACGGCGTCCTCGTCGACTCCGGACGCTTCGCCGACGCCTCCGGGGACGTCTCCGTCGAGACGGATCTGACCGCGGCGCGAAGAGAAGGCGGCACTCCGGCCCCTTCCCGAGCGGAGGAGCGGTCCGCCCTCGTCGGCTACTACCTGCTCGACTGCCCGACCCGGGACGACGCCGTGCGGTACGCCCGCCGCGCCCCCCTCTACGGCTCGGTCGAGGTGCACGAGCCGGCGCAGTACTGAGCCGCGGTCGCCGGTCGGGCGGCTGTCCCGGTCACCGCCGAGCGGGACCGACCGCTTCACCCGAGGGATGCGAATCGGGCGTCCGGGATCGGGGCGGCGGGAGGGAAGTGGTGTACCGTCATCGCCTGACCGATTCTCATCGGAGTGGTCGACCCGTCTCACCGGCGGTGTCGATCCGGGGCTGAAAACCTCCGGCGTCCTCGAAGCCCGGAGGTCCTCCCATGTCAGTGTCCCCACGAAGCACCACCGTCGACGGTGACGCGTCCCCCTTCGTCGTCGTGGTCAGCGCAGAAGCGCACCCGAGCGGCGCGGGGTCGAAACGGTCCGATCCGGCCACCTCGCCGGCAGCGCTCGCACGTCCGAGGACGGGGTACGGCGGAGCGATCCGGCTGGCGCAGGGCCGCGTGCTCGGCCCGCCCTCCTCCCCCGGCACCGAGCTCCTCTTAGGGCTGCTCTTCTGGCGCAGCCGCCGCGACGCCGAGGATTTCGCGGCGGAACTGAGCCGCGCTGAATCGTCGTGGGTCGTGGACGAGGGGATCTACCGGTTCACCACCTCGGCGACGGCGAGCCCGGACGACGCGACTCCCGTCGATCCGGTGCGCGCTGCCCCGACGGCGGCCCACGAGATCATCCGACTGGCGCCCGTCGCGGGCAAGCAGGCATGGATGGCCGAGTACAACGAGAGCGAGACGCGCGGTCACATCAGAACGCTCGAGGGCTTCGTCTCGACGAGCTTCTTCCGCGACCTCCGGAGCGATCGGATCATCGAGTACGTGCAGTGGCGCTCGGCCGACGACCTGACAGCGGCGTTCGGGGACGAGCGCTTCGCCGAGCACTTGAGCGTGAACAGCCATTACTCCGACGGCGAGGCCTTCCTCTTCGGAGAACGGTCGACCGATGCGGCACCCGCCGATGAACCGCCCGACGGCTCGTCCACCCCCTCCGGGACCGACGGTCCTGCCGCCGCTCAGAGCCCCGAGGCCCGACCGTGACTCGACTCGAGACCGTTCACGAGATCCTCGGGCCCTGGTCGTTGGCCACCACCCAGCGGTTCTGGGAGGGCTTCACCCCGAACCGGCTCGCGTCGCAGCCGCAGGCCGCGGGCATCCGCTCCGCCCTCCTCTGCGATGCCGACTGGCAGCGAGTGGACGTCGTGGTCACCCAGGACGGGCCGTCCGCCCGCATCGTGGTCGAGGGCCCGGGCGACCTGGACGCCGCGACCGAGCAGGTCCGTCGGCTGCTGTCCATCGACATCGACGGGCGCAGCTGGCCCGACGTCGCGGCGCGCGACGAGGTCATCGCGGACGCGCAGGCTCGGCTCCCCGGGTTCCGGCCGTGCGGCTTCTTCTCGCCCTACGAGGCGGCGGTCTGGACGGTCCTGTCGCGTCGGCTGCAGATCCGGCAGGCGGCGGTGGTCAGGACGCGTCTCGCGCAGCAGCTCGGTGATGACGGAGCCTTCCCGTCCCCGGCCGTCCTGCGTGCGGCGTCCCTCGACCTGCCCGACCGCAAGGCGGAGTACCTGCAGGCGATCGCCGAGGCCGCCCTCGACGGACAGCTCTCCGGCTCCCACCTGCGCTCGCTCCAGCCGGCCGAGGCCTTCGTCCAGGTGCAGAGCATCCTGGGGATGGGGCCGTTCTCGGCCGAGCTCGTCGTGATCCGCGGCGCGAACTTCCCCGACGTCCTGCCGCGCAACGAGGGCAGGCTGAGCGACGAAGTCGCGAAGCGCTACTGCGACGACCGGTCGATCGACGAGATCTCCGAGACGTGGACGCCGTTCCGCTCCTGGGCGGCGGTGCACCTGCGCGCGCTCGCGGAGTAGACGGGCGACTCCCAGGGCGGCCCACCGTCAGGACGGCTCCTCCCGCAGGCGCCCCGCGGCGGCCGCTGCCGCGGAGATCTCTCCGCAGTGAGTCCGGCGACGGACGCCACCCCGAAGGCCCGGGCGGATGATGGTCGGGTGAACCGCACCGATCGTCTGTACGGGCTCGTCGAGGAGTTGCGGGCGGTCTCGCCCCGGCCGCGGAGCGCGCGCCGTCTCGCCGAGCGGTTCGAGGTGTCGGTGCGGACCATCGAGCGGGACCTGTCCGCGCTGCAGCAGGCGGGTCTGCCGATCTGGGCGGAGCCCGGCCGCACGGGCGGCTACGTCATCGACGCGTCCGCGACCCTCGGTCCGGCCGGGTTCACGGTGGAGGAGGCCGTTGCGGTGCTGATCGGCCTCAGCGCGCTGCAGCGCAGTCCGTTCCGGCAGGCGGCCCTGACCGCCGCCCGGAAGACGCTCGCGGTCCTGCCGGACGACGTGGCCGCCCGCGCCGGCGCGGTCGCATCCCGGGTGCACTTCCTCGAGAGCGAGGAGGAGGCGGTCGTCCCGGCGGAGTTCGCGACGGCCTTCCGACCGGATCGTGTCGTCCGGCTGCGCTACCGCGACAGCAGCGGCGCGGAGTCGGTCCGCGACGTCGAACCGCTCGGCTCGATCGGGAAGGAGGAGCACTGGTACCTGATCGCGTGGTGCCGGCTGCGGGAGGGGGTCCGGGCGTTCCGCGGCGACCGGATGCTGTCGGTCGAGGTGACCGACGAGCGGCCTCCGCAGCGCACCCTGCGAGCCGAGGACCTCGCGCTCCAGTACGGACGGCTGCGGTCCGTCGTCGACGACTGACCCGCTCCGGGGACGGCCGCCGCGGACCTCGCGGAGTCCCGGACGATCTTCGGAAACACCGACAGGACGGTGTCGCGACGACCGGCGAGCCTGGTGCCATCACCTCATCCCGGCCCTGAAGGAGCCCCATGTCGTTCACCTCCCTCCGCATCGTCACCGACGACCTCGACGGCCTCGTCGCCTTCTACGAGCAGGTCGTCGGCCGACCGGCCGAGCGCCCGGCGCCGGTCTTCGCGCAGTTCACGGAAGCGGGTGCGACCCTCGCGATCGCCCGCACCTCGACGGTCGCGATGCTCGACGGCGCCGTCGTCCCCGCGTCGAACCGCTCCGTCCTGCTCGAGTTCGAGGTGGCCGACGTCGACCGCGCCTTCGCCGAGCTCGCACCCCGGAGCGAGGACGTGGTGCTCCCGCCGAGCACCATGCCGTGGGGCAACCGCTCCACCCTCGTCCGCGACCCGGACGGGAACGTCGTCAATCTGTTCAGCAGGCCCGCCGGCTGATCGGGCGCACTCCGTCGGTCCGAGCACGCCCATGCCTGGCCGGTGGGACCCGACGGGGATCGCGGAGACCACCGGGGATCCTCTCTCTCGCGACGCGATCCTCCCGAGCGGGCGTGGCGTCGGGCCGAGCGCGACCGGTCTGCGGTTCGCAGGCGGGAGCACGGCGACTCCGTCCAGCGTGACGTCCCGACCGCACTCCGACCGGCGAGACGGCCACCCGCCGCCGGTGTCCTCGGCGGTACCCTCGCGGCATGACCTTCGTGAACGTCGGCACCCTCGGGGCCGTCCCCGGCAGACGCGACGAGCTCGTCGCCGTCCTCACCGAGCACAACGACGACCTCGTCGACGCCGGCTGCCTGCTCTACGAGGTCGGGGTCGACGACGAGCAGCCCGACACCGTCTTCGTCGTCGAGCTGTGGGAGAGCGCCGAGGCGCATCGGGCCTCCCTCGCCCTCCCCCGGGTCCAGGCCGCGATCGCGACGGCGCGCCCGCTGCTCAGCGGCGCCTTCGGCGGCTACCGCTTCGACGCAGCAGGCTCTCCCCTCCGGAGCTGACTCGCGCCGAAGGCCTGCCGGCCGTCGGCACAGGCCGACCTGGAGTGAGCGGGCCGTCCGTCAACGGAAGACCTCTTCCTCTCCCGCCACCCCGACACCTCGAAGCGGAGCACCGTGATCAGCACGTTCCTCGTCGACCACGCCGCGCTCGTCCCGATCGCCTTCTGGATCGCGGTCGCGGTGGTCACGGCGATCGCCTGGCTGCTGCACCGGCGCGGCGCGGGAAGGTCTCTTCTCGTCCTCGCCGCGCTCGCCTTCGTCGTGGGGATCGCGCTGACCGTGTATCCGCCCGACGGGACGCCGCGGGTCTTCTGCACCGTGCAGTTCTCGGTGCCGTTCGACGGCATCGAGACCCTCGCGAACATCGCGCTCCTGCTCCCCGGGGCCCTGCTGCTCGCGGTCGCGGTCGGCCGGCCCCTGCTCGTCGCCGCCGCCGTCTCCGGCCTGTCCGCCCTGATCGAGCTGGTCCAGGCGGGCGTTCCGGCGATCGGCCGCTCCTGCGACACGAACGACTGGTTCATGAACACCATCGGCGCACTCCTCGCCGCGCTCCTCGCCGCCCTGATCCTCACAGGGGAGAAGCGGCGCGGGCGTCGGCGAATGGTCCGCTGACACCGCCTGTCACGTCGCCCTGCTCTCGGCCGGGTGTCTCGGCGGCCGACATCAGCCCGGGTCCGTCGATCCACGTCCCTGTGACGCGGACCTGCTCAGAGGACGGCCGACGCCACGGGTGCCGTCTCGGCGACGCCGAGGACGACCGGGCGCGACCGGGCGTCACCGGGTGCCGCGGTCGCGTCTGTCGACCGCCCCAGGAGCTGTCAAGTCTCTCCCCCGTCGGCGCCGGCGCTGCGCACGCTGGGGGCATGAAGCATCTCCTCTTCGCGAACAAGACGATGCTGGTCGGAGACGACGCGGCGGACGCTCTGATCGAGTACGGCGTCGCCCTCGCCGTGAGCAGCACGGCGGACCGTGTGGAGTACACCGGCATCGGCGGCGACGGCGGCACCGTGCAGGCGGTGTTCCTGCTCAACGCCGGCGCCGCCCTGGTCGCCGAGACCACTCCCTCCGATCTCCCGGAGCCGGACAACACGGCCGAGGTCGCCCGCATCCGCGAACGCACCAGGACGCTCACGGGAGTGTTCCCCGTGCAGCCGAGCGAGGACGACGTCACCTTCGACGTCGAGCTCGAGCACGGCTTCGGGTACTGACCGGCCCGCCCATGCCCTCCCTCCACGCCTCCTGGCCGACGCTCTGACCGAGGACACGGACGACGCCGAGGTCCGTCGCTGGGCGGCGTCCCGCGCCCCGCTCACGCCGGGGACGATCGCCGTGCTGCAGGCCGTCGGCTTCATCAGCGCAGCGCAGCGGGTCCCCGCCGACACGGCCCTCGCTCTCCTGCTGACGGCGGCGGAGGACGACCGGCGCGATCCGCCCGACGTGGCTCGCGATGTCCTCGCGCGCCGCCATCCCCTGGCCGATCCCGGTGACGATCGCGGCGCGTCGGGGACCCCGTGATCACCGCCCTTCGGGAGCCGTGGTCGGTCCGCCGTCGGCGGCGCTGTCTCCCGCGTCCGCGACGTGAAGCGCACCTCGCGCCGCCCGCCCCGCCCGCTGGATGCGCGCCCGCACCAGCCGCTGCAGCAGCGCGGGGTAGAGCTGGACGGCGATCGTGGACCCGAGCAGCCAGGCCGCGCCGCCCGTCGCACCCGTGACCGTCGCGAAGAGGGCGAGCGCGACTCCGACGGCCGTGCACGCGAGATGCACCGCCTCGGAGCGGCGGGTGTGCTGATCGAGAGCGGTCAGTCCCGCGCGCGTGCCGTCGAAGCCGCGCTCGCGGGTGACGAGGCGGTTCCACCCGACGATGTCGAGCAGCCGGCCGAAGACGCCGACCCCGAGCGCCCGCAGCAGCGCCGGCTCGCGGCGACCCACGTCGAACCAGGGCTGCTCGAGCGGACGCGTGCGCGCACCGAAGGTCAGGGCCGCCCAGCTGGTGAGGACCATCTGCGCGACCGCGGCGAAGACCGGATGCGAGGGTCCGATCGCGGTCCAGCCGGCCGCGAGGAGGGCGGCCGCGAGGACGGTGGGAACGAGGGTCCGGATCATCTCCGCTCCCTCCTGCTCGTGCTGCGGTGCTCGAGGCCAGTCCAGCAGATCCGCGGCATCCGTGCGCCGCGTCCTCCTCCGGACGCCCCGCGCCGGGCATCCACCGCCTTCTCGACGGCGCTTCCTTGACACCGCCGCCGGCCGGTCATCATCATGCAGTCACGACCGGCGGCGGCGCGCCACCGGCGTCCCGACAGGAACGGTGCTCCGATGCCCACCATGCTCTTCGTCAACCTGGCCGTCGCCGATCTCGCCCGGGCGAGGGCCTTCTACGAGTCGCTCGGCTACTCGATCAACGAGGGCTTCAGCGACGAGAACGCCGTCAGCGTGGTGATCAGCGACACCATCACCGCGATGCTGCTCACGAGGGAGTTCTTCGCCGAGTTCACCAGCAAGCCGATCATCGACGCCACCACCTCGACCGAGGTGCAGCTCGCCCTCAGCGCCGACAGCAGGGAGGAGGTCGACACCCTCCACGGGAAGGCCCTCGCCGCGGGCGCGACCCCGGCCGGCGAGCAGGACCACGGGTTCATGTACTCGAAGAGCTTCGACGACCTCGACGGCCACCACTGGGACTTCGTCTGGATGGACCCGGCGGCCGCGGCAGGCGGTGCGCCGGAGCTGTCCGTCGAGGAGATCCGGGCGAACACGACGCACAGCTGAGTCACGACCCGCGGACTCCGAGCGGTCGACGTCCACGACCCGCGACGGCGCGCCCTCGCAGTCACACTCCGTCACGATCCGACGCGCACTCCCCTCGGCCTGACAGGCTCCCGGCATCCGCCTTCCGGGCGTCTGGACAGGAGCACACCGTGACGATCACTGCACCGGCGACCACCGCGACCACTGCTGCGGCGAGCGCCGCGACCACGACCGCGGCGCCCGCACCCCGTGCCTCCGCGGCGGCAGGCTTCACCACGCGCCAGGTGCACGCCGGTGCCGCGCCCGACGGCGCCCACGGGGCGCGCGTCACTCCCGTGCACCTCAGCGCCGGCTTCGTGTTCGACAGCTTCGAGCACGCCCGCGAGAGGTTCGCCGGGGAGGACGAGGGCTACTTGTACACCCGCAACGGGAACCCGACCACCGAGGAGGTCGAGCGCCGGCTCGCCGATCTCGAGGGCGGTGCCGAGGCGATCCTGGTGGCGAGCGGCCAGGCGGCCACCGCCTCCGCTCTCCTGGGGATCCTGCAGGCCGGTGACCGGGTGCTCTCGTCGCGCCGCTTGTACGAGGGCAACCGCGGGCTGCTGGTGCAGAACTTCGGACGGCTCGGGATCGGCGTGGACTTCGTCGACGACGCGTCGGACCTCGGCGAGTGGGAACGGCGGATCGGGCCCGACACCCGGGTCCTCTTCGGCGAGCCGATCCCGAACCCGAAGAACGATCTGCTGGACCTCCCGGCGCTGGCCGCGATCGCGCACCGGCACGGGCTGCCGTTCGTGGTCGACAACACGCTCGCGACCCCGTACCTCCTCCGCCCGATCGAGCACGGGGCCGACGTGGTCGTGCACTCGACCAGCAAGTTCCTCGCCGGACACGGCTCCGCCCTCGGCGGCGTGATCGTCGACGCCGGCACGTTCGACTGGGCGGCGCGCCCCGCGCTCTTCCCGCACCTCAACCAGGAGGAGCGGTCGTTCGGCGGGCGCAGCTGGACCGAGCAGCACGGCCGGCGCGCCTTCGTCTCGTACACGCGGGACATCGTGGTCTCCCGCCTGGGACCGACGCCGTCACCGTTGAACTCCTTCCTGCTGCGGCAGGGCGTCGAGACGCTGTCGCTCCGGGTCGAGCGGCACTCGGCGAACGCCCTCGCCGTCGCCCGCTTCCTCGAGGAGCGGCCCGAGGTCGTGTCGGTCGACTACTCCGGCCTGGAGTCGAGCCCGTCGTTCGCCCTCGCGCAGCGGCTGCTCCCCCGCGGGCAGGGCTCCGTCTTCTCCTTCACCGTGGCCGGAGGCGAGGCGGGCGCGGCCGCCTTCATCGACGCCGTCGAGCTGTTCAGCCACATGACTCACCTCGGCGACGTGCGCTCCCTGGTGCTGCACCCCGCGTCGACCACCCACGCCGGACGCACCCCCGCCGAGCGCGCCGCCGCCGGGATCCACCCCGGGCTCCTCCGGCTGTCGATCGGGATCGAGGACGTCGACGACCTCCTCCGCGACCTCGAGCGCGGGCTCGCCGCGGTGCGCGCACGCGCCCTGCCCGTGCTCGCGGAGGTGTGAGCGTGGCGCGCCGTCAGCACTTCGGCTGGTTCTTCTCCCGCGGCTTCGGACCGCAGGGCTGGGGGCACCCCTACCGGGAGTGGAACCACGACTGGACGAAGCCCGGCCTCTACCAGCAGTCGGCCCGCGAGCTGGAGCAGGCCGGCTTCGAGCTGATCGTGATGGAGGACGCCGTCTCGCTCGGCTCCCCGGAGACGCTCGACCTGCGGGTGCGGGGAGCGTACGGCGGGCCGAAGCACGATCCGCTCCTCCTGGCGCCGTACCTGTTCGCGGCGACCGAGCGGATCGGGCTGGCCCCGACGATCAACGCCGGCATCACGCCCCCGTACCTCGCCGCCCGGCAGGCGGCGACGCTGCAGCACCTCAGCTCCGACCGCTTCGGGATCAACCTGGTCACCGACGTCGGCAGCGCCCGTCACGTGGGCCTGGAGCCGCTGTCGCACGACGCGGCCTACGACCGAGCCGACGAGTGGATGGCGGTCGTCCGCCGGCTCTGGCACAGCTGGGGCGAGGGCGCGCTGGTCGCCGACCCCGAGTCGGGCCGCTACGCCGATGGCACCCGGATCGACGCGTTCCGCCACCGCGGGGAGCACTTCCGCGTGGACGGACCCCTGAACGCCGTCCCCTTCGAGAACGGCGACCCGATCGTCGTCTCCCCCGGCGGGTCTCCGCGCGGCCTGGCCTTCGCCGGCACGCAGTCGGACGTGCAGCTCGCCCTCGCGCCGCTGGAGGCCCGGGCGGTCCGCGACTACCGGGCGCGCGTGCTCGCCGCGGCCGAGCAGCACGGGCGGACGGCGGACGACCTCCGCGTGCTCTTCGTCGTGAAGCCCGAGATCGTGTCGAGCCCGGAGGAGGCCGCGCGCGTCGTCGAGGCGTCGCGCCACCCCGACGAGGACGCGCTGCGGCGGATCGCGCTCGGCTGGTCGAGCGACCTGGAGACCGACCTCACCGGGCTGGACCTGGACCTCCCCGTCCCGCGGTCGGTGTTCGGCGAGCACGTCTCGCACGGCACCATCGCCGGCCTGTACGGCGGCACGGAGGACGCTCCGCTGCGGGAGCTGCTGACCAGGAAGGCGCGCAAGGGCCGCGTCGCCGAGCGCGCCGGCTTCGTCGGCACCGCGGAGGAGTTCGCCGACTTCGTCGAGGAGCTCGGCGACGACGGCGGCAGCGACGGGCTCCTCCTCTCCGGGGACCTGCACCCGGTCACCCTGCACCGGATGCTCGACGACCTCGTCCCCGTCCTGCGCCGCCGCGGGATCCTCCGCGACGAGCTCGCTCCCGGCGGGACCCGCGCCAACCTCTTCGGGACGTAGGGGACCCGCCCCGCCCCAGTCCCTCCTACCGATCGGCCGATCATGACGAACGAACCCGCCTTCAGCATCACCCTCACCCCCTTCGACGAGGACTACTCGCCGGCCCGGAGCTCCCGGATCACCACCAACTTCGCGAATCTTGCCCGCGGCGAGCGCCGCCGGGAGAACCTCCGGACCGCGCTGCGGATGATCGACGACCGGTTGAACGATCTCGTGCCGGGCGACGATCCGAGCCGCGGCCGCTACACGGTCGGGCTCGACATCGTCTCCGTCGGGCTGCGGCTCACCACGGACGGCGAGGACCGGGAGTTCCCCCTGCTGGAGGTCCTGCGCACCCGGATCCTCGACCGCCGCACCGGCCGATGTCAGCCGGGGACACTGGGGAACAACTTCTCCTCCTACCTCCGCGACCACGACTTCAGCGTGCGGCTGCCGGCGGTCAACGCCGCGCAGGCCGGCTTCACCGTCCCCGACGACTTCGGCGTCCTGCACGGCGCGCTCTTCCAGCACTTCCGGGACTCCGCGCAGTACGCGGAGCTCTCGTCGACGCCGCCCGTCATCTGCATCAGCGTCTCGACGAGCAGGACGTACCGGCGCACCGGGACCCTCCATCCGATCCTCGGCGTCGAGTACCGGCAGGACGAGCTCTCGCTGACCGACCGGTACTTCGCGGAGATGGGCCTCGGGGTCCGCTTCTTCATGCCGCCCGGCAGCACGGCGCCGCTCGCGTTCTACTGCGGCGGCGACCTGCTGGAGGACTACTCGGACCTCCAGCTCATCGCCACGATCAGCACGATGGAGACGTTCCAGAGGATCTACCGGCCCGAGATCTACGGCGCGCGCTCGGCCGCCGCCGACGTCTACCGGCCGGACCTGGAGCAGCAGGACTACGTGCGGCCCGCGGTCTCCTACGACCGCGAGGAGCGCGGCCGGCTCGCGGTCGAGCAGGGGCGGTTCGCGGAGGAGCACCTCATGAAGCCGCACGGGGAGCGGCTGCGGCAGTGGGCCGCCGGGTACGCGGGAGCGGTCCGATGAGCGCGCGCGGAGCCTCGACGTCCCTCCCGCTCCTGCCCACCTCGATCGCCGGCAGCCTGCCGAAGCCGTCGTGGCTCGCGCAGCCGGAGACCCTGTGGTCCCCGTGGCGGCTGACCGGCGACGCCCTGGCCGAAGGCAAGCAGGACGCCCTGCGCGCCGCCGTCCACGAGCAGCACCACCGGGGCCTGGACATCGTCAGCGACGGGGAGCAGACCCGCCAGCACTTCGTCACGACGTTCATCGAGCACCTCACGGGCGTCGACTTCGAGCGGCGCGAGACGGTCCGCATCCGCGACCGGTACGACGCGAGCGTGCCGACCGTCGTCGGCGCCGTGGGCCTCGAGAGGCCCGTGTTCGCCGACGACGCCCGGTTCCTGCGCGAGCAGACCGATCAGCCCATCAAGTGGGCGCTGCCCGGCCCGATGACGATGATCGACACCCTCTCCGACCGGCACTACGGGAGCCGCGAGAAGCTGGCGTGGGAGTTCGCGACCATCCTCAACGAGGAGGCGCGAGCCCTCCAGGACGCCGGAGTCGACATCGTCCAGTTCGACGAGCCCGCCTTCACCGTCTTCTTCGACGAGGTGCACGACTGGGGTGTGGCCGCGCTGGAGAGGGCGGCGCAGGGACTCCGCATCGAGACCGCGGTGCACATCTGCTACGGCTACGGGATCAAGGCGAACACCGACTGGAAGGCGACCCTCGGGTCGGAGTGGCGGCAGTACGAGGAGTCGTTGCCGCTCCTCCAGCAGTCCTCTCTCGACATCGTCTCGCTGGAGAGCCACCACTCCCATGTGCCGATGGAGCTGATCGAGCTCGTCCGCGGCAAGAAGGTCATGCTCGGAGCGATCGACGTGGCGAGCGGGACCGTCGAGACGCCCGAGGAGGTCGCCGACACCCTGCGCCGCGCCCTCCGGTTCGTCGACGCGGACCTGCTCCTCCCGAGCACGAACTGCGGCATGGCACCGCTGCCCCGCGACCTCGCCTGGGGGAAGCTCAGCGCGCTGAGCGCGGGAGCAGCGATCGTCCGCGAGGAGCTCGCGCCCTGACCGGCCTCCGGGGGAGACGGGTCACGGCCGGCCCGTCTCCCCGGAGGTCCCGCCCGCCTCACCCCTCCGCTCGCGCCTCCTGCGCCGCGATGTCCTTCATCGCCAGGTCCGCCCGGCGGAACTGGTCCGTCTCCGGGAGCGCGAGGTGCAGTCCGGCGACGGTCGTGAGCGAGACCGTCACCTCGGCCACGGTCACGTCGAGGACGTGCCCGCCCTTCTCGCGGGCGTCGTCGACGTAGTGCAGGTGGTACCCGGGGACCGACACGGCCTGCTCGAACTGCGGAGTGCGGAAGCCCGCGATCGTGCCGCGGGTGTCGGCGATGCCGGTGACGCTCTGGTGGGCGGTCGCCTCGATCAGGGGCGGGTACGGCTCCGTCTGCTCGCCGACGGTCCGGGTGCGGACCTCGGTGAACCGGCCGTCGATCCGCAGGGCGACGGGGATGTTCCCGCCGTCGACCGCGTCGTCGATCAGCCGGGTGAGTCCGGCGAGACCGGTCGGCTCCTCGACCGTGAACGTCGTGGTCGCGTGGAAGGGCAGCACGGCCGCGAAGGGCGTCCGGTCGTCGCCGTCCGCGACCTGGACGGAGCCGTCGCTGCGCAGGTGGTAGCAGACGCCGTCGACGATCACCATCTCGCCGTCCAGGTGGTTGAAGGTGCCCAGCCCGAGGTCGCCGTGGGTGAGCAGCTCGCGGATCGTCAGGTCCCCGTCATACACCCCGGCCAGCAGCGCGGCCATGGTCGAGCTCTGGTAGATCGCGTAGTCGTCGGTCGAGTCGACCGTGTGCGTGCTCATTCGAAGGCGTCCTCGACCAGGTGAGCGGCGATGTCGACGTTGCGGCTGTAGTCCACCGCGACGTCGATGATCGAGACGCCCGGCTCGGCCAGGGACGCCCGGAACGCCTCCTCGAACTCGGCGAGGCCGCTCACCCGCCTGCCCGTGGCGCCGAACGCCGCCGCGAACTTCTCGATGTCGTAGTCGCCGAGCTGGACCCCGGACTTGCGGCCGTACTTCAGCAGCTGCTGGAAGCCGACCATGTCGTAGGTGTCGTCCCGCATGATCACGTGCGTGAACGAGAGGCCGAGCCGCGTCGCCGTCTCGATCTCCGTCGCGGAGAACAGGAACCCTCCGTCACCCGAGACGGAGACCACCGGGGTCCCGGGGCGCAGGAGGCTCGCCGCCATGCCCCACGGGAAGGAGACGCCGAGGGTCTGCTGCCCGTTCGAGAAGAGCAGGTGCTTGGGCTCGTACACCCGGAAGTGCCGGGCCATGAAGATGTAGTTCGAGCCGATGTCGCAGGCCACGGTGGCGTCGTCCGAGAGCAGGTCGCGCATCAGGAGCACGAGGCGGGCGGGATCGACGGTCCCGGGAGCCGCCTCGGCCGTCCGCGCCGCGTCGTCGATCCGCTCCAGCTCGCTCCGGTGCCGGGCGACCCGGTCGGCCGCGTCCTCGTCGAGCTGCAGGCCGGAGACGAGGGGCGTGAGGGCCGCGACCGTCTGCGCGAGATCGCCCTTCAGCTCCAGCGCCGGCAGGTAGTGGTTGTCCAGCGGGGCGTCGACGGAGTCGATGTGGACGATCCGGCGGTCGACGTCGCTGTTCCAGATCACCGGGTCGTACTCGACGGCGTCGTAGCCGATCGCGACGACGAGGTCGGACTCGGCGAGGGCGAGGTCGGCGGGCTGGTTCTTGAAGAGGCCGACGCGGCCCAGGTAGTGGTCCTCGAGCTCGCGGGAGACGAGGCCGGCCGCCTGGAACGTCTCGATCACCGGCAGCTCCGTCTCGCTGATCAGGGCCCGCAGGGCCGCGACGGTCTCCGGCTCCGACGCGCGGAGGCCCACGAGGAGGACGGGCCGCTCCGCGGTGTTGATCAGGTCGGCGGCGTGCGTGAGGTCCTCGGCGCGCGCCGGACCGCTCGTCGGCCCCGTGGCCGCCCGGGTGATGACCTGCGAGGTCGGCGCGGCCATCACGCTGGCCGACAGGACGACCGCCGCGGCGCCGCGGGGCTCGGTGACCGCGGCGCGGAAGGCGTTGCTGACCGCCTCCGAGACGTCGTCCGGATCCGTCGACTCGACCGTGTACTTCGTCACGGTGGTGAGGAAGGCGGCCGCGTCCATCGACTGGTGCGTGCGCTTGAGGCGGTCGGAGAGCTGCACGGCCCCGGCGAGCGCGACGACCGGGTCCTGCTCCGTGTTGGCCGTGAGCAGGCCGGTGGCGAGGTTGGTCGTGCCGGGGCCGGAGGTCACGAGGACGACCCCCGGGCTGCCCGTGAGCCGTCCCACCGCGGCGGCCATGAAGGCGGCGTTCTGCTCGTGCCGGCAGACGATCAGCTCCGGCCCCTCGTCGGCGAGGACGTCGAAGACCGCGTCGATCTTCGCTCCCGGGATCCCGAAGACGTACTTCACGCCGTTGGCGGTCAGGGTCTCGATCACCCGCCGTGCACTGCGCGTCTCGACGTTCGGCTGCTCCATGGTCGGCTCCGCTCTCTCCTCGGTTGTACCGACGAGCGTAGGAACGGGGGCACCCGGAGCGACCCGGTCAGATGACTCGTTCCCACCGGTGCATCTCCGGCGGCGTACCGATCTCAGTGACGGAGCGCTCGGGCGGGACACGCCCGGCTCCCCCGCCGACGGTCTGCTCCGAGAGTCGTCCGACGCTCGCCGCGACGTCCTCGGCCGTGATGGACTTGCGCGCATGATGATCTCTCCGCGCGAGTCCGCGCACGACACGAAGGCAGGCGTCTGATGGCCGAGGAGCGCGCGATCCTCGCGGGCGGATGCTTCTGGGGGCTCCAGGAGCTCATCCGCGACATGCCGGGCGTCTTCAGCACCCGCGCCGGGTACGCCGGCGGCAGCACGCCGAACGCGACCTACCGCCACCACGGCGACCACGCGGAGGCGGTCGAGATCGAGTTCGATCCCGAGCATCTCTCCTACCGCGACCTGCTCGAGTTCTTCTTCCAGGTGCACGACCCGACGACGAAGAACCGTCAGGGCAACGACATCGGCACGGCCTACCGCTCCGTGATCCTCTTCCTCTCGCCTGAGCAGGAGAGGGTCGCGCGCCAGACGATCACCGAGATCGACGCGTCGGGCCGCTGGCCCGGACCGGTCGTCACCGAGGTCGAGCCCGCCGGCGAGTTCTGGGACGCCGAGGAGGAGCACCAGGACTACCTGCGCAAGCACCCCGGCGGCTACACCTGCCACTGGGTCCGGCCGAAGTGGGCGCTCGACGCCTGATCCCGGTCACGCGGGACGCGGGGCCCCGGGCTCCGCTCCCGCGGGCACGGCTCGCGCGCGGTGCGCGAAGAGAAGCACGACGGCGACCGCCGAGAGCACCAGGGCCGGCGTCGGGGCCCAGGCCGGAGCGAGCGTCACGGTCGCCGCTCCGACGACGGCCCCGCCCGCGAGGCTCGCGACGATGAGCGCCTGGAGGGTCCTCGACCCGGACGAGCGCTCGGCGAGCTCCTGCATCAGGCTCGTGAGCGTGCCCGTGACGAACGTGGTCGTCAGGCCGGCGGCGCCGGAGATGCGCTTCGCGAGCACGGTCTGCAGCCCCAGCGCCGCCGCGCTGGTCGCGATGAACGCGCAGTCCACGAGCAGCGACGTGCCGCCCTGCACCGTCGGCCAGGCGACCGCGACGGCGAGCTGCAGGACGACCCCCACGAGCGCGATCGCGCGGAGCGGACGTCTCCCGTCGCCGGTCGACGGCGTGCGCGCCCGGGTCGTGCGGAACCCGGCGTAGACCGCTCCGGCGAAGAAGACGATCGCCGTGACCGCTCCGGCCGCGGTCGTCAGCCAGGCGGAGCGGGGGTACAGCCCCAGCAGCACCAGGTTGCCCGTCATGTTCGCGGTGAAGATGCCGCCGAGCAGGAGGAACGCGAACGCGTCGGTCGCGCCCGAGGCGATGGCCAGCAGCACCAGGGCGAGCCTGAGGCGCGCGGGGCCGGTCACCGCCGTCACGCGAGGCCCTCAGCCATGGAGCTGCCGCCAGGTGACGATCTGCTCGCCGCGGAGCTCGTAGCTCCCGAAGCAGCGGAGCCAGTGGCCCTCCCCCGTGTCCGAGCGGAGGTGCAGGGCGTGCTCGGTGAGGACGACGCTGCCGGCGACGGCGATCGTGACGAGGGCGATCCGGATCTCGGTGAACGCCCGGTGGACCTCGTCGCACATCTCGAGGACCCGCGCCCGCCCCGCGATCTCCTGCGAACTCGACGCGCTGTAGACGACCTCCGGATGCAGGAACGGGATGAGCTGGCGGCTGTCGCGAGCGCCCCACACCTCGAGGAAGTCGCGCACGACCAGCTCGTTCTCGATCATCGCGACGCCCCGCACCGACGCGTCCTGCCAGCTCTCGGCCATGGGTCCTCCCGCCGTCCCCGCACCGACACTCGTCGATGGCGACGAGCCTGCCCGAGAGCGCCCCGGGCGCCTACGCGTCGGATGACCCGATCTCCCCGCCGGCGGGCTCACCGCGCGTGGGCCGTCGCCAGCTCGCCCCAGTGCGTCGTCGCCCGGAGCGAGAGGGCGTCGCGCTTCATCGTCCACACCGGCCCCGTGCGGATGCCTGCCAGCCCGAGGCCGACCGCGGACCGGCCGTGGCGCTTCGTCACGGCGTCGATGGTGGCGCCGAGGCCCTTCGTGTCGAAGGCGGTGTCGAAGATCTCGAGCAGTGCGTGGGAGTTCCGAGGCGACAGGTTCGTGAGGATGACGCCGGCCCGCACGTAGCGCGCGCCCTCCCGCAGCCGCGGGCGCAGGGTGCCGATCGCGGCCCTCACCATCGCCACCGGGTCGTCCGTGGGGACGGGGAAGCCGGCCAGGCCGCCGGCGGACTCGTAGGGCGCGTCCGCGAACGGCGACGTCGACGCGAACGCGCTCATCGTCCTGGTGACCGACTCCTGAGCGCGGAGGCGGTGGGCGGCGCGCTGCGCGTAGACGGAGAGCACCTGCTCCATGTCCGCGATCGTCGTCACGGGAGTGGCGAACGACCGGGAGAAGATCAGCTGGTCACGGACGGTGCGAGCGGCCTCGAGGGGGATGCAGTCGACGCCGCGCAGCTCGTAGACGGAGCGCTGCAGGACGACCGAGAACTTCTTGCGGATCAGCGCGGGGTCCGCGTCGCGGAGGTCGCGGACGGTGTGGATGGACAGCTCCGCGAGGCGCTTCCCGGTGCGGCCGGCGACTCCCCACAGCTCGGTGACGTGCTGGGAGGCCATCAGCGCGTCGAGCTGCTCGGGTGTGTACCAGTCGGTGTCGCAGACGCCCCCCAGGCGCGGGTGCTTCTTCGCTCCGCCCTTGTTGACGAACTTCGCGAGCGTCTTGCTCGGGCCGAAGCCGACGCAGACGGGCAGCCCGACGTTCTTCGCGACGGCCGCCCGCATCGCCCGGCCGACCTTCGCCCGCTCCGCCACGTCGCCGTCGACGCCGAGGAAGGACTCGTCGATCGAGTACACCTCCTGCCAGGCGGAGTAGCGGCCCAGCAGCTCCATCACGCGCGCGGACAGCTCGCCGTACAGCTCGTAGTTGCTGGAGCGGGCGATCACGTCCGGGAGGCGACCGGAGCGGATGAGCGGCTCGATCTGGAACCAGGGCGTGCCGTTCTCGATCCCGAGCCTCTTCACCTCGTCGGAGCGGGCGACCACGCAGCCGTCGTTGTTCGAGAGGACGACGACCGGTCGGCCCGCGAGCCTCGGATCGAACAGCCGCTCGCAGGAGACGTAGAACGAGTTCACGTCGACCAGGGCGATGCGCCGCTCAGAGCGCACGGTGCAGCCGGTGGAGGCAGACGGTGACGACGCCCCACACCTGGAGGTCGCTCAGCTCGGCGACGTGGATCGGCGGGTACTCCGGGTTCTCGTCCCGCAGGACCACTCCCCCGGAGTGCAGCTCGAGGCGCTTGACGGTCAGCTCGCCGTCGAGGATCGCGATGACGACGCTCCCGTGCGTCGGCGTGATCGACCGGTCGACCACGAGCTCGTCGCCGTCGCTGATGCCCGCGCCGACCATGCTCTCGCCCGAGACACGGACGATGAACGTCGACGTCTTGTCGCGGATCAGGTGGTCGTTGAGGTCGAGGGACCCGTCGAAGTAGTCCTGCGCCGGCGACGGGAATCCCGCCGCCACGGCCTCGCTGGTGACGAGGAAGGTGACGGCGACGGCGTCCGAGGCCGGAGTCGCGATGCGCTCCACGACAGTCACGCTCATGGTCGGCTCCCTCCTCATCGCATCGAACGTGTGTTCGAACGCGTCCGAGTGTAGGTCGGGGGCACCGACATTCGGGAGGCGCTCGGCGCCGTCCTCGACCGCTCCCGGGGACGATCACCGGCGACGCCGCTGGGCGCCCGGAGGAGTGGCGCGTCGGCCGACGCGAGTCCAGCCTCCCTGGAGCCTTCTCCGGCACGATCCGACCTCATCCCCTCGGAAGGAGCTCCTCTCATGCGCGCATCCCGTCCTCTTCCCGGCGACCCCTGGCCGTCGGAGATGGTCATCACGGTCGAGGACAACCCCGCGGCGCTGCTCGAGCTCCTCTGGATCCGCGAAGCGTGGGGCTTCACTCCGGCGGGCGACGGGCCGCCGCCGCTCGAGCGGTCCCCGGAACGGGTCGGGTCGGCGGAGCCCGGCGCCGACGAGCAGCGCGCCTGGCCTCAGCTGTGGCAGGACTGCGTCGAGCATCTGGCGGTCGAGACCGGCCCGCTCCTCCGGCAGCTCTCCAGCACCTCCGACGGATCGCTCGAGCGCGCACGCCTCCTCGACCTCGCTCGCGGGCCCGGCTGGCGCGAGCGCTTCCGCGACGACTCCCTCGGAGCCCCATTCCGCGCCTGGCACGACGAGCTGCGGTCCGCCCGGATGGACGCGCGGGACGTCCCGCTGGACGCCGCCCCGGAGCGGCGCTGCCTCGGCTCCCTCGTCCCCGCCTGGGAGGCCGGACTGAGGACGGTGGTCACCCTCCCCTGCCGCGGCGAGTACACGCGCGCCGTCTCCGGCTCGGTGCTGCTCCTGACCGACAGCGACCACCGGGACCCGGACCGCTACGCGGCCGCGCTCCGCCGGTTCGCCGACGGCTCGCCGGAGTGACGGGGCACGGATCTCCGGATCGGATGAACGCTCGCGCGCTCCGGACGGTATCCCCCTCCGAGCCGCCGATCTCCGGCGACCGCAAGTCTCGAGGAGTGCACGATGACCAGGAACATCAGAGTCGGTATCGCAGCTGTCGCCGTCGCGGGCGTGATGGCGGTGGCACCCGTGCTCGCCGGAGCGAGCAGCGTCGCTCCCGCCGCGGCGACCAGCGACTCCAGCAGCGCGTCGGACAGGAACCTGATCAACGCGGTCCGCTCCGTGGCGGCGAAGCTGCGGGTCGTCGGACTCTCCGACGGCGGCACGAAGCTCGTGCAGTTCAACCCGACCAAGCCCGGCAAGGTCACCAACCGCGTCGCCGTCAGCGGCCTCACCGGCGGCGACACCGCGCTCATCGGCATCGACTACCGGGTCCAGGACGGCGCCCTCTACGGCGTCGGGGACAACGCGGCGAGCGCCGGCGTCTACTCCATCAACCCGTCCACCGGCGCGGCCACCCAGGTGACCCGTCTCACCGTGGCGCTGAGCGGCACCTCCTTCGGCGTCGACTTCAACCCCGCCGCCAACGCGCTCCGCGTGGTCAGCGACACGGGCCAGAACCTCCGTCAGCCGTTCGCCACCGCGGGCGCCGCGACGGTCGCCGACGGCACGCTCAGCTACGCCGCGCCCGCCGTGGCCACCGGTGTCGCCGGGGCCGCGTACACGAACAACGACCTCGACGCGAACAGCGCGACCACCCTGTTCGTCCTCGACACGGCCCTCGACCAGATCGCGATCCAGTCCCCGGCCAACGCCGGCACCCTGGCGCCGACCGGGAAGCTCGGCCTCGACGCAGCGGGTGCGACCGGCTTCGACATCTACTCCGTCCTCCGCAACGGCAGCTCCATCGGCTCGGTCGGCCTCGCCGCCGTCAACGGGTCGCTCTACGAGATCGGACTGCTGAACGGCACGGCGACTCCGCTCGGCGCCATCGGCGCGAACGTCACGGACATCGCCGTCCCGCTCGTCCAGCGCTGACCCGAAAGGCTCCCGGCGACCGCGCCCCTGCCGACCGACGCTCCCGGTGAGCGCCGGTCGGCAGGACGCCGGTCGGCAGGACGCTCCGGCGGGCCGCCGGGGCCGAGAGCCCTCGTCGGAAAGTTCACTCAGCTATGCATCACCGTTCACCCACCGACGCGGCGATCAGGAGTGAGATGAGCGTGCCCCTTTCCGGGGTCTCACCTCTCAAGGAGTCCACGACGTGACACGACTGTTCCGCTCCGCGAACCGCGGACGCTCCGCTCTGGCCCTCTCGGCCGCTGCTCTGGTCTGCGCCGCCGCCCTGGCCGCACCCGGCGCCGCCACTGCCGTCGGTGCCGCCGACCTCTCCGCCACCGGCGGAGCGGCCCGCATCTCCCCGGTCGACGCCGACCTCTCCGACTCGCTGCGCGCAGCGGTGAAGGAGCAGGACGCGAAGAACGTCATCCTCCTCATCGGGGACGGCATGGGCGATTCGGAGATCACCGTCGCCCGCAACTACCAGTACGGAGCGGCCGGCCGCTTCCCCGGGATCGACGCCCTGCCGATCACCGGCCAGTACACGACCTACTCGCTCTCCCGCGCGGACGACCCGGCGACGGGCGCCGTCAAGGGCGCCCCGGACTACGTGCCCGACTCCGCCGCCACCGGCAGCGCCTGGGCCACCGGCACCAAGACCTACGACAACGCCATCTCGGTCGACATCGACCAGCAGCGCAAGGACACCCTCCTCGAGATCGCGAAGGCGAACGGCCTGAAGACCGGCAACGTCACCACCGCCGAGATCCAGGACGCCACCCCGGCCGTGCAGGCCGCTCACGTCGACGCCCGCAGCTGCTACGGACCCGACAGCGCGAGCTGCGGCGACGACGCGCTGGAGAACGGCGGACTCGGCTCGATCAGCGAGCAGATCCTCGACACCCGCGCCGACCTGACCCTCGGCGGAGGCTCGGCCAGCTTCGCGCAGGTCGCCCGCGCCGGCGACTGGAGCGGCGAGCCGCTGTTCCAGCAGGCCGCGGAGCGCGGCTTCCAGGTGCTCGGGGACGCCACGACTGCCGCCACCGCCGCGCAGCTCGACGCGCTGACCGTCGCCGACCAGGACGCGCCCGTGCTCGGACTGTTCAACTCCGGCAACCTGCCCGTCCGCTACGCGCCCACCCCGGCGACGGTCGGCGGAGCGGACGCCGCCCCGCAGACCTGCGTCGCGAACCCCGACCGTCCGGCCGAGCAGCCGACGCTCCGCTCCATGACCGAGAAGGCGATCGACCTCCTCGACACCGGCGACAAGGGCTTCTTCCTCCAGGTCGAGGGCGCGAGCATCGACAAGCAGGACCACGCCGCGAACGCGTGCGGCCAGATCGGCGAGACCGTCGACCTCGACGAGGCCGTCCAGGCCGCGCTCGCGTTCGCCGAGGCGGACGGGAACACCCTCGTCATCGTCACCGCCGACCACGCCCACTCCAGCCAGATCGTCGACTCGACCCCGCCGACCTCGCTCAGCACCGCGCTGAAGACCGCCGACGGCAGCACCATGAAGGTGTCGTACGGCACCGCCGCCGAGGGCGGATCGCAGCAGCACACCGGAACGCAGCTGCGCATCGCCGCCTACGGGCCGGGCGCGGCGAACGTCGCCGGGCTCACCGACCAGACCGACACGTTCTTCACCATCACGAACGCGCTCGGAGTGGACCGCGACATCCGCTCGATGAGCTTCGGAGCCACCGCCGAGCTCTCCGGCTCGTCGTTCGCCCCCGGAGCCGACGTCACCCTCACCGCGAAGGGCTTCAACGGGGACACGCAGCTGATCGGCTCCGCGCCCCTCTTCACGGACCGCACCGCGACCCGCGACCTCGCCGGCGGCGGCCTCACCGTCACGGCGAAGGCGCCCACCACGCCCGGCGACTACAGCGTCACGGTGACCGGCGACCAGACCGGCAAGGCGATCACCCTGCCGTTCACCGTCACCGAGCGCCCGAAGTCGAGCACCCCCATCACCGACAAGGTCAAGGACCTCGGCGGGAAGCTGATCGACAAGATCCGCCAGCACTGAGCACTCGTCGGCCCGGCTCCTCTGGAGGAGCGCGGGCCGACGGAGTCGCAGGAAGGGCCGTCCCTCGGGGCGGCCCTTCCTCGCGTCCGGAGGGATCGGCACGACCGAGCGGGCCGGGTGAGCCCGCCGTTCGATCAGGACGCGTCGGCTCCCGGCGACTCGCGACGCGGCACGGCCCCCGCGCGATGCACGATCGAGCGGATCAGCGCCTCGAGCAGGAGCGCCGCCCCGGCGAGCGCAACCGAGGCGGCGACCACCGACTCCGTCCAGGGCGTGGTGTCGTACGACTGGTAGCCGACGAGCGCGGGAGCGATCGCGAACGTCGCGACGAGGTAGCCGGGCAGCGTCGATCCGATCAGGAGGACGAAGGACGCGGCGCGGAGGGGCGACGTCCTCGCCATGAGGACCGCGAGCGCGAGAAGAGCGGTGGGCGCGACCAGTCCCAGCACGACCGCCGGGAGCATCGCCTGCAGGATCGTCGGTGCGCCGAGGATCCCGGACAGGACCGCGTGCAGGCCGAGGCAGCCGAACGCCGCGGCGACCACGATCCGCATCACCGCGACCGGGCGCCGCCGTCCCGGACCGACCGCGGCGAGGACGGCGAGAGCGACGAGGAGGTCCCCGATCCCGAGCAGCTGCGCTGCCGATCCGACGTTCTCCCACGGATCGGCGGGCCACGAGTAGTCGTACCGGTGGTCCTCGATCGCCTGCTCGCCCAGGATCGGCCCGGCGACGGCCCAGCGCTGGACGGCTGCGAGCTGCTGCAGCCCGGCCGAGGCGAGCAGCAGGGCGCCGGCCGCGATAATCCCGCTCGAGCCCCGCTCACGGGCTCCGGGACGTCCTGACTCCGCTGCTGTCATGCGGCCACGGCAGGGGCCGGGGCGTCCGGCACGGGTGGCCGGGAGGAGAACGTCTCGCCGCGATCGGTCTGCGCGAGACGCCTGCGCGCGATCCGTCGGGACCGGCCCCGGCACCGGTGGGGGATGCTCCGCGGGCCCGTTCCGAGGCCGACGCATCCTCCGCGCACCGGCCCCTGCCCTGTTGCGGACATGTCCGCTAGAGGCTGTTGTCGGCGGTGGGACCGGGTGCCACTGTTCGGAGACGGCCGCCCACGGTCGACCCGATCGAAGGCTCCAGCATGCGCTCTCCCTCCGCCTCCCGCCCGACCGACCCGGACGCCGGTACGGCCCGCTCGACCCCTGAGCGGAGGACGAGGCCTCGGCCGGCGCTCGGCCTGCTCGCACTGACGGCGACCGTCGCGCTCCTCCTCGGGACCACGGCTCCCCTGTCCGCGGTCGCCGCGGCTCCCGCTGCGACCGGTGTCGTCGGCTGGGGTGACGACTCCAGCGGGCAGGTCGCTGCGCCGGCCGGGCTCACCGACGCGACGGCGATCGCCGCGGGCGGCTCCCACAGCCTCGCCCTGCGCAGCGACGGCACCGTCGCCGCCTGGGGCGAGGACAGCAGCGGGCAGGCCACCGTGCCGACCGGTCTGGACGACGTCGTCGCCGTCGACGCCGGCGTGAACCACAGCCTCGCCCTGCGGAGGGACGGGACCGTCACCGCCTGGGGCGACGACGGCGACGGGCAGGCCACGGTGCCGGACGGGCTCGCCGGCGTCACCGCCATCGCCGCCGGCGGCTACCACAACCTCGCCCTGCACGGGGACGGGACCGTCACCGCCTGGGGATACGACTTCTCCGGACAGGCGACCGTGCCGGACGGGCTCAGCGGAGTCGTCGCCATCGCCGCCGGCCGCTTCCACGACCTCGCGCTGCACCGCGACGGCACCGTCACCGCCTGGGGAGACGACGCCTTCGGGCAGACCGACGTGCCCGCGGGACTCACCGGCGTCACCGCCGTCTCCGCCGGAGCCTCCCACAGCCTCGCGCTGCGCTCGGACGGGACCGTCGTCGCCTGGGGCAGCGACAGCGACGGCCAGTCCGACGTCCCCGACGGCCTCGCGGACGTCACCGCCGTCGCCGCCGGCGGGTACCACAGCCTCGCTGTGCGCCGCGACGGCACCGTCACCGCCTGGGGCTACGACGGCTTCGGCGAGGCCTCCGTGCCGGCGGGACTCACCGGCGCCACCGCCGTGTCCGGCGGCAGCTTCCACAGCCTCGCCCTCGGCGCTCGGCCCGTCTTCACGGCCGACGCCCCTCCGGCGACGGCGCCTCTCGGAACGCCCTTCTCCTACACGTTCGCCACCGGCGGCGCGTCGACGTTCGAGCTCGCCTCCGGGTCCCTTCCGGCCGGCCTGACCCTCACCTCCGCGGGCGTCCTCTCCGGCACCCCGACCGTCGAGGGAGCGTCCTCCTTCAGTGTGTCCGCCCGCACCACCTTCGGCACCACCACCGGCGCGCCCCACACCCTCACCGTCGGACCGGCGGCGACCGCTCCGACCCTCTCGGGGACGGCCGCGGCCGGCGTGGTCGGCTCCGCCTACGACTTCACGTACACGGCGACCGGATCCCCGGCGCCGGTCGTCACCGTCGCGTCGGGCACTCTGCCTCCCGGGCTCGCCCTCGACGGCTCAGGCCGCCTCACCGGCACCCCGACCACCGCGGGGACGTACGGCTTCACCCTCCGCGCGGTGAACCCGGCGGGCACCGTCGAGGCGGCGAGCACGCTGACCGTCTCTCCGCAGAAGGCGACCACGAGGGCCGACCTGCGCGTCGACGTCTCCGCTCCGACCACCGCGGTGAAGGGGAGGACGTTCACGTACACGCTCATCACGAAGAACGCCGGACCCTCCGCGTCGACGTCCGTCTTCTCGAAGGTGGTCCTCCCCCCGACCGTGCAGTTCGTCTCCGCCACGGGCTCGTACAGCCGCATCGGGAGCATCGTGATCTTCCCGCGCTCGAGTCTCGCGAACGGGCGGACCGTCACCGAGAGGATCACCGTCACGGCCACCGGCACCGGCACCGCGACCGCCTTCGCCGCCGCGTTCTCGGTCAGGACGCCGGACCCGTCGATCCGCAGCAACACCGACACCGCCGCGACGACCGTCCGCTGACGGCGGGCGCAGGAGGACGGCGGGCGGGCCTCCGGGATCGCCCGCCGTCTCGATCCGCGGGTACGGATGCATCCGGGGAATTCCCGCCCACCGGCGCCCGACCCGCGGAGGGGCGCGCCTAGAGCACGTCGACGATCGCGGCGAACGTCCGGTCCGGATCTTCGAGCTGCATGTCGTGGTGCACGCCCGAGAGCCGGCGCACCTGCCAGCCCCGCTGCTCGAGCCGCGCGGCCAGGGCGTCCGGCAGCACCGCCGGCGACTGGTCGGAGAGCACGATCGTCGACGGGACCGCCGGCGCCTCGACCGGGACCGGGTGGAAGGCGACGTCCCGGAACACGCCGACAGCCATCCGAGAGTCGAACCGCTTCTTCGCGTCGTCGAGGAGCGCGCGGGTCCGAGGGCTGTAGGCGGCGCGGACCGCGGCGCCCGCCCGCGCCTGTCCGAGCTGGGCGAGGCCGAGCGACAGGAGCGGCACCGCCCAGAACAGCCGTCCGGCGAGGCCGCTCGTCGGCAGCGACAGGGCGAACCCGGGATCGAGGTAGACGGCCCGGCCGGGCGCGAGTCCGGCGACGGCGCGCTGCAGCACCGCGCCGCCGAGCGAGTGGCCGACCACGCTGTCGAGTCCCGCCGGCAGCGACTCGACCAGATCGGCGGCCATGTCGTCGATCCGGTAGGACTCCGCCCGCGGGCTCGCGCCGTGCCCGCGCAGATCGACGGCCGTGACCGTGTAGCGGCCGGTCGCGACGAGCCGCTCGACGAACGGCCCCCAGGTCGTCGCCGACGCGCCGAGGCCGTGCACCAGCCCGACGTGTCGCGGTCCGGATCCGGTGGTGATCGTCTGCAGGAGCATCCCCTGATCCTGCCCGAGACGGCGGTGCCGAGTGCAGGGAGAGACGAGGCCGACCGGGACCGCGGGCCGGGCCGACGGGGACGCTCGAGCGCCTCCGCTCACTCGTCGTCGTCGACGAACGGTGGGAACGGTCCGATGTCGCCGGTGCGGAGGTTCCCGTAGTAGCTCGGCACCCAGGCCTCCTCGGGGACCCGCCCGACCACCGGCGACACGATGACGACGTGATCGAGGAACTCCTGCTCCCACACGAGGCAGTCCCGGTAGATGTGCCCGCGCAGCGGCCCGTCCACATCACGGGCCGGCAGCTCCCTCGCGTGGACGGGGAGGAAGAGCGCGTTGACCGGCGTCATCGTGATCGTGTGGTCGATGTGGGGCTGCTCCGCCTCGACCTTGTCGAGCATCGCGTCGACGAGCTGCTGAACGCCGTTGCTCACCGTGTCCTCGCTTCCTCGTCCGGGGCCCTCCGCGTCCGCGAGGCCGGCTCGCGACGACCGTACCCATCCCGCGCCGCCCGGCTGAAGCCCGTGGCGCAAGCATCGGGGGCCGCGTCGCGAACCGCTCGGACGGCGTCGACGGGCGACCGGAGGACCGGGCCGGTCGACTGCGCACCCAGCGCCGATCCTCCTTCGGAATGCCCACCGGACAGGGGCCTCCACAGGGGGTCCGCCCGGGTGCGGTCCGGGCCTACGCTCGCCCCATGCATCTCCGCACTGTCGCGATGAGGCCTGGCGCCGCCGCTCTCGGGCCGGTCGGCGCGCCCCCACGGACCGCGCTGGACGACGTGCTCGCCCACCTGGTCGCGGCGCTCGCGATCGGATCCGGCCTGCTGCTGGTGCCGGCGGGCGTCGGCGGAGTGCCGCTCCTCGCCACCGGATCGACCGGAGCGAGCGCCTTCGAGGCGTGGGCGCTGATCCGGACGACGGTGGCCCTGCAGATCGGCATCGCCGTGCTCGCGATCGGGCTCGGCGCCGTGGCGCGGACGCGCGGAGCCGCAGGGACACGAGCGGAGCGCTGGTGCGTGGTGGCCGCGGTGAGCGCCGCGATCGGCGTGGTCCTGCTGGTCGTGCCGCCGGTCTGAGGAGCCTCCGGAGAGCGACGACCACCGGCCCGTCGGAATCGCCGCGCCCGGCCGTGACCGAACCGTCACCTCGCGCCGCGCGGCGTGATCGGATCGTTGCAGGATCCGGCACAGGCTGAGGTTCCGCATAGGACACACTCGGCCACAGGGGGCGATCGTCCCCCGCTCATGGGGAAGCCGACCGCGATCAGCGGCTCGGAGAAAGCAGGAATCGTGCGTTCTGCGCGACGACGCCACGGCGTCACCATCATCACCACTGCGGCACTGCTGGGGGCGCTCGCGTTCCCGTCCGTCGCCCTGGCCACCGAGGTCGTCCCTGACGCCGCCTCGAGCCCCGCACCGGCCGAGCCGGCTCCCACCGCGGAGCCCACCGCCACTCCGGAGCCGACCGCGACTCCGGAGCCGACTCCGACCCCGGCGCCCACTCCGGCTCCGACCACCGCGCCCGTCGAGAGCGCGCAGTCGCCCCTGGCGATCGCCCTCGACCGCACCACCTACGAAGCGGGCTCGGCGTTCTCCGCGATCCCGTCGGCGGAGGGCTGGGCCGGCGGCCTGGACGTGTCCGGGACCGGTTTCCAGCCCGGCACCGTCGCCGTCGTCGTGCTCCGCGACGGCGACTCGGAGGAGGCCGTCACCACCAGCGTGATCACCGCCTCCGGCGAGCTCCGCCTCCGGGACTGGCTCCCCACCGACGCGGACGGCGTCGCGGTGGACCCCCATCTCCCGCTCCCCGGCGAGACGATCTCCGTCATCGCGGAGGGACTCGACGCCTCCGGCGCCCGTGTCGCCTCCGATGCCGTCGAGCTGACCGTGACGCAGCCCGACACGAGCGTCGTCTTCCAGAACCGGGAGGACGGCGGGGTGCTCCCGGCCGGTGCGGACATCCAGGTCGGAGAGTTCCGGATCCACGGCGTCGTCGCCTCGTTCCGCGGATTCGACCGCGGCGAGGACGTGTCCGTCACGCTCACCGCGCCCGACGGCAGCACCTCCGCCCTCGTGCCCCCCGCGCCGACCCCGCTCTCGGGCGAGGCCTTCGTCCTGCTCGACGCCGACACCATGGCGGACCAGCTGGGCACCTTCTCCGTGACCGCCACGGGAGAGACCAGCGGACGCTCCGTGACGTCGTCGCTCGAGCAGGTTCCCTCGCGCACCGCGATCCAGATCTGGCCCCAGGGGGCTTCGCCCGAGCCCGCCCCGGCGGACGGACAGCCCACCAGCGGTGGCGCTCTCCTCGGCTTCGGCGCGGACGAGACCGTCTCGATCGGCGTCTTCTCGACCTCGGGTGCGCGCCAGACGCTCACGGGCGGCGGCTCGAGCCTCGAGGTCGGCGTCGACGCGCTCGGCTGGAGCCTGATCTCCCTCGGCGAGTACCCGCTGCAGGACCCGGCGAGCGAGATCTACTGCGTCATCGCCCGCGGCACGTCGAGCGGTCTCGTGGCGAGCACCTCCTACGACTACACGCTGACGGAGGAGGACCCGATCGTCGGAGAGGCCGACTGCTCCGCCGCGGTCGCCGCCGTCACGGCGCACCCTGCCGGCGCCGGGCCCGCAGTGCACCCGGCCGGCTCCGGACCCGCTGCGCAGACGGGCGGCCACCGCCCTGTCCTCGCCTCGACCGGCGTCTCGACGACCGCGCCGCTCGCCCTGGCCGCCTTCGGCATCCTCGGTGGCCTCGCCCTGACGGTGCGCCGCCGCCGCGCGTAGACGGCCGCGCACCGCGCACGACGAAGGCGCCCGGGCACACCGCCCGGGCGCCTTCGTCGTCGCGAGACCCGTCGGGTCAGTCGGACGGCACCGCGCAGGTCTCCTCCGCCGCGGTCTGGCCAGGAGCGTCGACGGCGACGGGAGCGGGATCCGTCGGAGCCGAGCCGCCGTCCGCGGGCGCCTCCTCCGCGGGCGCCTCCTCCGCGGGCGCCTCCTCCGCCGGAGCGTCGGATGCGAGGGTCACCGGCTGGTCGTTCAGGACGCGGTTCATCAGCTCGGCCCCGACCTCGGCGTTCGGCACGACCTTGCCCGGATAGTCCGGGTCGTCGAGCGCCGGGTACTGCACGAACACCATCTTCGAGAGGTCGACGTCCTTCAGTGCGAGGGCGAGCGAGATCATCGTCGCCGGGCTCGTGAGCGACGTCGACAGGTGCACGTTCGACGAGGTCGCCTGCGCGAGTCCGTAGAGGGCGGGGATGTTCGAGAGGGTGTCGGCCGAGCGGACGGTGCGCATCAGGGAGGCCAGGTACTGCTGCTGCGACGAGATGCGGCTGAGGTCGCTCTGGTCGCCGACGCCGTGGCGGCTGCGGAGGAACGAGAGGGCCATCGACCCGGAGACGGTGGAGGTGCCGGCGGGCAGGTCGAGGCCCGAGTCGGTGTCGAGGATCGGACCCGTGAGGCAGATCGGGACGCCGCCGACGGCGTTGCTCATCTCGATGACGCCGTTGAAGGACACCCAGCCGGCGTAGGGCACCGTCAGGCCGGTGAACTGCTGCAGGGTGTCGTTGACGCAGGCGAGCCCGCCGTACTGGAACGCGGAGTTGAGCGGGACGCCGGCGGCGGCCTCGGTGACGACGCCCGTCTCGGGGTCGGTGCAGGCGGGACGGTCCAGGATCAGGTCGCGCGGGAAGCTGATCACCGTCGCGCTGCGGTGGTCGGCCGAGACGTGGAGCAGGATGTTCACATCGTTCAGCGTGTCGTCGCGGACGCCGAAGGAGTCGCCCTGCGTGGCGTCGTTGTCGGTGCCGACCACCAGGACGTCGAAGCCGCCCTCGACCGCGCCCATCTGCACGTTCCCGGCGGTGGGAGGAGCGACGCCCAGATCGACCGCGTTGTCGGCGACGTTCCGGCTGATGCTCACCGTCGCGATCGCCACGAGCGAGGTGGCGCTGACGGCGAGGACGCCGACCACCGCCGCGATCCCGACCACCACTGTCCGCACCCCGGACCGCCGCCGGAGCCGCCCGTGCCGCACCGCGCGCTCGTGAACCCTCATGCGCTCCCACCCCTCGCCCCGCCCGCCCGTTCGCGGACGCAGTCGCTCGCCAGTGTAGGCAGGCCCCCTCCGATGCGGCGCGGAACGGCCCTGCTACCGTCGTGCGCGCATCGAGGAGCGGAGGAGGAGCCGTGGAACGCCGAGTCGTCGATCCCGTCACGCAGATCGAGTGGATCGTCCCGCCGTTCGCGACCGAGGAGGACACCCTCGCCCGCGCGCGGGCCGATCGGGAGGGGCGGCTCGCCGACCTCCGCCTGTACCCGGACCACTGCGCGGAGTATCCGCTCTGGGCGGTCGACGGCCCGATCGACGATCCGGGTGCGATCGGCGTCCCGGAGGCCCTGCACGGACCACTGCTCCGCTGGCAGGAGCTCTGGGCGTCCGGATGCGACGTGTTCGAGGGCTGGAGGAGCGCCGAGGCGGAGGAGCGCTGGCTCGCCCTCGGCCGGGAGCTGCACACCGAGCTCGAGGCCGCCCTCTGGCTGACGACCCGGGTGCTCGCCTGCTTCTGAGGGCTGCTGCCCGGGCATCCGCGCAGAAGCCGCCGGCGCAACCCGTCCCCGGACCGGCCCCCGCGTGCCTACCCTGGACGGTGCGCTCTCCTCGTCTTCTGCAGCAGGTCGTCGGCAAGCTCGGCGGGCAGCGGCCCGCGGCCCCGGTGAGCCGTCGAGCGCAGCGCGCGCTCCTCGCCGAGCAGACGATCCGCGGAGTGCTCGAGCTGGCCGTGCGGCTGGGCGAGACGCTGCTCTCGCTGGGGTCCGCGGCCGCCGAGGTGACCGAGACGATCCAGCGGGTGTGCCGCGCCTACGGCATCGAGTGCCAGGTCGACCTCACCTTCACGTCGATCCTGGTCGTGCACGACGGAGGCGACGACTCCCCCAGCGTGAGCGTGCTGCGCGTCGTCCCCTCCCGCAGCGCCGACTACGAGCGGCTCGCCCGCGTGACGGCGCTCGTCACCGCCATCACCGAGGGCTCGCCGGAGGTGCGCGTCGCCGACGCCGTCGACTCCGCCGAGGCCCGCGAGGAGGCCCGCCACCAGTTCGAGGCCGCGCACGATCGGCTCGACGCGATCCTCGTCCAGCCGCACCGCTACCGCCGCGGAGTCGTCACCCTCACGCTCGCGCTGATGGCCGCGGGCGTCGCGCTCCTGCTCGGGGGCGGCCCGCTCGTCGTGCTCCTCGCCGCCGCGACGGCCGCCGCGATCGACCTGGTCAACCAGCTGCTCGCCCGCTGGGGCCTGCCCGCCTTCTTCCAGCAGATCGCCGGCGCCGCGCTGGCGACCGGAGTGGCGGTGGTGCTGCTCGCGGTCGTGCCGCGGCTGCCCGTGGAGCTGGCGGTGCTGCCGCCCGCGCTCGTCGTCGCGTCGGGGGTGGTCGTGCTCCTCGCCGGGCTCTCGTTCGTGGGAGCGGCGGACGACGCGATCAACGGGTTCCCGATCACCGCGGGCGGCCGGCTGCTCGAGGTCGGGCTGCTGACGCTGGGCATCGTCGTCGGCATCGCCGTGGTGCTCGACGGCGCGCGCTCGCTCGGGGTCGAGCTGGTGCTGGTCGACTCCTACGCCCGCCCCTGGCCGGCCGCCGTGCAGGTGCTCGGCGCCGGGGTCGCGGCCGGCGCCTGGGCGCTCTCGTCGCACACCCCGCCGCGGCCCGCGCTCATCGCCGCCCTCACCGGAGCCGGCGCGTTCCTCGTCTCCGACTCGCTGACCACCTCGGGCTTCGCGCCGCTCATGGCCAACGCCCTCCCGGCGCTGGCGATCGGCCTGCTCGGCGAGATGCTGGCCGAGCGGATGCGGGTGCCCGCCGTGGTGACGACCGCGTGCGCGATCGTCCCCCTCCTGCCCGGCCTCACCCTCTACCGCGGCGTCCTCGGCCTCACCTCGAACGCCGGCCCGAGCGCCGGGATCGAGCTCCTGCTCCAGGCGGGCATGATCGCGCTGGGCCTCGCCGGCGGAGTCACGCTCGGCCGGATCGCCTACCGCCGCCTGCGCACCCCGATCGTGCGCGCGGTGGCGCCGGTCCGCGCCCGGACCCGCCGGGACCGCGGGATCGAGCAGGCCCTCGCCGCCGACGTCCTCTATCCCGACGGCGCCGAGGCCGGGCAGGCGGACACCGCGCAGGTCGTCACGGCGCCGAGCAGCGGATCCGGCCTCACGGCGTCCGACCCGTCGGCGCCGGCCGCGGTCGACCACGCGCCGCTGCCCGATGAGCCGGCGCCGGCCGCCGAGGAGCCGTTCACCCGCACCGGGATCGTCCCGATCGTCAGCACGATCGGCGTGACGGAGCCGGTGCCGATCGTCACCGAGGAGGATCCGGCCGACCGGGGCTGACGACAGGGCCTGCTCCCGCGGTCGGCTCCTCGCCGCAGAGGCAGGCGCCGCGCCGGTCAGTCCGCGCCGCCCCGCACGACCGCGGTCCGGCGGGTGTCGATCACGATCACCGAGCCGAGCACGATCAGGGCGAGCGACACCGAGGCGAGCGTGTCGGTCAACCAGTGGTAGCCGAGGTAGAGCCGGGCGACGATCTGGCCGGCGATCATCCCGAGCGAGAGCGCGAAGCCCCCGATCATCCAGCTCCGGGAGGAGCGGCGGGAGGCGAGGAGGAACGTGGTGATCAGGAAGAAGTCGCTCACGCCGGTGACGTGGCCGGAGGGGAACGAGAACGTGCCGTCGGGCCCGAGCAGCATGTACTCGACCGGCGGGCGCATCCGCATCACGAGGTGAGCGGCCAGCTGCACGCTGAGCATCCCGACGAGCATGCCGCCGGCCAGGAGGATCGGCCGCCAGAGGTGGCGGGCGAGGACGAACCAGAGCACGAGCACCGCCAGGATGATGACCGGCAGGTAGACCGGCCCGAAGACGGTGGCGAGCGCGTCCATCACGACCGTGCCCTCGGCGGAGCGCTTCTCGCGGAACCACTCGGCGACGACCGGATCGAGGACGGTGAGGCCGGTGCCGCTCGCGACCTGCGCGGTGAAGGCCGCGAAGAGGACGACGCCGACACCGATGAGGCCGAAGCCGGCCCGGTCGAGGCCGCGGCGCTCCTCCAGGGCCATCACGCGCTCCTCCACGAGGAACCGCTGGTGGAAGCGGGCGCGGCGCGAGAGGGCGGGGGCGGTCATCCGCTCACCCTAGGGCTGCGGAGGCGCCGCCGACCGGGCCTTTCGCTCAGCGTCCTGCCGCGTAGTGCGTCTGGATCTGCTCCGGCGTGAGGACCGTCGAGTACACCGCGGCGTAGCGCAGGCTCCCGCCGAAGTACGAGGAGCCGACGTTCGGCCACTGGCCGCCCAGGCTGTCGTATCCGATCTTCCAGGTGCCCGTCGTGTTCTCGGCCGTGCGGTACGTGCTGTTCGAGGCGACCTTCACGCCGTCGACCCAGAGCGCGATGCCCGCCGTCGGCGAGAGCGTGGAGACGACGTGGTGCCAGAGCCCGTCGTTGACGGCTCGGGTGCTCGTGATGGTCTGCGCGGCGCCGTTGTAGACGCCGAAGACGAGCTTGCCGTCGGCGCCGATGTAGGTGTGGCGGTCGTACTGGCCGCCGGGAGCGGTGGCGCCTGCGCTGAAGCTGAAGAGCTTGCCGCCGGCGTTCGTGGTCTTGAACCAGATCTCGGTGCTGAAGGTGCCGGGGTTCCTGATCTCCAGCGGCGTGCTCAGGTACTGGTTGGTGCCGTTCGGCGTCCACGAGCCGCCCGCGTCGCGCGGGCAGGCCTTGGGCGTCGCGGCGGAGCTGACCATCGCGGTCGGGAAGAGGCTGGTGGAGCGGTAGGTGCCCGGGTACTGGCCGGAGTCCGTGTCGGGCGCGGTCGTCGATCCGCTCGGCTGCGCGAGCGTGTAGGCGAAGAGCGCGGCCCCGCGGTCGGCGGCGAGGGCGCCGTCGCAGGTGAAGAACGCGGCGGCGCTGCCGACCGTGTTGGTCGAGTTCAGGATCGACGCGGTGTACGCGCCGGAGGTGGCGGGGGCGGTGAGCAGCACGGCGGCCAGGGCGGCGGCGGCGAGGGCGGCGACGACAGACCTCGGGCGGGCGAGGAGGGTGCGCAGCCGCGCGGCCGGCGAGGCGGCGGAGAGGCGGTGCCGGCTCATGCCGTCTCCTCCTCGCGGGCGGCGCGGCGGCCGCGCTCGGCGGTCCGCTCCGGCTCGCCGGGGAGGCCGACGAAGACCGTGTAGAGCACCGGGATCGCGCAGAGCAGGACGAAGAGGACCCAGCCCCAGAACGGCAGGTGCAGAGCGGAGGAGAGGGCGTAGGCGTCTCCGTCGTGCGCCGGGATCTGCAGGCGGCCGACCTGTCCGGAGACCAGGTCGACGGGGTCGGCGCCCTCGGCGCTCACGCGGATGGGGAGGACGCCCGTCGAGACGAGCGTGGCGTTCGTCGTGCCGCTGTCGACCGTGGCCTCGAGGACGACGATGCCGACCAGCGGGCGGAGCACGAAGACGGTGACGGACGCGACGAGCGAGAGGCCGAGGATCCGCATCGACGCCCGCTGGGTGGGCGAGGCGATGAAGCGGGTGAGCAGCTGCACGAGGACGGCGCCGATGATCAGCAGCGGCAGGCCGCGCACGAGCCAGCCGAGCACCGGCAGCGCCGTGGTGACGACTCCGATGAGCTGGTCCTGGCCGGTGGCCCACGGATCGACGGCTCCGTTGATGTCGCCCTGGGTGCGGAGCGTGCCGTCGTCCGCGATCTCGACGACCCGGTGGGTGTAGGTCTCGTCGGGCGTGGTGGTGGGGTGGAAGCTGACCGCGTCGCCGACCCGGACGTCCTCGAGGGCCGTCGGCTCGGTGAGGACGAGGGTGCCGACCGGGGCGGCCGTGCCCATGGAGGGCGTCTGCACGATGAACCAGCGTCCGCCGGACGCGTGGAACAGGAGCGCCGCCGCGACCAGGACGGCCAGCAGAGCGGTCGTCGTCCCGATCAGGGCGGTGCGGAGGAGGGACCGGCGGACGCTGGTTCATCGTGCAGACGCCCTCCATGGGCACGGCCGCCCCGG
>NZ_PSWN01000002.1:0-242596 GCF_002932815.1 Rathayibacter sp. AY1B4 | reverse complement strand
ACCTGGCGATGGCGAAGGCCGTGCAGTCGCTGCAGCGCAAGGAGGTCGAGCGGATCATCCTGACCCGCCCGGCGGTCGAGGCGGGGGAGCGGCCTGGCCGCGGCGCTCGGCGCGGTTCGCGAACTCCCGGGCCTGCTCGCGCTCGAAGTGCTGCGCCTGCTTCTGCTGGTCGTACTCGGTGTAGGCGTCCACGATGCGGCCGACCAGGCTGTGGCGGACCACGTCCTCGCTGGTCAGTCTCGAGAAGTGGATGTCGTCGATGCCGTCGAGCACCCGCGTCACGAGGCGGAGTCCGCTCGCGCCGGTCGGCAGGTCCACCTGGGTGATGTCGCCGGTGACCACCATCTTCGAGCCGAAGCCGAGGCGGGTGAGGAACATCTTCATCTGCTCGGGCGTCGTGTTCTGCGCCTCGTCGAGCACGACGAACGAGTTGTTGAGCGTGCGCCCGCGCATGTAGGCGAGCGGAGCGACCTCGATCGTGCCGGCCGCGAGCAGCTTCGGGACGATCTCGGGGTCCATCATCTCGTTCAGCGCGTCGTAGAGCGGGCGCAGGTACGGGTCGATCTTGTCGGTGAGCGAGCCGGGCAGGTAGCCCAGCCGCTCCCCCGCCTCGACCGCCGGGCGGGTCAGGATGATCCGCTCGACCTCCTTGCGCTGCAGCGACTGCACGGCCTTCGCCATCGCCAGGTAGGTCTTGCCGGTTCCGGCCGGGCCGATGCCGAAGACGATGGTGTTCTGATCGACCGCGTCGACGTACTCGCGCTGCCCGAGCGTCTTGGGCCTCACGCTCCGTCCACGCGCCGTGAGGATGGCCTGGCCGAACGCCTCGGCCGGGCTCACCGGCCCGCCGTTCTGCAGGATGCGGGCGGACTCGCGCACGCCCTCCGGGTCGAGATCGTGCCCGCTCGCGGTCATGCGCACCAGTTCTTCCACCAGGCGCGTCGCAGCGGCGACGGGCTCGCGCTCGCCGTCGAGCGTCACCTCGTTGCCGCGCACGTGCACCCGGACATCGGGGAATCGTCCTTCGACCGCTCGGATGAGGCGGTCCTGGGGTCCGAGGAGGCGCACCATCGCGACTCCGTCGACGGCGACGACGCGCCGCGTCGTCTCGGACGCGTCCGCGCCGGGGGCGGGACGCTCGTCGGGGCTCGCGCCCGTGTTCTCAACCGGTGGCAAGGGAGCCTTCCGTCTGGTGGCCGCCCAGGACGTGGGCGTGCACGTGGAACACGGTCTGGCCCGCCTCTTCGCCGGAGTTGAAGACGAGGCGGAACTGACCGTTGCTGTGGGCGTCGGCGAGCGACTGGGCGACCTGCACCATCTCGGCGAGCAGGGCGGGATCGGCGGCGGCGAGGGCGGCGACCGTGGCGTGCTCCTGGGTCTTCGGGAAGACGAGGAGGTGGACGGGCGCCTTCGGCTCGATGTCGGTGATCGCGAGGATGCGCTCGTTCTCGAACACCACATCGGCCGGGATCTCGCCCTGGACGATGCGCGTGAAGACGGTGGGTTCGCTCATGCACTCATCTTAAACGGGGCCCGTGCGCGACGGGCGCCGCGTTCGCCCACGGCACCCTGCTCCGGCGCCCCGAGGCGGCTGTGGAGGAGCGTCACCAGCGGCCCAGGCGGGCCGAGAGGACGGCGATGGCAGCGGGACCTGCGGTCGAGGTGCGCAGGACGGAGTCGCCGAGCGCGACGGCCTCGGCGCCCGCCTCCGCGAGCAGCCGCAGCTCCTCCGGAGCGATGCCGCCCTCGGGCCCGACGACGAGCACCAGGTCGCGTCCGTCCGGGACCACCTGGGAGAGCCGCGCCTGCGCCGAGGGCTCGAGGACCAGCACGCGGGACGTCGCGGCGCGCGCGACGAGACCGCGCACCTGCTCGAGCGGCGCGACCTCGGGCACCCGGGGGCGCAGCGACTGCTTGCTCGCCTCGCGCACGATGGCCCGCCAGCGCTCGCGCCCCTTCTCCTCCTTCGGGCCCGACCACCGCGAGATCGACCGCGCGGCCTGCCACGGGACGACCTCGTCCACCCCGAGCTCGGTCGCCGCCTGCACGGCGAGCTCGTCGCGGTCGCCCTTCGCGAGGGCCTGGACGAGGACCAGGCGCGGGGACGGAACCGGGGACTCCTGCACCGACTCCACGACGAGCACCACTCGCGCCGGCTCCGCGCTCTCGACGACCGCGGTCGCGACGAATCCGCGCCCGTCGCCGACCCGGACGCTCTCGCCCGCGCGGATCCGGCTGACGGTCGCGGCGTGCCGTGCCTCCGCGCCGGTGAGCGCGAGCCGGCCCCCGACGACGAAGCCGCCGGAGTCCAGCGACTCGTCGATGTAGTGGTGCGCCACGGGCTCAGCCCAGGAAGCGGTCGCGGAGCTTCGAGAAGAGGCCCTGCTGGAAGTGGGTCAGCGCGGGCTTCTGCGGCTTGTAGTGCTTCGCGAGCTCCTGGACCAGCTCCCGCTCGCGGTGGCCCAGCTTCGTCGGGGTGACGACCTGGATGCCGATGCGGAGATCGCCGCGTCCACTGCCGCGCAGGCGCGTGACTCCGCGTCCCTTGATCGTGACGATCTCGGTGCTCTGCGTGCCCGGCTTGATCTCGATCTCGATGTCGCCGTCGAGCGCCTTGAGCGACGCCGTGGAGCCGAGGATCGCGTCCGTCATCTGCACCTCGAGGGTGCAGAGCAGGTCGTCGCCGTTGCGGCTGAAGACGTCGTGGTGCTTGACCTTGATCTCGAGGTACAGGTCGCCGTTGGGGCCGCCGGCCGGGCCGACCTCGCCGCTGCCGGGCATCTGCAGGCGCAGGCCCGTGTCGACTCCCGCGGGGACGTCGACGGGGATGGTGCGGCGGGCGCGGACGCGTCCCTGGCCCTGGCAGGTGGAGCAGGGGGTCGCGATGACGGTGCCGTAGCCGCGGCAGGTGCCGCAGGGGCTCGCCGTCATCACGTTGCCCAGGAGCGAGCGGACCGTGCGCTGGATCTGGCCGGAGCCGTGGCAGATGTCGCAGGTCACCGGCGAGGTGCCGGGCTGGCAGCACGAGCCCTGGCACGTCTCGCAGAGCACCGCCGTGTCGACCTCGAGGTCGCGGTGGGTGCCGAAGATGACCTCGTCGAGCGAGACCTCCACGCGCAGCAGGGCGTCCTGGCCGCGCTCGCGGCGGGAGCGCGGCCCGCGGGACGAGCCCTGCGCGCCCTGCCCGAAGAAGGTCTCGAAGATGTCGCCGAACCCGCCGAAGCCCTGGCCGCCGCCGCCGAAGCCCTCCTGGGGCCCGCGGTCGTACTGCGCCCGCTGCTGGGCGTCGCTCAGGACGTCGTAGGCGTGCGTGACGAGCTTGAAGCGCTCGGAGGCGTCCGCGCTCGGGTTGACGTCGGGGTGCAGCTCGCGGGCGAGTCGGCGGTACGCCTTCTTGATCTCGTCGGCGGAGGCGTCGCGGTCGACGCCCAGCACTTCGTAGTGATCGGCCACAGGTGGCTTCGTCCTTCGTTCGTGGGTCGGTGGGCCGGGCACGGCGCACCGGGGGGATCCGGCGGGGGCCGGGAGGTCGGGCCTACTCCTCGCCGAGGAGGCGGGAGAGGTAGCGGGCGACGGCGCGCACCGCGGTGATGTTGCCGGAGTAGTCCATCCGGATCGGGCCGAGCACGCCCAGGCGCGAGACCTGGCCGCCCGCGGTGTTGTACCCGCTCGTGAGCACCGAGGTCTCCTGCAGCCCGAACGGCGCGTTCTCGCGGCCGATGCGCACCGAGATTCCCCGGAGGTCCGGGGTCATCTCGGCGAAGAGGCGCAGCAGCTCCACCTGCTCCTCGATCGCCTCGAGCACGGGGTAGATGCTGCCCGAGAAGTCCTCCTCGGTGCGGACGAGGTTGGCGGCGCCGGCCATGACCAGGCGGTCCTGCCGGTTGGCGCCGACCTGCTCGAGCAGGGTCTGCACGATCGGCGTCAGCACGTGGCGCCGCTCGGGGCTGAAGCGCTCCGCGACGGAGCCGAGCGTCTCGGCCGCCTGCTGGAGCCCGAGGCCCAGCACGGCCGTGTTGAGCTTCGCGCGGATCTCACCGAGGAGCGCGTCGTCCACGTCCTCCGGGGTCTCGAGCACGCGCTGGTCGACCCGGCCGGTGTCGGTGATCAGCACCGACAGGAGGCGGCGGGGAGCGAGGGCGACGAGCTCCACGTGGCGCAGCCGCGCGGCTCCGAACGACGGGTACTGCACGAGCGCGACGCTGTTGGTGAGCTGCGAGAGCAGGCGGACGGTCTTGACCAGCACCTCGTCGAGGTCCGGGCTCTGCCCGAGGAACGTCTCGATCGCCTGGCGCTGCGCGGAGGTCAGCGGGCGGAGGTCGGCGAGCTGGTCGACGAAGAGGCGGTAGCCCTTGTCGGTCGGCACGCGGCCGGAGGACGTGTGCGGAGCCGCGATCAGCTCCTCCTCCTCCAGCTGGGCCATCTCGTTGCGGATGGTGGCGGCCGAGACGCCGAACGCGTGGCGCTCGACGATCGACTTCGAGCCCACCGGCTCCCGGTTCGCCACGTAGTCCTGCACGATCACGCGCAGGACCTGGAGACCGCGCTCCGTGACCATACGACCGACCTCCCGCCGGACTCCGAGTGCCCGCGGGCACGACCGTCTGCGGCGCTGACGCCGCGCGGAGCCTGGCACTCCGCAACTCTGAGTGCCAATCATAACCGGGAGGCGGACCGCCCGGCGGGGTTGCGCGGGGATCGGCCGGGGTGCACT
This sequence comes from Rathayibacter sp. AY1B4, assembly GCF_002932815.1. Classification (NCBI taxonomy): domain Bacteria; kingdom Bacillati; phylum Actinomycetota; class Actinomycetes; order Micrococcales; family Microbacteriaceae; genus Rathayibacter; species Rathayibacter sp. AY1B4. The sequence continues at coordinate 237,882 of NZ_PSWN01000002.1, read as the reverse complement.
CCTGCAGGGCCGCGGGGAGGAGCCCCGTCATCCCCGAGGAGGAGGTCCTGCGCGGCCCGGTGCGGAGGGAGTCGCCGCATGCCACGATGGACGCCGAGCGCACGGGGGACGCCCGTCGCCGCCGCCGGAACGGAGACCATCATGTCGGCCACCCCTCCCCCGCCCCCCGTCTACGGGACCCCGGCTCCGCCGCTGAACCCGGCGGACGAGAAGACCTGGGCGATCGTCACGCACGTGACCGGCATCTTCTTCAGCTTCCTGCCCTCGGTGATCGTCTTCCTGGTCTTCAAGGGGCGCGGACCGTTCCTCGAGGCGCACGCCAAGACGGCCCTCAACTTCCACCTGACGACGCTGATCGCCTACGTCGCCGGGACGATCCTGTCCTTCGTGCTCGTCGGCTTCATCGTGTTCCTGGTCGTGCCGATCCTGGTGATCGTCTTCGCGATCATCGCCTCGGTGCGCGCCAGCGCGGGCGAGTACTACACCTATCCGCTCAGCATCCCGTTCTTCAAGTAGCCGCGGAACCGGGCGGCCGTGCGTCGGCCGCCCCGGGATCCGGCCTCAGCCGTCGGTGAGGCGGCGCACGACCGCGTCGGCCAGCAGACGGCCGCGCAGAGTCAGCACGATCCGGCCGCCGAGCGCCGCCCGGCCGTCGACGAGGCCGTCGGCGATGAGCCCCGCCACCTCGCTGCGCCGACCGGCGTCGATCGCGTCGATGGGCAGCCCGTCCGCCAGGCGCGAGCGCAGCAGCACGTCCTCCACACGCCGCGTGCCCGCGTCGAGCGTCTCCCGCCCGGCAGCGGGCGAGGCCCCGGTGCTCAGCCGGTCGGCGTAGGCCGCCGGGTGCTTCACGTTCCACCAGCGCACGCCCCCGACGTGGCTGTGCGCGCCGGGACCGACGCCCCACCAGTCGTGGCCGAGCCAGTACGAGAGGTTGTGCCGGGAGCGGTGGGCGTCGTCGCGCGCCCAGTTGCTGACCTCGTACCAGGAGTACCCGGCAGCGGCCAGGCGCGCGTCGGCGAGCTCGTACATGTCGGCCGTGAGGTCGTCGTCCGGGGTCGCGACCTCGCCGCGGCGGATCTGCCGGGCGAGCTTCGTGCCGTCCTCCACGATCAGGGCGTAGGCCGAGAGGTGGTCCGGCCGGTTGGCGAGCGCGGAGTCGAGCGACCGCTCCCAGTCGGCCAGGGACTCCCCCGGCGTGCCGTAGATGAGGTCGAGGCTGACCTGCAGGCCGGCCTCCCGCGCCCACTCGACCACGAGCGGGACCCGCTCCGGGTCGTGGGTGCGCTCGAGCGTGGCGAGGACGTGCGGCACGGCCGACTGCATCCCGAAGCTGACGCGGGTGAAGCCCGCCTCGGCCAGCGCGCGGAGGTAGGCGGCGTCGACGGAGTCCGGGTTCGCCTCGGTGGTGATCTCGGCGTCGGGCGCGACCCCGAAGTGGGTGCGGAGACCGTCCAGCATCCGCACCAGGTCGCCGGCGGGCAGCAGCGTGGGCGTCCCGCCGCCGAAGAAGACCGTGCGGGCGGGGCGCCGGGGCAGGCCCGAGCGCTCGAGCACCTCGGCGCCGAGAGCCATCTCGGTGATCGCCTCGTCGGCGTAGTCCTGCTGCTTCGCCCCGCGGAGCTCGGTCGCCGTGTAGGTGTTGAAGTCGCAGTACCCGCAGCGGACCCGGCAGAACGGCACGTGCACGTAGAGGCCGAGGTCGCGCTGCTCCACGCCGTCGACGACGGACGCGGGCAGTCCGCCGTCGAGCGGAGCAGGATCGGCGATCGGGAGGGCGCTCCCCACGTCAGCTGACGCGCGCCGGCAGCAGCGCGCGCAGGTACTTGGCGACCTGGCGCTTCTGCACGGCGCGCAGCACCGGCGCGCCCAGGCGGTAGAGGCGGGTGGAGGGACGCGAGAAGACCCGGATGACGAGCCAGACCGAGTCGTCCGCGCGCTTCTCGACGACGAAGGACTCCTCGCCGCTCTCGGGGTGGCCCTCGAGGGTGCCGTAGGCGAAGCCGACCTGGTCGGGCTCGTCGACGACGTAGACGACGCGCACCGGGGCGTCGAAGACGCGGCCGAGCAGGGTCACACGGAGCACGGCGGTCACGCCGGCGGTGATGTACGGGGTGCCGTCGGGAGCGAAGTGCTCCTCCGTCGGCCGGCTGACGAGGTCGATCGGGGTGCCCGCGGCGTCGAAGTTGACCCCGGTGTACTGCACGCCGCTGCCGCTGGTGATGTCGGTCACCTCGATGCCGCTGCCGCGCTGCACGCCCCAGGTCATCAGGGAGGCGGTGGTGATGGCGAAGCGCTCGTCACCCGAGCCGAGCCGGGCCTCGAAGCGCTCGGCCGTGAAGCCGTCCGGCGGGTACTCGAGCAGGTCGGGGGCCAGAGTGCCGCCGACGGCCGCGTAGGTGACCTGCGGCTGGCCCTCGAAGTTGGAGCGGCGGATGCTCACGTCCCGACCTTCTTCCCGGACTCCTCGAGCGCGGCGCGCGTCGAGTCCGCGCGCCGGGTGGTGCTGTCCATCCGACCCAGCGTATCCGACCGTCGCCGCCCCGAGCCGGGAACGACGGAGGGCCCTCCCCCGCCGGAGCGGGAGGAGGGCCCTCGTCGTGGTGCGGGTCGGGTCAGCTGCAGGGAGTCAGCTTCTGGACGGCCGCCGACAGGGTGCCGGTGCCGCCGAGGAGGACGACGCGCGTCGCTCCGCCGGCCTTGATGTCCTGCAGCACCTTGACCGGAACGCAGGTCGGGGGCACGGCGAAGAGGGGGCTCCCCGTGCGCCCGGCGGCCGCGGCTCCGGCCAGGGCGTCGGGGAAGTTCTCGCCGGTGGCCAGGAACACGGTCTTCGACCCGCGGGGGAAGGCCGCCCGGTTGAGCTGCTCCGAGGTGTCGTAGCGGTCGACTCCGCCGATGCGGGTCACGGCCGGTCCGGCCGGCACCGTGAGGGAGTTCTGGATGCCCGCGCTGACCGACAGCTCGGAGCCCGCGATGGTGAGCACCGGAGGCCGGAGCCCCCGCAGGATCCCGACCGTGGTCGGGTCGGCCGCCGGGAGGCCGCCGTTCACGAGGACGACGGGGGCGGAGTTCTTGCCTGCGGCGGCGGTGGCGCTGAGCGCGTCGGGGAACTTCTCGCCGGTCGCGAGCCAGGCCCCCTTCGGCGAGCCGCCTCCGAAGGCGCTCTCGATGATCTTCCGCGACGTGTCGTAGCGGTCGGTGCCTCCGAGGCGGAAGACCCTCCCGTTCGCGTACTGGCCGAGGTCCGTGGCGAGGGCGTCGCTGACGCTGAGGTCGGAGCCGACGACGACGATCCGCTGGGGCGCGAGACGGGTGAGCTCGTCGCGGACGACCTGGCTCACCGAGTCGCGGTCGACCAGGAGGAGCGGGCCGCCCTGCTTCGCGGCGGCGGGTCCGGCGCTGAGCGCGTCGGGGAAGTTCGCGCCGGTGGCGATGTAGACGACGGGCACGCCGGGGGTGGTGAAGGTCGCCTTCGAGATCTCGACGGCGGTGCCCTGGCGGTCGGTGCCCGCGAGGCGGACGACCTCCGGGCCGGTGCCCGGCGTCGGCGTCGGGGTGGTGGTCGACGGGACGACGCGCAGCGGCGCGCGCACGATGACGCCGGTGCCGGAAGGCTGCTCCCCGCCGCGGCTGAGTCCCTTCACCTCGACCGACGGGGCGCCGAGCGGCGTCGTGTCGCTGAAGTTCAGGTAGCGGTCGAAGAACTCCTGGGTCGGCCGGATCGCGACGCCCCGTCCGCCCTCCACGACCGTGGGAGCGGCCTTCAGGCGGCCGCCGTCCTCCGTGCCGACCGTGGCGCTGAGGCCCGCGAGGTCGAAGAAGCCGGGGACACCGGAGTCGAGGACGATGACGTCGCCCGCGCCGGCCTCGGTGACGGTGCCGCCGCCGGCCCAGAATTCGCCGCCGACGGCGCGGTCGGAGGAGGTGGACGTCGACAGGTCGAGGTCGGCATCCGCGGTTCCGCTCGCAGCCGTCACCGCGAGGGTGGCGGAGAGGGCGAGGACGAAGCCGGTCCGGTCGACGCCGGCCGGAGCGTACGCGTCGTCCGCCTCGTCCTCGGCGCCGTTCAGGAGGAGCGAGAGCGAGGTGCCGCCGAAGGAGCCGGCGGCGCGCCCGATCGGGATCTCGATCGAGTTGGTGGCGGTGTCGACGACGGATTCGCCGCTCGCGAGGTCCGTCGCGGTGCTGCCCAGCTGCCACTCCACGACCCGGTAGCCGGGGTACGACCACTCGGTGAAGGTGTCGGGAGCGGTGGAGTCGGGCAGCTCGACGGTCAGCGTGGTCGCGTCTGCGGCCACCGGCAGCGGCACGTCGGTGCCGAACCGGGCGCTGTCCGACCAGAAGTAGGGCGCGGGCGCGACCGGGATCACCTTGTTCGCTGCGGAGGCCGGTCCCGCCGCCACCAGCGATCCCGCTGCGACGGCCGCGATGCTCGCGAGCGCCGCCCCCGTCCTGATCCAGCGCTTCCTCGTGCTCGTAGGCACCACGGACTACCACCCTTCGTCATGGTGGAGGACCGGTCGTCGACGCTGCAGCCCCCCGTGCGGATCGGTCTCGATCCACGGCCGCGTCCTGGCGTCCGAAAGCTATCGGTCCGCTGTGAGGCGCCGCAATCCCCGCGGACACGATGTCCCGGACGGGGGGTGTGTCACCCGTCCGGGAGGGAGGAGGGCGCCGGCGAGGGGGGTCGCGCTACTTCTTGTCCTTGGTCTCGACGTCGCCGGAGAGCGCGGCGATGAACGCCTCCTGGGGGACCTCGACGCGGCCCACCATCTTCATGCGCTTCTTGCCCTCCTTCTGCTTCTCGAGGAGCTTGCGCTTGCGGGTGATGTCGCCGCCGTAGCACTTGGCCAGGACGTCCTTGCGCATCGCGCTGATCGACTCGCGGGCGATGATCCGGGCGCCGATGGCGGCCTGGATCGGCACCTCGAACTGCTGCCGCGGGATCAGCTTGCGCAGGCGCCCCGTCATCAGCACGCCGTAGGCGTAGGCCTTCTCGCGGTGCACGATCGCGCTGAACGCGTCGACCTGCTCGCCCTGCAGCAGGATGTCGACCTTCACCAGGTCGGCCTCCTGTGAGCCGGCGGGCTCGTAGTCGAGCGAGGCGTAGCCGGCGGTCTTCGACTTGAGGTTGTCGAAGAAGTCGAAGACGATCTCGCCGAGGGGCATGTGGTAGCGGATCTCGACCCGGTCCTCGCCCAGGTACTCCATGCCGATCAGGGTCCCTCGGCGGCTCTGGCAGAGCTCCATGATCGTGCCGACGTAGTCCTTCGGCGCGAGGATCGCGGCCTTGACGATCGGCTCCGTGACGGCGGCGATCTTGCCGACGGGGAACTCGCTCGGGTTCGTGACGGTGACGGTCTTCTTGTCCTCCGTCGAGACCTCGTAGATGACCGAGGGCGCCGTGGTGATGAGGTCGAGACCGAACTCGCGCTGCAGGCGCTCGGTGATGATCTCGAGGTGCAGGAGGCCGAGGAAGCCGCAGCGGAAGCCGAAGCCGAGCGCCACCGACGTCTCGGGCTCGTACACGAGCGCCGCGTCCGAGAGCTTGAGCTTGTCGAGGGCCTCGCGCAGGTCCGGGTAGTCGCTGCCGTCGATCGGGTACAGGCCCGAGAAGACCATCGGGAGCGGCTCGGTGTAGCCGGGCAGCGCCTGCGTCGCGGGCTTGGACGCCGTGGTGACGGTGTCGCCGACCTTCGACTGGCGCACGTCCTTCACACCGGTGATCAGGTAGCCCACCTCGCCGACCGCGAGACCCTGCGTCGCGACGGGCTCGGGGCTCGACACGCCGATCTCGAGGATCTCGTGCGTGGCGCGGGTCGACATCATCTGGATCTTCTCGCGCGGCGAGAGCTTGCCGTCGATCATCCGGACGTAGGTGACGACCCCGCGGTAGGCGTCGTACACGGAGTCGAAGATCATGGCGCGCGCAGGGGCGGAGGGGTCGCCGACGGGCGGCGGGATGAGCTCGGTGACGCGGTCGAGCAGCGCCTCGACGCCCATGCCGGTCTTGCCGGAGACGCGGAGGACGTCGTCCGGGTCGCCGCCGATCAGGCTCGCGAGCTCCTTCGCGTACTTCTCGGGATCCGCGGCCGGCAGGTCGATCTTGTTCAGGACCGGGATGATCGTGAGGTCGTTCTCGAGCGCGAGGTAGAGGTTCGCGAGCGTCTGGGCCTCGATGCCCTGCGCCGCGTCGACCAGGAGGATCGCGCCCTCGCAGGCCGCCAGCGAGCGGCTGACCTCGTAGGAGAAGTCGACGTGGCCCGGAGTGTCGATCATGTTCAGGGCGAACGTGCGCCCGTCGCGCTCCCACGGCATCCGCACGGCCTGCGACTTGATCGTGATGCCGCGCTCGCGCTCGATGTCCATGCGGTCGAGGTACTGCGCGCGCATCGCCCGGTCCTCGACGACACCCGTGATGCCGAGCATCCGGTCGGCGAGGGTGGACTTGCCGTGGTCGATGTGGGCGATGATGCAGAAGTTGCGGATGGACGCCGGATCGGTCGCGGCGGGCTCGAGCCCGGAGTGTGCACGTGGAGACATCGTGGGACCAGTGTCCCATGCCCGGCGGCGGAGGCCGGGACCGGCGGCTACAGATCGAGTCCGTAGGTGCGGGTGGGCTCGACGCCGGGCGGGTTCTCCCGCTCGCCGAGGCGGACGAAGCCCATGCTCTCGTAGAGGGCGTGCGCGGTGGTCATCAGCGTGCCGCTGTTCATCACGACCCGCTGGAGGCCCCGCTCGGCGGCGAGCATCACGACGAACTCGGTGAGCAGCCGCCCGAGACCCCGCCCGCGTGCCTCCGGGGCGACGGCGAGAAGCCGCCAGTCCAGCTCGCCGGGGCGGCCGAGCTCGTACAGGTTCGCGCCCGGGCGCGCGGTGGTGACCGTGGCGAGGATCCGCCCGTCGCACTCGACGGCGACCCAGACCTCGCCCTCGACGTCGTGCCGGGCGACCGCGGCGACGTCGGCGGCGTACTCCTCCCCCAGCTCGTAGTCGTGGGCGTAGGCGGCGAGCCGCAGGCGCGAGACCTCGTCGTACTCCTCCGCCCGGACGCGCCGGACCAGCACCTCGGCGGCGCTCATCCGCGCACCGGGGCCGGGAGGGCGCGCAGCCCGTGCTCCAGCGCCGCGGGGTCAGCGGCGAGGCAGACGCGGATCCAGCCCTCGCCGGTGCGGCCGAAGGCGCTGCCGGGAGCGACGGCGACGAGGGTCTCGAGGAGGAACGACTCGACCCAGGAGGCGACGTCCCCGCCGGTCGCGTGCGCCATGTCGATCCACAGGTAGAACGCGCCCTCGGGCTCGCGGTAGGCGATCCCCCGCTCGTCGAGCACGCCCGTCGCGAGCCGCAGGTTGGCGAGGTAGTGGTCGGAGGCGGAGGCCACGGCGTCCTGCGGCCCGGTCAGAGCGGCGAGGGCGGCGCGCTGGTCCGGAGTGGCGACGCAGCTGATGGCCGCCTCCTGCACCGTGACCATGATCGACGTGAAGCCCGGAGGCGTCACGAGGTAGCCGACGCGGACACCGGTCATCGCGTACGTCTTCGAGAAGGAGAAGACGCTGAGGACGCGGTCGGCGTCGTCCCCGCGCTCCTGGGCGATCGCCGCGAGGCTCACGTGCGGGCGCCCGTAGGTGAAGTACTCGTAGACCTCGTCGCTGAGCACCCACAGGTCGTGGCGCCGGGCGATGTCGAGCAGGCGCTCGAGGACCTCCCTCGGGAACACCACGCCGAGCGGGTTGGAGGGGCTGTTGACGATCAGGACGCGGGTCCGGTCGGTGATCAGGCGCTCGACCTCGTCGGGATCGGGGAGGAAGGCGTTCTCGGCGCGCAGCGTGTACGGCACGGGGACGGCGCCGATGGTCCGCGCGTTGGTCGTGAAGACGGTGTAGCCCGGGTCGGGGATGAGCACCTCGTCGCCGGGCCCGAGCAGGAGCGTCATCGCCTGGTGCAGCGCCTGCGTGGCGCCGACGGTCACCCAGACCTGCTCGACGTCCGCCTCGATGCCGTTGTCGCGCGCCAGCTTCTCCACGATGGCCCGCCGGAGCTCGGGCACGCCGCCGTTGGGCCCGTAGCGGGTGTCGTCGGCCGCCCACGCCGCTCGGGCCGCCTCGATGATGTGCGGCGCGGTCGGCACGTCGGGCTCGCCCACCGCGAGGAGGGTGACTCCGTCGAGCCGCAGCGCGATCTCGAACAGGTGGCGGATGCCCGAGGGCGGCACCGCGGAGAGGTGATCGGCGAGACGGGGCACCGGCGTCACGTTACCGGCGGGCCCGGACCGCGAGACGCCACGGCGGTCCGCCTCCCCCGGCGTGTCGCCCCGGCGGCCCCGACCCGGACGGCGCCGCACCCGCGGGCGCGGCGCGGTTGAAGGGTGACGACGGGTGCGCTAAAGTTCCTTGTTGGCTTGCGCTCCCCCTCCGGACACCCGGCAGGCGTGGAGTGATCAGAAGCCGGCGACCTCCAGTCGCACCGCAGGGCGTTCAGACGCCCGCGGAAGGGGCACTCCGTCGAGTAGCCGGCTGCACACACGCACATCCGAGAAGAAGGTAATCCACGTGGCAAACATCAAGTCGCAGATCAAGCGCAACCTCACCAACAAGAAGGCGAACGAGCGCAACAAGGCCGTCAAGAGCGAGCTGAAGACCGCCATCCGCTCGGTCCACACCGCCATCGCCGCCGGTGACACCGAGAAGGCCGGCACCGCCCTCGCCTTCGCCGCCAAGAAGCTCGACAAGGCCGCCAGCAAGGGCGTCATCCACAAGAACCAGGCAGCGAACCGCAAGTCGGCCATCGCGAAGCAGGTCGCCGCGCTGTAATACTGCGCGAAGCTGCAACGACGAAGGGTCCGGCCATTGGCCGGGCCCTTCGTCGTTGCAGCTTCGCGGTCGACGGGCTCCTCGTGCCTCGTCGCCCGTCGCGCGGTCGGCTTCCGCGCATGGTTGCGGTGGGAGGAGCGGGTTTCGTTCCGGGTACGACGATCCGCTCGCACGCGGATCGCCGGTGACCCTGCGAGGTCGACGGGCGACGCTTCGTCGTCCATCGGACGTGGCGCGGTCGGGTCTCATGACGGTCGCGGTGGGAGGAGCGGGGAGCGTTCCGGGTACGACGATCCGCTGACACGCGGATCGCCGGTGACCCTGCGGGGTCGTCGTCCGACTCTTCGTCGGCCGCGGTGCGACCCTGCGAGGGGAGGTGATCCCCTCACTGCTGGTCGAGTAGCCGCGGAGCGGCGGATCGAGACCCGCCGGAGACGAGGTCGAAGCGGATCGCGGGAGCAGGGCCTTTCGGGCGGGTCAGAGGCCCCGGGCGGAGACGACGGAGACCATGCGCTCGAGGGCGTACACGGGGTCGCGGGTGGCGCCCTTCACGTTCGCGTCGGCATCGGCGATCGTCAGGATCGCGGTGCCGAGGCCCTCGCCGGTCCAGCCCTGAAGGTCGCGCCGGGCCCGGTCCACCTGCCACGGAGCGAGGCCCAGACGCGAGGCGACCTGGCCCGAGCCCTCGCGCGAGCCGGCGACCTTCGCCATGGTCCGCAGCTTGCTCGCGAACGCGGCGACGATCGGTACCGGGTCGGCACCGGAGGCGAGGGCGTGGCGGAGCCCGAGCAGCGCCTCGCCGTGACGGCCCGCGATCGCCGAGTCGGCGACGGTGAAGGCCGTGGTCTCGACGCGGCCGCCGTAGTACTTCGCCACGGTCGCCTCGGTGATCTCTCCGGTGACGTCGGACAGCAGCTGCTGGCACGCCGACGCGAGCTCGTCGAGGTCGTCGGAGAACGCCGACACCAGGGCTCGGACGGCACCGGTGGTCGCCGTGCGGCCGGCGGTGCGGAACTCGGCGATCGCGAAGTCGACCTTGTCGCTCTCGCGCTTGAGCTCGGCGCAGACGATCTCGATGCCGCCGCCCGTACCCGAGCGGATGGCGTCGAGGAGCTTCTTGCCCCGGTTGCCGCCGCCGTGGCGGAGCACCAGGGTCGCCCCGTCCGCGGGCGCCGAGAGGTAGTCGAGGGTCTCGAGGAGGAACGCGTCCGTGCACTTCTCGACGTTCGAGACGCGGATGAGGCGGGGCTCGTCGAAGAGGGACGGGCTCGCGAGCGTCAGCAGCTCCCCCGGCGCGTAGCCGCCGGCGTCGATGTCGCTGACCTCGAGGCTCGGATCCTCGGCCCGGAGGAACTCACGGAGGAAGCGCAGCGCGCGGTCGGCGAGGAACTGCTCCGGGCCGGTGATCAGCACGATCGGCGCCGGCCGGGTCTGGTTCCAGGCGAGCTGCGGGATCGCCGCCTTCGAGGGCGCTGCCTTCGCGCGCGCCGGGGCCCTGCCTGCCATGCCGTGTCCTTCCGTGCCGCGCCCGTCCGAGCGCCCTCCACCCTACGGCCCGCTCACGGCGCCCCGAGGCCGCCGCGGGAGCCGTCGCGCCGCTCACCCAGACCGCGATCCCGTCGCTGCGGGACGCGAGCACGACCGTACCCTCGACATCCGACCTCAGCGCCTCGACCCCGCGCTCGGCCAGCAGAGCGAGGAGCGACGGATTCGGATGTCCGTAGTCGTTCTCCGCCCCGACGGAGATCAGCCCGACGCTCGCGCCGAGCGCGTCGTAGAGGGCGGGCGACTGGTCGGCGGAGCCGTGATGCGCGACCTTGACGACGTCGACCCGGCCGACCGGCAGCCGGGAGACGCGTCCCTGCTCCTGCTCGCCGAGGTCGCCCAGGAGCGCGACGGAGAGCGGGCCGCCGCGGGCGTCCGCGCCGATGTCGACCCGGAGGGTCACGCTCGCCTCGTTGCCCCGCAGCGCGCTCCGCCGCTCCGGCCACTCGACCCGCCAGCGCAGCGAGCCGAGCGCGCCGCTGTCGCCGCGGACCGCCTCCTGCACGGCGACCCCCGCGCCGGTGAGCGCCGCCCGGTCGCGCTCGTCGTCGCGGCCCGCGGCGGGCCCGACGAGCGCGGCGTCGGTCCGTCCGAGGACGGCCTGGAGCCCGCCGACGTGGTCGAGGTCGTAGTGCGTGAGCACCAGCAGCGGGATCCGGTCCACTCCCATCAGGCGGAGGCAGGCCTCGAGCGGTGCGGGCTCGGGCCCCGTGTCGACGAGCAGCACGCCCGCGTCTCCGCGGAGGAGGACCGCGTCGCCCTGCCCGACGTCGCACATCGCGACACGCCAGTCCTCGGGAACCGAGGCGGCGCGGAGGAGCGGCGTGGCGACGGTGGTGCCGCCGGCGGCCGCGATCGCGCACGCCAGCCCGACGGCGGCGATCCGGCGCACCCGCGCGAGCCGCGGCGACTGCGTGACGAGCACGAGGGCGAGCAGGGTCAGCACGGTGAGCGCGAGCGCTCCTCCCACGCCGGGCCACCAGGCGATCCTCGGAGCGGGCCACGAGTCGACGGCGCGGGCGATCGAGGCGATCCACCAGGCGGGAACGGCGGCGAGACGGATCGCCGCGTCGGCGGCTCCGGGCCACCAGGGAGCGAGCAGGCAGCCGACGAGCCCGAGCCCGGTCGCGGCGGGTGCCGCGGGCTCGGCGAGCAGGTTGGCGAGCACCCCGTACACCGGCACCGACGGGTCCACGAGCAGCAGCACGGGCTGGCAGGCGAGCTGCGCCGCGGTCGGCACCGCGAGCAGCAGGGCGAGAGGCCGGGGCAGCACCCGCCCGAGAGCGCCCGCGATCGGCTCGGCGAGAAGCAGGAGTCCGGCGGTGGCGAGGACGGACAGCACGAAGCCGAGCCTCCCCGCGATCGAGGGGTCGGCGGCCACGAGGAGGACGACGGTCGCGAGCAGAGCGGGCACGGCCGCTCCGGAGCGGCGCCCGAGCCGCGCGAGGAGGACCACCGTCGCCATCACGGCGGCCCGCACCACGCTCGGCTCGGGGGTCACCAGCACGACGAAGCCGGCGAGCAGGGCGAGGGCGGCGACGGTCCGGAGGCGGCGCCCTGCGCCGAGGAGCGCCGCGATCGTCCAGCCGGCGACCACCACCACGGCGCAGTTGGCGCCCGAGACGGCGGTCAGGTGGGTGAGCGACGCGGTGCGCATCGCCTCCTCGAGCCCCACGTCGAGCGCGGACGTGTCGCCGGTCGCGAGGCCCGGCAGCAGACCCGCCACATCGCCGCCGACCAGCGCCGCGCGTTCGAGGAAGCGCGAGCGCAGCACCTCCGCGACGGCCGCCGCTCCCCCGGGACCGCGCCGGTCCTCAACGGACGCCGCTCTCAGCATCGTCGCCTCGCCGACGGGCCCCTCCTGCGCCGCAGCACGCGCCTCCAGGTCGAGCTCGGCGCCCACGGGCAGACGACCGCCGGGATCGGCGAGCAGCACGCGGACGGGGGCCGCGGTCGACGCGTCTCCCACCCGCAGCGCCGTCGCGTCGAACCACACTCCCCCGGTCGCGAGCGGTCGGGCACCCGTATCGACGCGCACGGTGACCGGGGTGAGGGCGCGATCCTCCTGCGCCTCCCGCATCGACGCCGGGTGGTCACCGGGCGCCGCGGCGACGACGGAGGTGAGGGCGAGGGCGGCACCCGCGCCCGCGACGAGCACCGCTCCGACCAGCCGCTCGCCGAGGCCGCGCCGGAGCAGGACGCACGCCGCCCCGAGGAGCACCCAGCCCGCGGCGCACCACGAGAGGCCCCCGTCGAGCACCGCCGCGACCGGCAGCATCCCGGCCGCCCACGCCGTGGTCCAGGCGAACACCGCTGCCGGCAGGAGCCGCAGGTCCGCCGCCCGCACGCTCCTCACGGCGCGACCTGGTCGCGGAACGCGGCGAGCGTCTTCTCCCCGATCCCGGGGACCTCGAGCAGCTGGTCGACAGAGGAGAACGGGCCGTTCGCCTCCCGGTGGGCGACGATCTTCTTCGCGGTCGCCGGGCCGATCTCGGGCAGCTCCTCCAGCTGGGCCGCCGTCGCCGTGCTCAGGCTCAGCACGGATCCGGCGGCGGAGGCCCCTCCTGGAGCGGCCCCGCCCGGAGCGGCTCCCGCCGCGGCCGGCGCCGCTCCCACGGCCGGCACGACGATCTGCTCGCCGTCCACGAGCCTCCGGGCCAGGTTGACCGCCGCGCGCTCCGCCGACTCCTGGAACCCTCCGGCGGCGGCGACCGCGTCCGCCACCCGCGCCTCCGGCGACAGGACGTACAGCCCCGGAGAGGCGACCTCCCCGGCCACGTGCACGTACAGCGACTCGACCGCCGCAGCAGCGGGCGCACTCGTCGACACGGCGGGCTCCAGGACCCGCTCATGACCGCTCGACCGCGCTCCCGCGAGCAGCACCGCGACCACCGCGGCGCCGATGACGAGCACGACCGCCGCTCCCACTCCCACGCGCCAGCGCGGGCGGGCGCGGCGGGGCCGCAGCAGCGCCGTCAGCTGCTCGTCGTCCGTCCCGCTGGTCTCTGGCATCCGCCGACGGTAGGACCCGTGTCCCCGCCCGGAGCGGCCGCCGACACCGATCCGGGGAGAGCCCGCCGGATCGCCTCCCTGTGGAGGAGAGGGCAGCACCGGCGCAGGACGCACGACGGGGCCCCTCCCGCGAGAGGAGGAGCCCCGTCGGGACGGATCGGCGGCTAGACCGCCTTCGTCACCAGGTTCACCAGGCGCGGGGCCCGCACGATCGCCTTCACGACCTCGCGGCCGACGAGAGCCCGGGCGACGCCGGCCGTGGCCCGCGCCTTCTCCTCGAGCTCGTCGGAGGAGATCTTCGGCGAGACCTCGAGCCGGTCGCGGACCTTGCCGTCGACCTGCAGGATCGCCGTGACCTTCTCCTCGACCAGCAGCGACGGGTCGGCCTTGCGCCACAGCGCGTGCGCGACGGTGCCCTCGTAGCCCAGACGGTGCCACATGTCCTCGGCCGTGTACGGCGCGAACAGGTTGAGAGCCATCGCGACCACCTCGACCGCCTCGCGAACCGCGGGGTCCCCGGCCCCGGCGCCCGAGTCGACGACCTTGCGGGTCGCGTTGACGAGCTCCATCAGCCGCGCGACCACGACGTTGAACTTGAACGCCTCGATCAGCGACGGGGACTCCGCGAGGAAGCGGTGGGTCTGGCGGCGCAGAGCCGCGTCGCCCGACTTCCACTCGACGTCGGGCCTCGAGGTGACGTCCTTCGCCAGGCGCCAGGCGCGGGCGAGGAACTTCGCGCTGCCGCCGGGCGAGACGTCGGCCCAGTCGATGTCGTCCTCGGGCGGGCCGGCGAACGCCATCGTCAGGCGCACGGCGTCGACGCCGAACTCGTCCAGCTGGTCCGAGAGGCGGACGATGTTGCCCTTCGACTTCGACATCGCCGCGCCGTCCATCTGCACCATGCCCTGGTTGAGCAGCGCCGTGAACGGCTCCGTGAACGACACGTAGCCCAGGTCGAACAGCACCTTGGTGATGAAGCGCGCGTACAGCAGGTGCAGGATCGCGTGCGTCACGCCTCCGACGTACTGGTCGACGGGCGCCCACTTCTCGGCGAGCTTCGGATCGAAGGCCTGCGTGTCGTCCTTCGGCGAGAGGAAGCGGAGGAAGTACCACGAGGAGTCGACGAAGGTGTCCATCGTGTCCGGGTCGCGGCGCGCGGGCGAGCCGTCCACCGGGTGCGGCACGTTCACCCAGTCCTCCGCCGCTCCGAGCGGCGACGAGCCCTTCGGCTGCAGATCGAGGCCGTCGGTGGAGGGCAGGACGACGGGCAGCTGGTCCTCGGGAACCGGCACGAGCTCGCCGTCGGCTCCGTGGATGATCGGGATGGGGGTGCCCCAGTAGCGCTGGCGCGAGATCAGCCAGTCGCGCAGGCGGTAGTTCTTGGCCGAGCGGCCGCGGCCGCGCTCCTCGAGCATCCTGATGACGCGCTCGATGGCGGTGCGCTTGGAGAGCCCGTCGAGCGGCCCGGAGTTGATCAGGCGGCCGTCGCCGGTCAGCGCCTCGCCGGTCGTGGCGGGGTCGAGCGAGTACTCCTTCTCGAGCGCGGCCAGCTCCTCCGGGTCCTCCGGGATGACCGGGATCGCCCCGGTGACGGAGGCGTTGGTGTCGACGACCACGCGCACGGGCAGGTCGAAGGCGCGGGCGAAGTCGAGGTCGCGCTGGTCGTGCGCCGGCACGGCCATGACGGCTCCGTGGCCGTAGTCGGAGAGGACGTAGTCGGCGGCCCAGATCGGCAGCCGCTCGCCGTTCACGGGGTTCACCGCGTAGCGGCCGAGGAACACGCCGGTCTTGGGGCGGTCGGCGGTCAGGCGCTCGATCTCGCTCGACTTCTGCACCGTCTCGAGGTAGCTGCGGAACGCGTCGCGGATCGCGGGCTCGGAGCCCTCGACCAGCTCGGAGGCGAGGTCGGAGTCGGGCGCGACGACCATGAAGGTCGCCCCGTAGAGCGTGTCGGGGCGCGTGGTGAAGACGGTGACGCGCTCGTCGCGGCCCTCGATCTCGAACTCGACGTCGGCGCCGATGGAGCGGCCGATCCAGTTGCGCTGCATGGCGATGACCTTCGACGGCCAGGATCCCTCGAGCTGGTTCAGGTCGTCGAGCAGGCGGTCGGCGTAGTCGGTGATCTTGAAGTACCACTGCGTGAGCTTCTTCTTGACCACGACCGCGCCGGAGCGCTCGGAGGTGCCGTCCGCGAGGACCTGCTCGTTCGCCAGAACCGTCTGGTCCACCGGGTCCCAGTTGACCCAGCTGTCCTTGCGGTAGGCGAGGCCCTTCTCGTACATCTTGAGGAACAGCCACTGGTTCCACTTGTAGTACTCAGGGTCGGAGGTGTGCAGCACGCGGTCCCAGTCGAAGGACGCGGCGTAGCGCTTCATCGAGCGCTTCTGCTGCTCGATGTTGTCGTAGGTCCAGGTGACCGGGTTCAGCCCGCGCTTGATCGCGGCGTTCTCGGCGGGCAGGCCGAAGCTGTCCCAGCCGATCGGGTGGAGGACGTTGAAGCCCTGCTGGCGCCAGTAGCGCGCGATCACGTCTCCGAGCGCGTACGCCTCGGCGTGGCCCATGTGCAGGTCGCCCGAGGGGTACGGGAACATGTCGAGCACGTACTTGCGGGGGCGCTTGTCGTCGGGGTCGTCCGTCGCGAACGGGCGCGTCTCCTCCCAGATCGGGAGCCACTTCTCCTGGAGCGCTCGGAAGTCGTAGCGCTCCTCGTCGCTCGCGCCGGTCTGCCGGGAGGTGTCTTCTGCCACAGGTGCTTCTCACTTCTGAAGGAGGGGGAGAACGCGCACGCGTGGGCGGCTGCGTTCGACCATCAACCCTACTGGCCCTGCGCGCACGGCAGACGAACGCGGCGCCCGCTCACTCCTCGGCGGCGCCCAGCACCGCGAGGAGCGCCCGCGCCTTCAGCCGCGTCTCCTCGACCTCCTCCTCCGGCACCGAGAGCGCGGTGATGCCGCCGCCGGTCCCCAGGCGGGCGCGCTCGCCGTCGAGCACGAGGGTGCGGATGGTCATCGCGAGGTCCAGTGAGCCGTCCGAGCCCAGGCGGCCGAAGGCGCCGGAGTAGACGCCGCGGGGACCGCCCTCCCACTCCCGCAGCAGCTCCACCGCCCGGCGCTTGGGCGCTCCCGTCATCGAGCCGGCCGGGAAGAGGGCCGCGATCAGCTCGGCGATCCCGACGCCCGGCGCGCGGCGGGCCGAGACCTCGCTGACCAGCTGGTGGACGTGCGGGTAGCTCTCCACCTCGAGCAGGCGGTCGACGACGACGGAGCCGGGGGCGGCGATCCGGGCGAGGTCGTTGCGGACGAGGTCCACGATCATCACGTTCTCGGCCCGCTCCTTCACGCTCGACACGAGCTCGTCCCGGAGCGCGCGGTCCTCGTCGGCGTCCCGGCCCCGGGGACGCGTGCCCTTGATGGGATGCGTGGCGACGCGTCCGTCGGCCCCGCCGGTGAGGAACCGCTCGGGCGAGGCGCTGACGAGCGCGAGCGGGCCGAGGCGGATCAGCCCGCCGTGATGGCTCGGGCTGGAGCGGCGGAGGCGACGGTACGCCTCGACCGGATCGAACCGGCCCTCGACGACGATCTCGTCGGTGAGGCAGAGCTGGTAGGCGTCCCCCGCGCGGATGGCCTCCTGGCAGCGGCCGATCAGCGCCGTGTACTCGGCGGCGGAGTGACGGCGGACCGGGACGCCGGCGGGCTCGGGATCCGCGGGGTCCGCGGGTGCGGGCGCCCCGACGAGCTCGAGCAGGCGCGCGGTGAGCTCCTGCACGTCTCCCGTGGCGACCAGGCGGACGGTCCGGGCCCCGTGGTCGAACTCGAGCACGGGGTCGCCCCGGAGCAGGGCGAGAGCGGGCGGATCCGCGGGGCCGGTCGGCGCCGAGGGCAGGGAGACGGAGGCGGCTCCCGCCTCGTAGGAGATCCAGCCGTAGCGGCCGAGCGCGCGGTCGCCCGCGGGGGCCTCGTCGTCGATCGCGGCGAGCGCCGCCGCCACGTCGCCGCCGGCCTCGACGAGGAGCACGTCCTCGCGGGCGCACGCCCCGAGGTAGGAGCGGCCGCTCGTCGCTCCGAGGCCCGAGTCGAGCCAGAACGACGCCTCGGCCGTGGCGAACAGGGCGTGGTGCGCGAGCTCCGGATCGACCCAGGGCAGCTCGACCGAGCGGACGTGCCGATCCTCCGAGACCACTGGGCTAGCGTAGGCGGTCGTGGACGGCGAGCAGGTTCGGGAGTGGGACGGGCGGGCCCTGACGAGCGTTCCCGAGCCACCCGGCACCTCCCTGGACGCGGCCGACTCCTGGCTGGTGGACGAGGGCCGGGTCCGCGGACTCGACCTGCACCGCGAGCGGTTCGCCGCCTCCGTCGCCTCGGCGGGAGGACACCCGGACGTCGAGGCGTTCCTCGACGCAGCGATCGCCGCCCTGCCCCGCGAGGGCCGGTCCTTCCCGCGCGTCGAGCTCTCGGGAGGCGCCCTGCGGCTCCGGCTGCGACCCGCCCCGCCGACGACCCGCTCCGTGGTGCTGTGGACGAGCCCGGTGGATCCGCGCCGGACACCCTCCTGGAAGGGGCCGGACATCGCACGTCTTGCCCTCCTCCGCACGCGCGCGCACGCCGCGGGAGCGGACGAGGCCGTGCTGCTCGACGCCGACGGCGCCGTCATCGACGGAGCGAGCAGCGCGATCCTGTGGTGGCTGGGCGATGCGCTGGTCGTCCCTCCGGCGACGAGTACGCGCGTGCGCAGCGTGACGGCCCGCACGGTCTCAGTGCTCGCCGGCGCGCTCGGCGTGGACGTGATCGAGGCCCCGGCCGAGCCGGAGTCGCTGGAGGGCCGTGAGGTCTGGACGGCCAACGCCCTGCACGGTCTCCGGCTGGTGACCGCCTGGGTGGACGGACCGGCGCTCGCCGCGGAGCCGGGCCGCCTGGACGCCTGGCGGAAGCGGCTGGACGCTCTCAGGCGGCCCCTCCCGGCGCTCTGACCCCGCGGAGGACCTCAGCTCCCGCGCGTCCCCCAGACGGAGGGCCCCCGTTCCGGTCGCACTCGGGCGTCGGCCGTGCGAGCATCGAGTACCCCCTCTCCCGGCCCCCGCCGGCCACTCGAGAAAGTCCTGCGATGACGCGTTCCCCCTCCCCCCGCCCTCTCGCCTCCGGGCTGATCGCGCTCGTCGCGACCGGTGCCCTGCTCTTCGGCGCGACCCCGGCCCTCGCCGCGGAGAACCCGCAGAAGCCCCTGTCCTCCTCCGAGGAGGCGCCGACCGGCCTCGCTCCCGCGAGCGAGTCGCCCGAGGCCGCCCAGCAGACCGCCCGCGCGGCCGTCAGCTACTACAACGCCCTTGTCGGCGGCGAGGAGCTGGCCGCCGGACAGCGGATCGTCTCGGGCACGAACGGCTACTCGTTCCGGATGCAGACCGACGGCAACGCCGTGGTCTACGACCCGCAGGGCCGCCCCACCTTCGCCACGAACACCCAGGGCCGCGGCGACCACCTGGTCATGCAGACCGACGGCAACATGGTCGTCTACTCCGCCAAGGGCGGCCCCGTGTGGAGCACGAACACGATCAACGAGGCGGGAGCCTCGGTGATCATGCAGCCCGACGGCAACCTCGTCGTCTACCGCGAGAACGGCTCGCCCGCCTGGGCGAGCAGCGTCCGCCGCGTCATCGCCGAGCCGGTGACCGACACGCTGTTCACGGAGCAGACCCTCCGCCCCGTCCACCAGCTCACCTCCGCCGACGGCCGCTTCAGCGCCGTCATGCAGAACGACGGCAACTTCGTCGGCTACGGCCCCCAGGGCGCCGTCTGGGGCACCGGCACCGGCGGCTCCGGCAACCGCATCACCATGCAGAAGGACGGCAACGCCGTCATCTACGGCTCCGACGGCTTTGTCAAGTGGTTCTCGGGCACGCGCGGCAAGGACCTCCGCCTGGGCATCAACAACGCCGGCTCGCTGATCATCGTGAACCCGTCCGACGACGTGATCTGGACCAGCCAGGCCGCCTTCCCCTCGACCACCCTCTACGCGGCGAACTCGCTCGAGGCGGGCAGCTTCCTCCGCTCCGCGAACGGCGTCTACCGAGCGGTGATGCAGGCGGACGGCAACTTCGTCGTCTACGGCAAGAACGGCCCGATCTGGGCGTCGAAGACCACCCGCGCCGGCGGCTTCTTCGCCCTCGACACCAGCGGGCAGATCGCCGTGGGCACCGAGACGACGAGCGGATGGTCGGTCGTCCCGCCCGCCGCGTCGGTCGGCCCCTACAAGCTCGTCATGCAGGACGACGGCAACCTCGTCGAGTACGACAGCCGCCGCGCGGTCTGGGCCAGCCGCGGCTGACGCCCCTCCGCCACGACGCCCCCTGGTCCCCGGACCGGGGGGCGTCGTCGTCTCCCCCGCCGTGGGACGATTCCCCCGACCCCGCCGCCCTCCCCGACAGGACCCCTGCGATGACGCACCTCCCCTCCGGCCGCTCCCTGACCGCCTCCCTCGCGGCGCTCGCCGCCACGGGCGCGCTCCTGCTGGGCTCGCTGCCCGCCTCCGCGGTCGAGGCCCCGCCCTCGGCGTCCTCCGCCGTCGCCTCCGCCGCGGTCCTCCGTGCCGGCGAGCAGCTCGCGCGCGGCGAGCGCCTGGTGTCCCCCGACGGCGCCTCCTCCCTCGTGATGCAGACCGACGGCAACGCCGTGGTCTACGCCGCCGGCGGCCGTCCCACCTGGGCCTCGGGCACGCAGGGGCGCGGCGACAGCCTGCGGATGCAGGACGACGGCAACCTCGTCGTGTACGCCGCGGACGGGCGCCCGGTCTGGGCGAGCGGCACGGTGGCCGACCCGGGCGGCGAGCTGCGGATGCAGGACGACGGCAATCTCGTGATCTACCGCCGCAGCGGCTCGGCCGCCTGGGCCAGCAGCATCGGCGGCCGGATCGACGAGCCGCGCACCGACACCCTCCGCCGCGGCAGCACCCTCTACGCGGGGAACCGGCTCGCCACCCAGGGAGGCACCACGGCGGTGATGCAGGCGGACGGCAACCTCGTGGTCTACGGGCAGGGCGGGGCTCTCTGGGCGAGCGGCACCCGCGGCCGGGGCAACGTCCTCCGGATGCAGGACGACGGGAACGCCGTGGTCTACACCGCGGACGGCGCGCCCCTGTGGGCCTCGGACACGTCCGGCGAGCCGGGCGCCACGATGGTCCTCCGCGAGGGCGATCTCCGGATCGCGGACGACTCCGGTGTGCTCTGGAGCAGTGCCGCGCTCGTCGTGCGCGACTCGCTCTCCCCGAGCGGCCTCGTCGTCGCGGGCACGCGGCTGACCTCGGCGAGCGGGCAGTGGCGGGCCGAGATGCAGCGCGACGGCAACTTCGTCGTCTACGGGCCGAACGGCGCGGACTGGGCGACGAACACCTCCTCCGCCTCCGGTGCCGCCTTCTCGATGAGCTCCGAGGGCCGGCTCGACGTGGCCGACTCCCGGATCCTCTGGCTGCGGTTCCCGAGGATCTCCTTCGGCATCGGCCAGAGCGGCGTCGTCGCGCCCTACCGCCTCGTGCTGCAGGACGACGGCCGCCTCGTCGAGTACGACGGCATCGGACGGGCCGTCTGGGCCAGCCGGGGCTGACGCGCGACGCATGATGGAGGGGTGAGCGACCCCGGCGACTTCATCCGCTCGGCCCTGGAGTACGAGGGCGACGTCTGGCGCGCGCAGGACGTGCGCGAGCGCCTGGGAGCAGGGCTCGACTCGACGGGCGCCTCGGTCGGGGCGGTCCGCGGCACCGTCCGCGACGCGCTGAGGAAGTTCCGCTCGCTCGAGCACGACGACGTGACAGCCCTCTCCTCCGAGCTGTGGGAGCCGGCGGTGTTCGAGCCGCGGCTGGCGGCCGTCGTGCTGCTGCAGTCCCGAGCCGAGTGGCTGCGCGGCTCCGACCTCACCCGGCTCGAGGGCTTCGTCCGCGACTCCCGCGTGGACGAGCTGAGCGACCCGCTGGCCCGCGACGTCGTCGCTCCGCTCCTGGCCGGGCTGCTTGGAGCGGCGCGGACCCGGGCGGACGCGGTCCTCGACCGCTGGGAGGCGGAGGGCGGGCGCCTGGCGCGCGCGGCCTCCCTGGCGCGGGCCTCGGTCCCCACAGAGCACGGCTGAACAGCCGCTCGGACCGGCCGCCCCGCGGAGCCGGGCGCCTGCTCAGGCGGCCCGGTGCTCCTGAGCCGCCGTGCCGTCCGCCACCCGGATCCGCGTGTCGAACTCCAGGCCGGGATCGACCCGGTGCGCGATCAGGACCACCGTCCGCCCCTCGGCGGCGCGGAGCAGATCCCCGAGCAGAGCGTCGGCCACGGGAGCGTCCACCGACGCCGTCGGCTCGTCCAGCACCAGGACGCGGAAATCGGCCAGGAGTGCGCGTGCGAGGGCGATCCGCTGAGCCTGGCCGCCCGAGACGAGCGAGCCCCGCTCCCCCACCCGCGCGTCGAGCCCGCCGCGTGCAGCGACCCAGGGCCCGAGCCCGACCCGCTCGAGCACCGCCTCGAGCACGGCGGCATGGGCCTCGGGCCGCGCGAAGAGGAGGTTCTGCCGGATCGTGTCGTCGAAGAGGTACGGCTGCTGCTCCACGAGTCCGACCCGCTTCCGCACCTCCGCCTGCGGCAGCGTCCGCGCCTCGACCCCACCCAGGAGGTAGCTGCCGGAGTGGTCGAGGAAGCGCACCAGGGCGTGCGCGAGCGTCGTCTTCCCGGAGCCGCTGCCGCCGGTGACGAGGACGCGCGCACCCTCCGGCAGGTCGAGCGAGACGCCCCGCAGCGCGGGCGTGTGCGCGCCGGGCCAGCTCACCGACAGGTCGCGCAGGACGATGCCGGCGCCCCGGGGAGCCGGTGCGTCCGGGTCCACGTCCGCGTCGGTCGCGAGCGCCGGCGACGCCGCCTCGGCGTCCAGATCGGCCAGGCGCTGAGCGCTCGAGAGCGCGGTGCGCGCCGCCTGCACGGCGAGCGGCGCGGCGGCGGCGACCTCGAACACCGCGAGCGGCACGAGCGCGACGACTCCCAGCGCCGGACCGCCGAGGTCGCCGATCGCCGGGATCCCGAGCGCGAGGCCCGCCCAGACCGCACCACCCGAGCAGAGGGCGAGGACGGCCGCGGCCAGTCCGGCGGAGGCCGCCCGCCGACGCGCCGCTCGGGCGAGCGACTCCTCCGCGCGTGCCACGTCCGCCAGAGCGTCACCCGCCGCATCGAAGGCGATGAGCACGTCGAGGCGGGTGACCAGCAGGTTGAGGCGCTCGGCGAGCTCCCCGCGCAGCGGCGCCAGCTCGCGATCCGCCTGCGCGGAGAGCCGGCCGGCGCCCAGGGCCCCACCGGCGAAGGCGAGGACCAGCAGCGCCAGCAGCACGGCGCCCATCGCCGGCAGGAGCAGCCAGACGCCGACCACGGAGACCGCAGCGACCAGCGCCGCGACGACCAGCGGCTGCACGACGCGCAGCGGCACGTCCTGCTGGGCGTCGACGTCCGCCACCACCCGGGAGACCAGGTCGCCACGGCGCACGCGGCCCAGCCCGTCCGGCGCGACCGGCACCAGGCGCTCGTAGACGCCCGCCCGGAGCTCCGCGAGCGCGCGGAAGGCGGCGTCGTGGCCGGTCAGCCGCTCGAGGTAGCGGAAGAAGGCCCGCGCCAGCGCGAACGCCCGCACGCCCACGACGGCCATGGAGAGGAAGAGGATCGGCGGCTGCTCGGCCGCGCGGACGATCAGCCAGGCCGAGCAGGCCAGCAGCGCCACGACGGCGGAGGAGGAGAGCAGCCCGAAGGACAGCCCCGGCAGGAAGCGGCGCGGCCCGGGCATCGCGGCGCGGAGGACGTCGGAGCGGTTCACCTCGCGACCGCCCCCGCCGGCGCCAGGGCGACCACGGCGTCGGCCGCCGCGACGGTCGCGGGCCGGTGGCTGGCGACGACGACGATCGTCCCGCTCTCCGCCAGCGACCTGAGTCCGGCGAGCAGCGCCCGCTCGGACTCGTCGTCGAGGGCGGCGGTCGGCTCGTCCAGGGCCAGCACCGCGCACCCGCGCTCGAGCAGGCGGTGCACGGCGCGGGCGACGGCGACACGGGCGCTCTGCCCGCCCGAGAGGCCTGTCCCCTCGGCGTCGAGCCGACGCTCGGGGTCCACGTCGACCGCGGCGATCGCCAGGGCACGCCGCACGCGCTCGGGGTCCGGCGAGAGTGCTCCGAGCCCGACGGCGGAGGCGACGCTCCCCGGGAGCAGGTCGGGCCGCTGGCCCGCCCAGGCGAGCGTCGACCGCAGATCCGCGACCGGCGACCCGCCGAGCAGCAGCGTGCCCGAGAAGGGCACGAAGCCCGCGAGCGCGGCGAGCAGCGTCGACTTCCCGGACCCGCTGGGCCCGGTCACCACGGTGATCGACCCGACGGGGAGCACCGCGTCGACAGGAGCGAGCGTCCGCCCGCGTCCGTCGTCGACCGCGAGACCCCGCAGCTCGAGCGCCCCCGTCGCCGCCGGAGCCTTCCCGCGAGGGGGCAGGGCCGCCGCGCGCTCGAGGACGGCGAAGGCGCGGTCCGCCGCCTGCACCCCGTCGGCCGCCGCATGGAACTCGGCACCGACCTGGCGCACCGGCAGGAACACGTCCGGCGCCAGCACCAGGACGAACAGCCCGACGGCCAGCCCCAGCGAGCCGTCGACGAGCCGCAGCCCGATCGAGACGGCGACCAGCGCGACCGAGAGCGAGCCGGCGAGCTCCAGCACGAAGCCGCTGACGAAGGTCACCCGCAGCACCTTCATCGTGTGCACGCGGTAGTCCTCGGTCAGCGCGCGGATCCGCGTCGCCTGCCGCTCGGCCCGCCCGAAGATCTTGAGCGTCGCGAGGCCGCCGACGGTGTCGACGAAGCCGGACGCGAGGGCCTGCAGCCGCTCCCACTGCCGTGCCTGCACGGCCTGGGTCGCCCAGCCGATCAGCACCATGAACACCGGGATGAGCGGCAGGGTCACCACCAGGAACACCGCGCTGAGCGGATCGGCGAGGAAGACCACGAGTGTCAGGAGCGGCGTCGCGACCGCGGTGGCGATCAGCTGCGGGAGGTAGCGGGCGAAGTAGCCGTCGAGGGAGTCCAGTCCGCCGCCCAGCAGCGCGACGACCCCGCCCGAGCCCCCTTCGGAGCGGCCCGCCGGGCCGAGCTCGACCAGTGCGGCGAGGACCGCCTGCCGCAGCTGCGCCTTCGCTCCTGCTCCTCCGCGCACCGCGTTCACCTCGGTCGCCCAGGCGAGAGCCGCCCGCGCCGCGACGACCGCGAGCAGGGCGGCCAGCAGCGGCGCGAGGTCGTCGGCGCTCCTCCCGTCGACCGCACCGGCCACCAGCTGCGCCACCAGCCACGCGAAAGCGACGATCGCCAGGGTCCTCGCCAGCGCGAGCACCCCGCCGAGCAGGAGGAACACACGGGCCGCCCGGGCGCAGCGGAGCAGGCGCGGATCGAGGGGCTTCACGTCAGTGGGCGTCGACCGGGATGTGCGCGCGGCTGATGCGCTTGCGGAAGATCCAGTAGGTCCAGGCCTGGTAGCCGACGATGAGCGGCACGAACACCAGGGCGGTCCAACTCATGACCGTCAGCGTATAGGGCGTGCTGGAGGCGTTCTCGATCGTCAGCCCGTAGGCGGGGACGTTCGAGGCCGGCATCACCGCGGGGAACAGCGTCGCGAAGAGGGCGAGCACGGCGAGCGCGATGGTGCCGGCCAGCAGCGCGAAGGCGCGTCCCTCCCGGCCCCGCGTGATCGCGAGCCAGCCGCCGACGAGGGTCGCGGCCGCGCCCGCCGAGAGCGCCCAGGAGGCGGTGCTCCCCTGGCCGAGGTTGGTCCAGGCCAGGAAGACCGCGGCGACGACCACGGTGAGCAGCCCCGCGCGGGTCGCCAGGCGGCGCGCACGCTCGCGGATCTCCCCCTCCGTCTTCAGGGCGACGAAGACGACTCCGTGCGTGAAGAAGAGCAGGAGGGTCGTCGCTCCGCCCAGCAGGGCGTAGGGGTTCAGCAGGTCCAGGACGGTGCCGGTGAAGTTGTGGTCGGCGTCCATCGGGACGCCCTGCACGATGTTCGCGAAGGCCACGCCCCAGAGGAAGGCGGGCACCGCGGAGCCGACGACGATCATCGCGTCGAAGCGCCGCTTCCACTGCGCCTCCGGACGCTGGTGCCGGTACTCGAACGAGACGCCGCGGGCGATCAGCGCGAGCAGGATGAGCAGAAGCGGCAGGTAGAACCCGCTGAAGAGCGTGGCGTACCACTCCGGGAACGCGGCGAACAGGGCTGCGCCGGCGACGATCACCCACGTCTCGTTGAGGTCCCACACCGGGCCGATCGTGTTGATCAGCACGCGGCGGTCGGTGTCGTCGCGCCCGAGGAACGGGAGCGACATGCCGACGCCGAAGTCGAACCCGTCGAGGACGAAGTAGCCGATGAAGAAGAAGGCGACGATCCAGAACCAGAGAACGGCGAGATCCATGAGGGGTGCCTCCTAGTAGACGGTGCCGACGAGCTGCGGGCGACCGCTCTCCTCGTCGACCTCGGGAGCGTCGTCGGGGCCGGCCTGCGCGGCCCGCTTGATCAGGCGGAACTCGACCACGGCGAGCGTGCCGTAGATCGCGGTGAAGGCGAGCAGCGAGATCAGGACCTCGAGGCCGCTCACTCCGGGCGAGACTCCGTCGGCGGTCTTCAGCAGTCCGAACACGAGCCACGGCTGGCGGCCCATCTCGGTGAAGACCCAGCCCACGATCATCGCCATCAACGGCAGCGGGGCGGCCCAGATCGCGACCTTCCACATCCACTGCTTCGGCTCGCGGCCCTTCCGGGTGAACCAGAGGCCGGCCGCGGCCACGCCGATGGCCAGGACGCCGAGGGCCATCATCCAGCGGAACGACCAGTAGGTGACCCAGATGATCGGCGTGTAGTCGCCGGGTCCGTAGACCTGGGTGTACTGCGCCTGGAGGTCGTTGATGCCCTCGACCGTGCCGGTGAAGGTGTGCGTCGAGAGGAAGGAGAGCAGGTAGGGGATGCGGATCGAGAACAGCTCGCTCGAACCGTCCGGCGTGCCCCAGGTGAAGACGGAGAAGGAGGCGTCGACGCCCGTGGAGGTCCTGTAGAGCGCCTCCGCGGCCGCCATCTTCATCGGCTGCGTGTCGACCATCGCGAGGCCGAGCGAGTCGCCGGTGAACAGGGTCAGGCCGCCGCTGACGAGCATCATCCAGGCGCCGAACCTCAGCGCGGGGCGCATGGTCTCGAGGTGCTGGTTCCGCGAGAGGTGGTAGGCCGCGACGCTGATGATGACGGCGGCCGAGACCATGAAGCAGGCGAAGATCGTGTGCGGGAACGCGGCGAGCGCGACCTTGTTGGTGAGGAGCGCCCAGATGTCGGTGAGCTCCGCGCGGCCCTTGGTCTCGTTGATGCGGAAGCCGACCGGGTTCTGCATGAACGCGTTCGCGGCGATGATGAAGTAGGCCGAGAGCGTGGTGCCCAGCGTGGTCAGCCAGATGGTGGCCAGGTGCAGCTTCTCGGGCAGCTTGTCCCAGCCGAAGATCCAGAGACCGATGAAGGTCGCCTCGAGGAAGAAGGCGAGCAGGCCCTCGAACGCCAGCGGTGCCCCGAAGACGTCGCCGACGAAGCGGGAGTAGTCGCTCCAGTTCATCCCGAACTGGAACTCCTGGACGATCCCGGTCACGACGCCCATCGCGAAGTTGATCAGGAAGAGCTTCCCGAAGAACTTCGTCAGCTGCAGGTAGTGCACCTTCCCGGTGCGCACCCAGCAGGTCTGGAAGATCGCGACGGTGAGCGCCATGCCGATCGTGAGCGGCACGAACAGGAAGTGGTAGATCGTCGTCAGACCGAACTGCCATCTCGACAGCAGGAGCGGGTCCAGGAGTTCGTTCACAGCTCCGAGAGTAGGTGGACAGGAGGGGTCCGACGGCCCCCGATCCCAGTACTGGGGCGGATGTGCTGCCTTCCGCGAGCTCCTGGCGGCACCCTTTCCGGGGTGGCCCCGGACGCCCCTCCGAGCACTCCCGCCGACCGGTCGCTCGACGTCGAGACAGTCCCTCTCGACGTCGAGGGAGTCCCCCGCGCGGCGACTGCCGAGCGGGGCTCGCCTCCGTCGGACCCGCCGCCGCCGGCCTCTCGACGCCGAGCGATCAGGCCGGAGGCGGAACGCTGAGACTTCCTCCCACGGACCTTCAGTGAATTCCCAGGCGCACATCCGCGAGATCGGCCGTGGGAATCCGTTCACTGCGCGACGCCTCGACGGACTCGCCCGGTGAAGAGACTCCCGGAGCCGATGCCGAGGCGCCGCCGGCGGGCGCCCCGCGGTCAGCCGGCGTCGACGCGAGAGCGGGAGCCGGAGAACCAGGCGGGCGCCTGGAAGCCGTACTTCAGCACGGGCAGGTCGCGGGTGAGGCGCCAGTAGCCCAGTGCCGCCGCGACGCCGATCCCGCAGACCAGGAGCGGCACGACCGGCCCGATGACGTCGAGCCAGCGCTCTCCGTCGAAGAGCAGCAGGGCGCTCGTGGCGAGCGAGACGAAGAGGACGTGCACCACGTACACCGGGAGCGTGTTGCGGCCGATGAAGGTGATCCAGCCCGCGCCGCGCCGGTTCGAGAGGAAGCGGGCGACCACGAGCCCGGCGAGGACCGCCAGCACGCTCACCAGGACCAGCCCGATCGTCAGCAGCGGGAAGCGGGCGCGGACGGCGAGGATCACGCCGGCGAGCGCGAGGAACAGCACGCCGAAGCCGACTCCGCTGAGGATCCCGCGGCGCTCCACGAACGCGATCACCGCGTTCCGCAGGTAGAGGCCGAGCAGGAAGAACATCAAGTAGCGGGCCATGCCGTCCCAGGCGATGTTCCCGGTGCCCTCGGAGGTGCTGGAGCGGACGGCGTACCAGACCACGGCGATCGCGGTCGCGATGCCGATCTGCACCCGCCAGTCGATCCGGCCCTGCGCGAGCTTGGCGGCCACGAAGAAGATCGTGAGCGCGTAGAGGAACCAGAGCCCGTTGTGCGGCATCACCGGCTGGAGGAGCAGCGCGAGCGGGTCCGACTCGTCGGTGCCGCCCGGGTTGGGCACCACCAGGAAGAAGAGGAACCGCACCACGGACCAGAGCAGGAAGGCCCAGACCAGCAGGCTCAGCCGCGAACGCCAGAGCTCCGGCCACGACCGGGTGAGCACGGAGCCGGCGAACAGCCCCGAGGCGAGGAAGAACAGCGGCATCCGGAAGGTGATGAGGAGGAGGTTGATCTCGTTCCACGAGTCGGGGGCGATCCCGGCCGTCGTGGTCCACTGCACGGAGTGGGCCAGGGCGACCAGGATGATCGCGATGCCCTTCGCCGTGTCCACCCAGGTGATGCGTGCGCGTGCCATGAGTCCTCGTCGTGATCGTCCATCGGAAGTCGGCCGGCGGCGACGATGACGATGGCGATGTGCAAGTGTCGCACGGCTGTGCATCCTCTGTGATGTTCTGCGCGGATCCGATCACGGCGATCCGGTGACGGAGAGACGGCCACCGGGTGCGCGGGTCCTCGGACGGCCTCCTCGTGGACGACGCGCCCCCGCCGATGCCCGAGGATCGAGCCATGACTCGAGCGACGCCCTCCGGCTCCGCCCCCGGCCCCCGCCGCATCCGCCTCCGCCTCCTGGTCGCGCTGCTGGTGCTCGCGCTGGTCCTCGCCGGCGCGGGCATCGCCCTCTCGCTCGCCTCTCGGAGCGGAGGCGCGGGCGCTCCGGCCGCGAGCTCCCCCGACCCCGGCCCGACCTCCTCCGTCGACATGGCCGAGCGCGTCGCCGGTCTCGAGAAGCGCTTCGCCGCCGGGTTCCCGCAGCACAGCATCGTCCTCACGGGCAGCTCCACGATCGGCCGCTGGACGACCTCCAAGGAGGACCTGCGTCCGCTCGAGACCTACAACATCGGGATCGGCGGCACGACCGTCGCCGATCACCTCGCGTGGCTGGACCGCATGGTCGCCCCCTTCGATCCCCGCGCCGTGATCGTGTACGTGGGAGCGAACGACATCAGCGGCGAGGAGGGCTCGCGCACCGGCGCCCAGACCGCCGGCGCCGTCGTCGAGTACCTCCAGCGCGTGGAGGAGGTCGCCCCCGACGCCGAGCTGTTCTACGTCGAGATCGCGGAGACGCCCGCCCGCGCCTCCGTCGGCGCCGAGGTCCGCGCCGCCAACACCGCGGTCAGCGCCTACGCCGAGACGGACGACCGCGTCACCTTCGTCCCCACCGCCGACGCGCTCGTCACCTCCGACGGCTCTGTCGACCCCTCCCTCTTCGTCGACGACGGCCTGCACTTCGACGAGGCCGGCTACGCCCGGTTCTCGGAGGCGGTCCGCGCGGTGGTCCTGCCCGCTCTGGAGTGAACCGGCGGGCCGGCGCACTGCAGCCCCGCTCGACGTGAGCGGCCCGGGGACACCGCGCCCGGAGCCCCCAGTGTTGACCCTGAAGGGGGACACGGCCCCTCCATCGCGCGCGCCTATCCTGGCCCCGCGTCATCGCCGACAGCGCCCTCTGCACCGCCGCAGACCGCCGCTCGCTCAGCAGCGCCGACCGTCTCGGAGTCACCGATGCCCCGCTCGAGGATCCGCCCCCGCGGTCTCGCCCTGCTCACCGTCCTGGCGATCACGGCCGCCGCGCTCGTCGCCGGGCCCGCGGGTCCGGCGTCCGCCGCTCCCGTCGTGCCCGCCGGCTTCACCGACTCGCGGGTGGCGGCCGTCCCCGCGCCGACCGCCCTCGCCTTCACGACCGACGGGCGCACCCTCGTCTCCTCGCAGACCGGAGCGATCCGGGTGATCCGCGGAGGCAGCCTTGTCGCCACCCCGGCCCTCGACCTGCGCTCGAAGGTCTGCGCCAACGGCGAGCGCGGTGTGCTCGGCCTCGCGGTCGACCCGGCACCGGGCTCGCGCACCGTCGTCGTCTACTACACCGCGAAGGGCTCCGACTCCTCCTGCCCGACCAACGCCGGCGGCACGGTGAACCCCGCGGGAGCCCCGCGCAACCGCGTCTCCTCGTTCCAGCTCGGCACCGACGACCGCATCGACCCGGCCTCCGAGCGCGTCCTCCTCGACGGCATCTACTCCCCCGCGAGCAACCACAACGGCGGCGACCTCGCCATCGGGAAGGACGGCCTGCTCTACGTCAGCGTCGGCGACGGCGGCTGCGACTACCGCGGCGGAGTCGGCTCGCCGGGCGGCAGCGGCTGCGGTGGCCGGAACGACGCCGCCCGCGACCCGAACATCCTGAACGGCAAGATCCTCCGGATCACCCTCACCGGGGGCGTCCCGGCCGGCAACCCCTACCTGGGCACCGGGACCGCCTCCTGCCGGCTCGCCCCGGCCGCCGCGGGCGTGCGCTGCCGCGAGACGTTCGCGAGCGGCCTGCGCAATCCGTTCCGGATGGCCTTCGACCCGAACGCGACCGGCACCGTCTTCCGCATCAACGACGTGGGCCAGGACGCCTGGGAGGAGATCGACCAGGGCGTCGCCGGCGCCGACTACGGCTGGAACACCCGTGAGGGCCACTGCGCGAAGACCGGCTCGGCCTCGAACTGCGGAGCCGCGGCGCCCGCCGGGCTCACCGACCCGGTCCACGACTACGCGCACAGCAGCGGCTGCGCCTCGATCACGGGCGGCGCCTACGTCCCCCGCGGCGTCTGGCCGGCCGCCTACGACGGCGCGTACCTCTTCGGCGACTACGTGTGCGGGAAGATCCGGACCCTCGGCCGCACCGGCGCAGCCGGCGACCTCGTGACCGGCCTCGGCGGCAGCAGCGCCGTCGCCATGGCCTTCGGTCCCTCGCGCGGGACCCAGGACCTCTTCTACACCAGCTACGCGAACGGCGGCGAGGTCCGGCGCCTCGCCTACACCGCCGCGGCGAACCGCGCTCCGACCGCGGCCCTCACCGCCGCCCCCTCCTCCGGCGCGGCTCCTCTCGCCGCGCGGCTGAACGGCTCGGGCAGCAGCGACCCGGAGGGCGGTGCCCTGACCTACCTGTGGTCGTTCGGCGACGGCACCCCCGACCGCATCACGACCGGCCCGACCTTCACCCACAGTTACGCCGCCGGCAGCTGGACCGCGTCCCTCCGCGTCCGCGATCCGAAGGGAGCCGTCTCCGCCCCCGCGACGACGAGGATCACCTCGGGCGACAGTGCCCCGACGGTGAGCATCACCGCACCCGCCGACGGAGGGATGTTCGTCACGGGCCGGAGCTACGGCCTCCGCGCCACGGCGACCGACGCCGAGGACGGCGTCCTGCCCGCCTCGGCGCTCACCTGGACCGTCCAGCGCCGCCACGCTCAGCACACGCATCCCTTCCTCGGGCCGCTGACGGGGAACGACCTCTCCTTCGTCGCCCCCGGCCCGGAGGACCTCGCCGCCGCCGCGGACAGCGACCTCCTGATCAGCGTCACCGCGACTGACTCGAGCGGAGTGTCGACGACGGCGACGCGGACGTTCTCCCCGCAGAAGGTCTCCGTCACCCTGGCCACCGCTCCCGCCGGCCGGACGGTCGTCGTCAACGGCACCGAGGTCGCCGGAGGCACGACCGTCGTCTCGTGGGCGGGCTCGGCCCTCCAGCTGGAGGTCCCGGACCAGACCGACGCGTCGGGCACGGCCTACCGGTTCTCGTCCTGGTCGGACGGCGGCGCCGCCTCGCACAGCGTCGTCACTCCCGGGAGCAGCACCACGCTGACCGCGACCCTCGTCTCCGCCGGGCTCCCCGGCGCTCCGACCGCCGTCACCGCCACGGCGGGCTCGGACGGCACGGCGACGCTCGCGTGGTCGCCCCCCGCGGGGACCGGTGGCTCGGCGGTCACCGGCTACCGGGTGTCGCGCGACGGGTCCGACACGAGCGGAGCCGGAGCCTGGAGCGCCGTGGTCGCCGCGACCAAGCGCTCGCAGACCTTCACGAAGCTGGTCCCGGGCCGCAGCTACACCCTCTCGGTGCAGGCGGTCACGGCGAACGGCACCGGCCCGGCGGCCTCCGCGCTCGTCGCCGTCCCCTGACCGCCCGGCGTCCACCGGCCTTCCGGGCGCAGCCCTGCCGCCGCCCAGCCGTGCGCCCCTACGATCGAGCCATGCCGAGCATCCGGAGCCGCCGTCGGCCCCAGCCCCCGATCGAGTCCCCGGCGGGCGGGGGCGCCCGGTGAACGACACCCTCACCGGGATCCTGGACTTCGTCGTCAGCGTCCCCCCGGTCTGGCGGACGCTCCTCGCCGGACTCGCGATCTTCTTCGAGACCACGATCCTGGCGGGCCTCGTCGTCCCCGGCGACACGATCGTGATCGTCAGCGCGACCGGCGTGACCAGCCCGCTGCAGTTCGCGGCGCTGGCCGTCACGGTCGTCATCGGCGCCCTCTGCGGCGAGTCCGTCGGCTTCTACCTCGGCCGCTGGTTCGGGCCGCGGATCCGCGCGTCGCGCCTGGGACGCCGGCTCGGCGAGAAGAACTGGCTGAAGGCCGAGCGCTACCTCGCGCGGCGCGGCGGGTTCGCCGTGTTCCTCTCGCGCTTCCTGCCGGTGCTGCACTCGCTGATCCCGCTGACGGTGGGGATGAGCGGGATGCGCTATCGGACCTTCATGGCCTGGACGATCCCGGCGTGCGTGCTCTGGTCGTCCGCCTACGTCGGCGTCGGCGCAGCCGCGGCGGGCAGCTACCGGGAACTCTCGGAGAGCCTGCACGGCGCCGGCTACGTCTTCGTGGGCGTCATCGTCGTCTTCGCCCTGCTCGTGCTCCTCGGGAAGAAGCTCCTGAACAGAGCGGAGGCGCGTCACCTCGACGAGTGACGCGCCTCCGGGCGTGGATCCGGGGAGGATCAGTCGACGAGACCCGCCGACTTCAGCCACTCGCCCGCGATCGCGGACGCGGACTTCTGCTCGTTGACGCTCTCGGAGTTGAGGGCGACGAGGTCGTCCGCCGTGAGCTTCGCGCTGACCGCGTTCAGCACCTCGGCCGCGTCGTCCGTGATCTTGCTCGAGACGATCGGCACGACGTTGTCGGCCACGAACAGTCCGTCCGGGTCCTCGAGAGCGACGAGGTCGTTCTTCTGGATGTTCGGGTCGGCCGTGTAGACGTTCGCCAGCTGGATCTGGTCGCTGGTGAGCGCGTCGACGGTGGTCGATCCGCCGCTGTCCTCGATCGCCTGGAAGGTGGTCGTGATGCCGTACTTCGACTGCAGGGTGTCGGGCCCGTAGGGGCGCGTCTGCAGCTCGGAGTTGCCGCCGACCACGATCGGGTCGGTGACGTTCTTGAGCGACGCGATGTCGGTCAGGTCCCACTTGTCGGCGAAGGCCTGGGTGACGGTGTACGAGTTCTGGTCGCTGGCCTCGGCGGCGTCGAGGGCGCGGAGGCCGTCGGGCAGCGCGTCGCCGAGCGCGGAGTACACGTCGTCGGCGGTGGTGGCCGTCGCGTCGGGCTCGAGCGCCTGCAGGAGGCTGCCGTCGTACTCCGGGAAGACGTCGATGGATCCGCTCTCGATCTCGGGCAGGTAGATCTCGCGCTGGCCGATGCGCAGCTGGCGGTCGACGGTGAAGCCGTCGTTCTCCAGCGCCTGCGCGTAGATCTCGGCGAGGATCTCGTTCGAGTAGTAGTCCTGCGAGCCGACCACGATGGTCTCGCTGCCCGCAGTCGCACCCGATCCCTCATCGAGCGGATCGCTCGAGGAACACCCTGCCAGTGCCACGACGGCACCGACCGCGAGTGCGCTGAGCGCGACACGGCCCTTCGTGAAATGTGCTGTGAACATTGCTATTTCCCTTCTTCGATGGGGATTCCCATCACCGCGCGTCGTCGGGGCGACGAGGCGCGGGAACCTGTGCGGCCGGCGGTGCCGGCCAGGCCGAGCACGACTCCGCGCGGCACGGCGAGCCGCTGGAGGAGGGCGAAGAGGATCTCGCTGAGGAGCGTCAGCACGATCACCAGGATCGAGCCGGCGAGCATCTGCGGGTAGTCCCCCGACTTCACTCCGCGGAAGATGTACTGCCCGAGGCCGCCGGCGCCGATGTAGTCCGCGAGCGTGGCGGTCGCGATGATCTGCAGCGCCGCCGAGCGGAGCCCGCCGATCAGCAGCGGCAGCCCCAGCGGGATCTCGACCTTCGTCAGGATCTGCCACTCGGTCATGCCCATCGAGCGCGCCGCGTCGACAGTGCGGCGGTCGACCGCCTCGAGCCCGGAGTACGCGCCGGCGAGCACCGACGGGATCGCGAGCACGACGAGGGCGATCACCGGAGCGCCGAGGCCGAGCCCCAGGCT
Source organism: Rathayibacter sp. AY1B4 (assembly GCF_002932815.1). Taxonomy (NCBI): domain Bacteria; kingdom Bacillati; phylum Actinomycetota; class Actinomycetes; order Micrococcales; family Microbacteriaceae; genus Rathayibacter; species Rathayibacter sp. AY1B4. The sequence goes on along the minus strand of NZ_PSWN01000002.1, from coordinate 203,285 downwards.
CATCGCCGCGAGGACGAGCACGCCCAGCGTCGGCAGGGCGCGCAGGCCGCCTGCGACCGGCACGGCTATGCCCTTGCCGCGCCCGGTGTGCCCGATCAGGTAGCCGATCGGGATCGCGATCGCGGCCGCGATCACGAGCACCAGCAGGCTAATGCCGACGTGCTGGGCGACACGGGTCGGGATCGCGTAGACCCCGGTCCAGTGCGCGGGGTCGGCGATCCAGGCGAAGGCCTCGGCGATGAGGTTCACGACGTCACCGCCCTCTCGACCGCGACCGGTCTGCGCGAGCGGCGCGTGCGGTCCAGAGCCGTCCAGGGCATGAGGAGACGGCCGATCAGCACCAGCAGTCCGTCGAGCACCAGCGCGAGGACGATCGTGAGGACGATGCCCGTGACGATCTCACCGGTGATGCCGCGCTGGAAGCCGTCGGTGAAGAGCAGGCCGAGGCTCTGGATCCCGAGCACCGCGCCGACCGTCACCAGGCTGACCGTGCTGACCGTGACCACGCGCAGGCCCGAGAGCAGGACCGGGCCGGCCAGCGGGAACTCGACCCGCCAGAAGCGCGCCCAGCCGGAGTAGCCCATCGCGGTCGCCGACTGGCGGACGTCGTCCGACACCGCGCCCAGTGCGTCCGAGGTGGTGCGGACCATCAGCGCGACGCCGTAGAGGGTGAGGCCCGTGATCACGTTGGCGGTCGAGCGGAGCGGGATGCCCAGCAGGACCGGCAGCAGGATGAACATGGCCAGCGAGGGGATGGCGTAGAGCACGCCGAGCCCTGTCAGCAGGGTGCCGCGGCTCCAGCGGTAGCGGTTCGCGAACCAGCCGAACGGCAGCGAGACGAGGAAGCTGAGCAGGATCGGCGGGACCGACAGGGCCAGGTGCGCCAGCAGGTTCGCGACGATCGCGTCCGTGTTGTTGACGACCCAGTTCACGCGGCGGGGCCGTCCTGCGCGCGCAGCACTCCGGTCGGACGCCCGTCGCCGTCGACCACGATGCGGGCGCCGTCGCGCTCCTCGATCCGGAGCGAGCGCTTGCCGCGGTCCGCACCGACGAAGCCGGCGACGAACTCGCTCGCGGGGTTCGCCAGGATCTCGGCGGGCGAGCCCTTCTGCGCGATCCGGCCGCCCTTCTCGAGGATGACGACCTGGTCGCCGAGCAGGAACGCCTCGTCGATGTCGTGGGTGACGAAGACCACGGTCTTGTCGAGCTCGTCCTGGAGTCGCAGGGTCTCGCGCTGCAGGTCGGCGCGCACGAGAGGGTCGACCGCGCCGAACGGCTCGTCCATCAGCAGGATGTTCGGGTCGACCGCGAGGCCGCGCGCCACGCCGACGCGCTGCTGCTGGCCGCCGGAGAGCTGGCTGGGGTACCGGGCGGCGAGCGCACGGTCCAGTCCGACCGTGTCCATCAGCTCGAGCGCGCGGGCGTGCGCCTGCTTCTTGGCGACCCCGTTCAGCCGCGGCACGGTCGCGATGTTGTCGATGACCTTGCGGTGCGGCAGGAGGCCGGAGTTCTGCATCACGTAGCCGATGCGGCGGCGGAGCGCGACGGCGGGCAGGGACGAGATGTCCTCGCCGTCGATCTCGATGGTGCCGGAGGTCGGCTCGATCATCCGGTTGATCATGCGGAGGATCGTGGTCTTCCCGCAGCCCGAGGAGCCGACGAAGACGGTCGTCTGCCGGGAGGGCAGCACGAGCGAGAAGTCGTCGACCGCCCGCGTGCCGTCCGGGTACTGCTTGCTGACGTTGCGGAACTCGATCACGAGGCCGCCCGCCGTCCGGCGGTGTGCTCGCCGATCTGTCCCTGGTCCACGACTGTGCCCGCTCTCGCTCCGCGCGTCCGGCCGTTGCACGGCCCGCGGCCCCGAACGGGGCCAGGCGGCAAGGAAAACACCAATAGCAGCCGCCTGCCAACCCGGACCGCGAAGTGTTGCGGGATGTTCCGGGAGCGACTAGGGCCTTGACAGTCCTAGCCGGTCAGGACTCCTCGACGGCTCCGTAGTGCGAGGTCATGTAGTGGCGCAGCAGCGAGCGGCTCTCGTCGATGAAGCGCTGGTCGCCGTTGGGGTCGATGAGGAACGCCCTTGTGAGCAGCGCGTCCGCGACCTCGATGGTCACCTCGAGGCGGAAGGACAGCTGCGCGCCGCCCGGGAGGCCGTACTCGGACGCGAGGATCTCGGCGAAGCGGCGGGCGAAGAAGCCGGCCTCGAACGCCTCGCCCGCGACCTCGGGGGCGTGGATCGTGTCGACGAAGCGGATGGAGCGGAAGCCCGGCTCGTTGCGGTGCATCTCGCAGAAGGCGTCGATGGCGCAGTCGACCGCGCCCCACCAGTTGCCCGGGTGGGTGTCGCGGATCTCGGTGATGACGCGGCGGCGGAAGCGCTCGAGGGCCCGCTCGCGCAGCGCCTGGAGGACGGCGATGCGGTCCGGGAAGTAGCGGTAGACCGTGCCGATCGCGGCTCCCGCGCGCTCGGCGACCATCGCCGTGGTCAGGCGGTCGAAGCCGACCTCGTCGACGACGGCGGCCGCCGCGTCGAGCAGCGAGGCGAGACGGGCGGCGCTGCGCACCTGCACCGGCTCGTTGCGGACCTGGGACGATTCACCGAACGGTCGATCGACGAGGTTTCCAAGAGGCACGGCGGGCTCCTTCGGTCGTGGTTCCTACAATCGTACGCACGGCGGCCGCCGGTCGGGGTCGTCTCATCGAAAGTCCCTCGTGTTTCGCGCCCCCGGAAGGGCGACGGCTCCGCGGGTCCGATCCACCCGGGAGAAACCATGTGCGGACGCTTCGTCCTCTCGCAGACCACCGCCGACCTGGTGGCGCTCTTCGACATCGACGAGCCGGGCGCAGACCTTCCGGAGCCGTCCTGGAACATCGCGCCGACCCAGCGGATCGCCGTCGTCGCGGAGTCGATGAAGGGGGTCGAGGAGGGCAGCCCGCCGCGGCGCCGGCTCGCCGGAGCCCGCTGGGGCCTGGTGCCCCGCTCCGCCGCCGACCCGTCCGCGGGGCCGCCGCTGTTCAACGCGCGGATCGAGTCCGTCGCCGAGAAGCCGTCGTTCCGCGAGTCCTACGCCTCCCGGCGCGCGATCGTGCCCGCCTCGGGCTGGTACGAGTGGCGGGTCGGCGCGGACGGGGCGAAGGCACCCGTCTACGTCTCGCCGGGCGAGGGCTCGCTCCTCCTGTTCGCCGGTCTCTACGAGTGGTGGCGCTCGGCCCAGCCGGGCTCTCCGTGGCTGCTCTCGGCGACGGTCCTCACCCGCCCCTCCGCCGGGCCGCTCGCCGAGGTGCACGAGCGGATGCCCGTGCTGCTGCAGCCGGAGCTGATCGAGGACTGGCTGGACCCGGCGCCCCCCGGGGACGGCGAGCTGCTGCGCGCGGCCGCCGAGGGTGCGGCCGAGCTGGCCGAGGAGCTCGAGGTGCACGGCGTCGGTGCAGCCGTGGGCTCCGTCTCGGCGAACGGCCCCGAGCTGATCGAGCCCACCGGAGCCTGACGATCGCGTGAGAGCGCGATCCGCGGTCCGGCATCCGGTCTGACAGACTGGGCGGATGCCGCTGACGCCCGAGAGCAAGCCCCTGAGCGCAGGCAAGGCGGAGGTCATGCACCGCGCCGCCCGCCTCGAGGACCGACTCCACTCCTTCCGGATGAGGCGCGTGAAGCGCAAGGGCTACGTCCCGAGGGTCATCCCCTACACCGGCTACGGCTCGACGACGCAGCTGCGCGTCCTGGCCCGCGTCCTCTACACGCGGCCGACCCCTCCCGGGGTCGAGGAGGTCCGCCCCGTCGAGGGCGTGCGCGGCTGGCGGAGCTTCACCAGCGTCTTCGTGAGCGGGGCCGTCGTGACCGTCGAGGCCGACGGGCAGACCCACCGGGTGACGGCCGACCGCGGCGGAGTCGTCGACGCGGACCTCCCGATCACGCTCGAGCCCGGCTGGCACACCATCACCTTCTCGACCGCGGGCTCGAAGCCCGTCGAGGCGCCCGTCTTCATCGTGCGTCCGGAGTCGCGGCTCGGCGTCGTGTCGGACGTGGACGACACGGTGATGGTCACCGCGCTCCCGCGCCCCTTCGTCGCCGCCTGGAACACCTTCGTGCTCGACGAGCACGCCCGGATGCCCACGCCCGGCATGGCGGTCTTCCTCGACCGCTTCGCCCGGCAGTACGAGGGCTCCCCGGTCATCTACCTCTCCACCGGCGCGTGGAACGTCGCCCCGGCGCTCACCCGCTTCCTCTCGCGGCACCTGTACCCGGCCGGAGCGCTCCTCCTGACCGACTGGGGCCCGACGCACGACCGCTGGTTCCGCAGCGGCAAGCAGCACAAGGAGATGAACCTCCGCCGACTCGCGGCCGAGTTCCCGGACGTGCGCTGGCTGCTGGTCGGCGACGACGGGCAGCACGACGAGGAGATCTACTCCGACTTCGCGGACGAGCACCCCGACAAGGTCGCGGCGATCGCGATCCGCCAGCTCTCCACCGGCGAGGCGGTGCTCGCGGGAGGCCGCTCCAAGGCCGAGGACCGCTCCCTGACCAGCGGCACGACCTGGGTCTTCGCGCCTGACGGCGCGGGCATCTCCGAGCAGCTGACGGAGCTCGGCATCCTCTGATCCCGCACCGGCTCCGGGAACGACGGAGCCGTCCGCTCCCCGGGGGGAGGGACGGCTCCGGTCGATCGGCTCGGACTACGCCTGGTGGGCGGCCTGCAGGTCGAGGGTGATGGTGACCTTCTCGCCGATGAGCACGCCACCGGTCTCGAGGGCCGCGTTGTAGGTCAGACCGAAGTCGGTGCGGTCGATGGTGGCCTTGGCGGTGAGGCCGGCCTTGTAGTTGCCGTAGGGGTCGGTGCCGAAGCCGCCGAACTCCACCTCGAAGGTGACGGGCTTGGTGGTGCCCTTGATGGTGAGCTCGCCGTCGACGAGGAAGTCGTCGCCGTTCGGGCGGACGGCGGTCGAGACGAAGTGGATCTCCGGGTACTGCTCGGCCTCGAAGAAGTCGCCGGTGCGGAGGTGGCCGTCGCGGTTGGGCTCGTTGGTGTTGACGGAGGCGACCTCGGCGGTGGCCTCGACCTTGGAGTCGAGCGGGTTCTCGCCGGTGGTGAACGTGGCGGTGAAGCGCTCGAACTTGCCCTTGACCTTGCTGATCATCAGGTGGCGGACGCTGAACGCGACCTCGCTGTGGGTGGGGTCGATGACCCAGGTGCCGGCCTTGTAGCCGGGGATGGTGACGGTGTCGGTCATGGTTTCTCCTCGAGTGTGACGGTCGTCGCGGGGAGAGCGTCCCCGTCCGATGTATGCAAGCGCATCGACGTCGCTCAGTATTCCATGTAGCGACAACTATTTCATCCACGTTCCGTCGAAGGATCGGCGGACACCGTGTGAACACGGGGCGCCGCACCCCGGACGGGGGTCGGTGCCGCTCCCCGGAGCGGTCGTCAGCGGTCGGCGGGAGCCGGGTTGCGGATGCCGAGGAGGGAGACGACGCCGCCGGCGATCAGGAGGGCAGCGGTCGCGACGGCGGCACGGGAGAAGCCCTCGACGTCGAGCGAGTCTCCGACCACGAGCGAGGTCGCGGCGATGGCGACCAGCCCGGCGATGCGCGAGACCGCGTTGTTCACGGCGGAGCCGACTCCGCTGTGCCCGTCCTCGACCGCGCCGAGGATCGTCGAGGTCAGCGGGGCGACCGTCACCGCGAGGCCGAAGCCGAAGAGGAGGATCCCCGGCAGCAGCTGCGTGGCGTAGTCGGCGCCCTCGTCGACGAAGGAGAGCAGGAGGAACCCGGCCGCGGCGATCAGCGGTCCGACGCCCATGAAGAGCCGCGGGCCGAACCGCGCCGACAGCGACCCGGAGACCTGCGAGAGCAGGAGCAGCAGGATCGTCGGCGGGAGCGTCGCGAGCCCGGCCAGGGTCGCCGAGAAGCCCAGGGTCTGCTGCAGGAACAGGCCCAGCGCGAAGAAGCCGAAGGAGAGCGCGCCGTAGACGAACGCCGTCGAGACGTTGCCGACGGTGAAGTTCCGCGACGCGAAGAGCGACAGCGGCAGCATCGGATGCGCCGCGCGCCGCTCCCACACGACGAATGCGACGAGGGCGGCGACTCCCCCGATCAGGGCGGTCAGCACGAGCGGATGCTGGATCCCGAGCCGCTCCTGCTCGATCAGCGCGAACACCGGCCCTCCCAGGCCGATCACCCCGAGCACCGCGCCGACGCCGTCGATCGGCACCCGGGTCCCCGAGTCGACCGCGCCGAGCCTGCGCAGCAGGACCAGGGTCACCGCGATCGGCAGCAGGTTGAGCGCGAAGACGTACCGCCACGAGCCCGCGTCCACCAGCAGGCCGCCGAGCACGGGGCCGGCGATCGTCGCCGTGCCGGTCCAGGCCGTCCACGCGCCGATGGTCCGGGCCTGCGCGGCGCCGTGGACGGTCGCGATGATGAGGGCGAGCGAGCTGGGCACGAGGATCGCGCCGGCGGCTCCCTGGAGCATCCGCGCCACGATGAGGACCTCGGCGGTCGGGGCCAGCGCGCACAGCAGCGAGGTGACGCCGAAGCCGATCAGGCCGATGGTCATGCTGCGGGCCCGGCCGATGCGGTCGGCGAGCGAGCCGGCCACGAGGATCAGCGCGCCGAGCGTGATCAGGTACCCGTCGACCACCCACTGCTGCACCGCGAGCCCGCCGCCGAGCTCCCGGGTGATCGCGGGCAGGGCGACGTTGACGACGGTGCCGTCGAGGAAGGCGACGAAGGAGGCGAGGACGGCCACCACGAGCACCGCGCGGCGGCGCGTCTCGGCGGGGTCGGCGGAGGCGGTCATGCTCGGGCTCTGGTCACCCGCTCACCGTACCGGCGGCCGCCGCTCCCGGGGCCGGGAGGGCGGGCATCCGGGCCCCGAGCGCGGCCGCACGACGGATCCAGACTCGTCGCCTACTCTCGTAGCCATGTCTGCGCAAGGAACCGCCCGCGGCGGCGTGCTCGCCCGGGTCCTCGGGATCGTCGGAGCCAGCCTCGCCGGGGGCCTGCTGATCACGGTCGGGGTCACTCCCGCCCTCGCCGTCACCGGTCTCGCCGAGAACAACCCGATCGGGCTGTTCGAGACGGTGCCCGAGTACCTCGAGCTCGGCCAGCTGGCCCAGAAGACCGAGATCTACGCGAAGCGCACCGACGGCTCGGACGAGCTGCTCGCCTCCTTCTACGCGCAGAACCGCGAGGAGGTGGCCTTCGACCAGGTCAGCCAGGCCGTGAAGGACGCGGCGGTCTCGACCGAGGACCCGCGCTTCTACGACCACGGCGGCGTCGACCTGCAGGGCACGATCCGCGCGGTGCTCAGCAACATCGTCGGCGGGGACCTCCAGGGCGGATCCTCCATCACCCAGCAGTACGTCAAGAACGTCCTCGTGCAGAAGGCGGAGTCGCTGAGCGCGACCGACGAGGCGGCCTCCGAGGCCGCCTACGAGGAGGCGACCGCGACCACTCCGAGCCGCAAGCTCAAGGAGATGAAGCTCGCCGTCGACCTCGAGAAGAAGTACAGCAAGGACGACATCCTCCTCGGCTACCTCAACATCGCGGGCTTCGGCGGGCAGGTCTACGGCATCCAGGCGGCGGCCGAGTACTACTTCTCGACCACCGCGGCCGACCTGAGCCTGGCGCAGGCCGCGAGCCTGATCGCCACGGTCAACAACCCCAACGGCCTCAGGATCGACCAGCCCGAGAACATCCCGGACAACAAGATCCGCCGCGACTACGTCCTCGACCAGATGCTGCAGGAGGGGAAGATCTCGCAGGCCGACCACGACGCCGCCGTCGCCGAGGAGGTCGTCCCCGCGATCACGCAGACGCCCACCGGATGCCAGACCGCCGGCAACGCGGCCTTCTTCTGCGACTACATCACCCGCGTCGTCCAGAACGACCCGGCGTTCGGCGACGACGCGGACACCCGCCTCGCGAACTTCCAGCGCGGCGGCTACAAGATCTACACGACGCTCGACCGCGACCTGCAGGACACCGCGGCGAACGCGACGAACAACGCCGTCCCCAAGGTCCCCACCCTCGACACCAACATCGGCAGCGCGACCGTCTCGATGGAGGTCGGCACCGGCCGGATCCTGGCGATGGTGCAGAACAAGGACTACGACGCGGCCGGCGCCGTCAACGGCGCGAACTTCTCCGCCGTCAACTTCAACACCGACACGGCCTACGGCGGCTCCGCCGGGTTCCAGGTCGGATCGACCTACAAGGTGTTCACGCTCGCGCAGTGGCTCGCGAGCGGACGCACCCTGAACGAGACGATCAACGGCCGCGAGCGCACCTTCTCGGGCTTCCCCGCCAGCTGCGCGCCCGGCGGCGAGCTCGACACCTCCTACGAGGTCAACAACGACGACAGCGAGAACGGCAGCTACAGCGTGCTGACCGGCACGATGCAGTCGATCAACACCGTCTACGTCTCGATGGCGCAGCAGCTCGACCTCTGCGCGATCCGCGACCGCGCGGTCGGCTTCGGCGTGAAGGCGGCCGACGGCGGCGAGGTCGACTACAAGCCGTCCGCCGTCCTCGGCTCGGACACGCTCATCTCCCCCCTCTCGATGGTCACCGCCTTCGCCGGCTTCGCCAACAACGGCACCGCCTGCTCCGCGATCGCCATCGACGCGATCACCGACGCGACCGGCGCCGCCGTCCAGCCGCCGACCTCCACCTGCAACCAGGCCCTCAGCCCCGAGCTGACGGCGGTCGCGAACTACGCCCTGCAGCGCGTCGTCACCGGCGGCACGGCCGCCCAGTCCGACCCGGACGACGGCATCGAGCACATCGGCAAGACGGGCACCACCGACAACGCGGAGTCGACCTGGATGGACGGGGCGAGCTCGCGCGTCGCGACCGTGGTCTGGGTGGGCAACATCGACGGCCACACCTCGATGCGCGAGGTCCGCTTCCCGAACTCGGAGCTCGAGAGCCGCCCGTACGCCTCCAACATCCGCCACTACATCTGGAACTCGGTGATGACCCGCGCCGACCAGAAGTACGGCGGAGACGACTTCGAGGAGCCCAGCAGCGCCCTGCTGAACGGCCGCCAGATCGCCGTGCCGACCGTCTCCGGCCGCTCGGTCGACGACGCCACGGAGGCGCTGGAGGACCTCGGCTTCGACGTCGAGGAGGGGGCGACCATCGACTCGTCGCTCCCGGCCGGCGTGGTGGCGGGAACCGACCCGGCCGCGGGCACGACCGTCGCGCGCTACTCCGACATCGCCCTGCTGATCAGCAACGGCTCGCAGGTCCCGGCTCCCGCCACCCAGGCACCGGCTCCGGCTCCGACCGGCACGGGAGTCCCCGCGACCGAGGCTCCCCCGGCGACGCCCACGGCGACCCCGACAGCGACAGCCACGGCGACTCCGACGGCGGAGGTCGAGGAGTGAGCTTCGACGCGGACTTCCTCGGCGTCCCCGCGGCGGCGCCGCGCCTGAGGGTCGACCGCCCGGTGCGGCTCCTGCCGTACACGCACTTCGAGGTGCTGCTGGATCCGGAGCGGCGCCTGGCCGTCTCGACGGCCGTGAACATCGACGGCGCGCGCCTGGTCGAGCTCGGCCGAGGCGACGACTGGCACCTCGACGACCGCATCCCCGCCTCCGAGCAGACCGGGCCGGAGGTGTACGCCCGCAACGACCTCGACCGCGGCCACCTGGTCCGCCGCCGCGACCCCGTGTGGGGCGACCGGGACGAGGCCGCCGCGGCCAACCGCGACAGCTTCTGCTACACGAACGCCGCGCCCCAGGCGAGCGGCTTCAATCAGTCGCAGGAGCTGTGGCTCGGGCTCGAGACGCTGGTGCTCGAGTACGCGCAGACCTGGCGCACGCGCCTGAGCGTCTTCACCGGGCCCGTGCTCGCGGACGACGACCCGGTCTACCGCGGTACGGGCATCCCCCGCCGCTTCTGGAAGATCGCGGCCTGGAGCCCGGACGGATCGACGCTCGCGACGAGCGCGTACCTGCTCGACCAGAGCGAGCTCGTGGAGCGGGTGCGCGAGGGCCTGGTGCCGCTCGGCGGCTTCAGGACGTTCCAGCTGCCGGTCGCCGCGATCGGCGAGCTGACAGGCCTCGACGTGGACCTCCTCGCCGGGGCCGACGTGCTCGGCTCGGCAGGACTCCGGCCGGAGCCGTGGCGCGAGATCGTCGAGCCGTCCGACGTGGCGAGCGGCCTCCTCCCCCGCTGAGGCTCCGCCGGGGGCAGGATGGGCGGATGAGCACCCCCGTCCTGGTCGAGATCACCTCCGGCGCCGTCGTCCTCCGCGACCCGGAGGGTCCGCTCGTCCGCGTCGACGAGGCGGGCTACCTCCGCGGCGACGGGGTCTTTGAGACCGTCGCGGTCCTCGACGGACGTCCCCGCGCGCTCGGCGAGCACCTCGCGCGGCTGGCCGGATCGGCCCGGGCCGTCGGGCTGACGATCCCGGAGGCGCCCCTCTGGTCCCGAGCGGTCGACCTCGCCGTGGCGGAGCACGATCGGGTCGACGACCTGACGATCCGCTTCATCGCCGCCCACGGGTCGGGCGACTCCGCCCGGTGCACCGTGCGCGCGGCTCCGACTCCCGACTCGAGCGCGCTCCGGGAGAAGGGCGCGGCAGTCGTCGTGCTGGACCGCGGGTACGCGAGCGGTCCGCTCGCGCCGTGGCTGCTCCCGGGTGTCAAGACCACCTCGGGCGCCGTCACCCGGGCGGCGCTGCGCGAGGCGGCGTCCCGGGGCGCGGACGACGTGGTCTGGCGCACGAGCGACGGGCTGCTCCTCGAGGGGGCGACGTCGAGCCTGGTGCTCCTCGGCGACGGGGTGCTCGCGACGCCGCTCTCGGGCAGCGTGCTCGCCGGCACGACGGTCGAGCGGGTCCTCGCGCTGGGCGAGCGCCGAGGGCTCGCGTCGTCGCGCCGCGAGCTGCCGGTCACGGCGCTCACCGGTGCCGATGCGGCGTGGCTGGTGTCGAGCACCCGGCGGGCGATCCCCGTCCGCTCGGTCGATGGCGCACCGCTCGCGATCGACGCGGGCCTGACGGCGGCGTTCGAGGCGGGGCTGCTCGCCGGCTGACCGCGTCCGCGGCTCGGACTCCCTGCGCCTCAGGCCGCTGCGGCCAGCGCGCGGGAGGTGTGCGGGCCGACGCCGGCCTCCTCCGCGTCGCCGAGATCGGCGAGCGTGTCGACGTCCAGCCTCAGCGTCGACGAGCCGGGCAGCACGACGACGGCGCAGCCCGCGTCGCGGTGCCGGGCCAGCGAGCCCGGGCCGAACGCCGGAGCGACGAGGGCTCCGGCCGCCAGCAGGAGCGCCGTGGTGCCGCTCCCCTCGCGGTCCGGGACGACGGCCGGGAGCGACCGCGTCGCGAGCGCCTCGGAGAGGTCCGACGGCAGCAGGGCGGGCAGGTCCCCGGTCAGCACGATCACCGGGGCGTCCGGCCGGCGGTGCAGGGCGGCCTCGGCTCCCCCGGACACGGCGGCGTCGAGGGTCCCCGGGTCGGGCACCACCACCAGCTGCGGGTGCTCCGCCCGTGCGCGGTCGGCCGCACCGGCGTCGGAGGTGACCAGGAGAAGGCTCACCACCGGCTCCGCGGCGGCCACGGCGGCGAGCGTGTCCAGGAGGAACGCCTCGGCCAGCGCCGCGCGGCCCGGCACGTCGAGGCGCGTCTTCGAGCCGCCGCGGCCCTTGAACACGACGACCGCGCTCCAGCCGGTCACGCGCGCTCCTCGCGCGAGGCGGCTCCGGCCGCGAAGCCCTCGGCGAAGGCCTCGTCGGCGCCGAGGCGGAACATGTCGTCGGGGCCCGTGCGGGTCAGCGTGCGGGCGCCCGGGCTCTCGACCCCCGTCACCAGGCGGGCGAGCCCGCGGACGACGGCGACGGGGCGACCGCTCGCCTTGCCCTTCACCAGGTCGCCGAGCGCGGCGATCTCGTCCGCCACGGCCGGCATGGTCACTCCGAGCGTGCGCCCCAGGGCGTCGACCCCGCCGCGGAGGTCGTCGATCACGAGGACGCCCGCAGCTCCGATGGCCGCGTCGGTCTGTCCGACCCGCCACGCGCGGCCCAGGGTGTCGCTGACGAGCACACCCACCTCCACGCCGAGCCGCTCCCGGAGACCCGCGCAGAGGGCCCGCGCCGAGGCGTCCGGGTCGACGGGGAGGAGGAGGACCGTCCCCTCCGCGACGTTGCTGGCGTCGACTCCGGCCGCCGCCTGCACGATCCCGAGGCGGTTCTCCACGATGCGGGTGACGCCGGACCCGTGCGCCCGGGTGGCGACGACGCGGACGGTCTCGGCCGTGATCGCGTCCTCGCGGTCGGTCGCGGCGACGACGCGCCCCTCCGCCTTCGAGACGATCTTGCTCGTGACCACGAGGATGTCGCCGTCCGCGGGCCGGTCCTCCTCGGCGGCGGCGGCGACGGCCGCGAGGATCAGCTCGAGCAGGTCGTCACCGGGAGTCACCTCCGGGATGCCGTCGAGGGCCCAGGCCTGCACGCGCGTCTCGCTCACCGGTCCATTCTCCCGGCTGCCGCGGGCGCACGGGTCCACGGCCCGAGATCGCCCGGGCAGGCGATCGGCGGCGCCTCAGCCGGCGGCGAGGTACGCGGCGACCGCGGGCGGCACGTAGGGGGCGACGTCGCCGCCGAGGGAGGAGACCTGCCGCACCAGCGAGCTCGACACGTGGGCGTGCGCGGGGTCGGGCAGCAGGAACACCGTCTCGACGTGCGCGAGGTTGCGGTTCACGATCGCCATGGGGGTCTCGTACGCCACGTCGACCTGCGAGCGGATGCCCTTCACCAGGATGCTCGCGCCGACGTCGGTGCAGTAGTCGACGAGCAGGCCCATGCTCCACGAGTCGACGACGATCCGCCCCTCGACCCCCGCCTCCGCGATCGACTGCTCGATGAGCGAGACGCGCTGGGCGATCGGCAGCAGCGCCGTCTTGGCGGGGTTGTGCACCACCACGACGTGCAGCTCGTCGACCAGGCGCGCGGCCCGCTCGATCACGTCGAGATGACCGAGGGTCACGGGGTCGAAGGAGCCGGGGACGACGGCGATGCGGGCCATGCCGACAGAGTAGCGGGCGGGCACCGCCTAGCTCTTGGCGAGGAACTCCCGGTCGCGGTCCTGCACGCGGCGCTCGAGCGCGGCACGGAGCCGGTCGTGCGCGGCGAGCGACGGGTCCTCCGCGAGGAGCCGCTCGGCCAGCGCCCGCGCCTCCACGATGACGTCGGCGTCCTGCACCACCCGCAGCAGGCGGAGCGACGATCGCCCGCCGGACTGCGAGTCGCCCAGCACGTCGCCCTCGCGGCGCAGCTCCAGGTCGACCTCGGCGAGCGCGAAGCCGTCGAGCGTCGCGGCGACCGCCTCCACCCGCTCGCGCGCGACCGTCCCCGCCTCCGTCGCCGTCACGAACAGGCACACCCCCGCGACGCCGCCGCGCCCGATGCGCCCGCGGAGCTGGTGCAGCTGCGAGACCCCGAACCGCTCCGCGTCGAGCACGACCATCATCGAGGCGTTCGGCACGTCCACGCCGACCTCGATGACCGTCGTCGACACCAGGACGTCGATCTCCCCCGCGGCGAAGGAGCGCATCACGGCGTCCTTCTCCTCCGTCGTCATCCGCCCGTGCAGCGCGGCCGACCGCCGCTTCCCGAGCAGCGGATGCGCGCGCACGCCCTCCAGCGTCGCCGCGACGGTCGTGAGCGGCGCGGCGGCGTCCTCCTCGGGCGGCTGCGCGCCCTCGGCGGGCTCCCCCGGCTCGATCGCCGGGCAGACGAGGTAGACCTGGTGGCCCGAGCGGATCTCCTCCTCGGCGCGCTCCCACGCCCGCGCGATCCACCCGGGATGGTCGGCGAGCGGGACCACGTGGCTCGTGATGCCGGGGCGCCCGGCGGGCAGCTCTCGGATGGTCGACGTGTCGAGATCGCCGAAGACCGTCATGGCGACGGTCCGCGGGATGGGCGTGGCCGTCAGCACCAGCACGTGCGGCGGGGTGGCGCCCTTCCGGCGCAGAGCGTCCCGCTGGTCCACGCCGAAGCGGTGCTGCTCGTCGATCACGACGAGGCCCAGGTCGTAGAAGGAGACCGCGTCGCCGAGGAGGGCGTGCGTGCCGACGACGATCTTCGCCGTGCCCGAGACGATCCGGAGGAGGGCCGCACGGCGCTGCGCCGCCCCCAGCCCGCCGGTGAGGAGGGTCGGCACCAGCTCGGCCGCGAGCTCCGGGCCGAGGGTCCTCGCGATCGAGCGGAGGTGCTGCCCCGCGAGCACCTCTGTGGGAGCGAGCAGAGCCGCCTGCCCACCGCTCTCGGCCGTGGCGAGCATCGCCCGGAGCGCGACGAGGGTCTTGCCGGAGCCGACCTCGCCCTGCACCAGCCGGGTCATCGGGCTCTCAGCGGCCAGGTCGGCGGCGATCTCGTGCCCCACCGCGGTCTGGTCGCCGGTGAGGGCGAAGGGCAGCGCGGCGTCGAAGCGCTCGAGCAGCCCGCCGGGGCCGGGCACGCGGGCGGTCGCGGGGCTGCTGCGCGCCGAGGCCCGGCGCTCGAGCAGGGCGAGCTGCAGGAGGAACGCCTCGTGGAAGCGCAGCGTCTCGCGCGCCTGCGCCTCCTCGCCCTCCCGCTGCGGGCGGTGGATCAGCTCCAGCGCCTCGCCGAGGCCCAGCAGCGAGCGGCCGGCGCGCACCTGCTCGGGCATCGGGTCGGGCACGTCGCGCAAGCCGTCCAGCAGCACGCCGATCGCGGCCTGGAGCTGCCAGCTCGAGAGCGCGCTGGTCGCCGGGTAGATCGGGATCGGCCGCTCGGCCCAGTCCTTCGCGAGCTCACCGCCTCCCGTCTCCGTCGCGGCGGCCTCCTCGTCGAACAGGCGGTAGTCGGGATGCGTGAGCTGCGGGGTGTCGCGGAACATCGAGACCGTGCCCGCGAAGATCCCGCGCACGCCGCGGTGGAGCTTCGCCGCGCGCCAGGGCTGTCCGAAGAACGTCAGAGAGAGCGTGCCCGAGCCGTCCGAGATGACGACCTCGAGCAGGGTGCCGCGCCGGTTGCGCATCGGCCGCTCGCGCACCTCGCGCACCTCCGCCACGATCGTCACGCTCTCTCCCACGGGGAGACGCGAGAGCGCCGTCAGCTCGCCCCGCTTCGCGTAGCGGCGCGGGTAGTGGCCCAGGAGCTCGCCGACCGTGCGGTACCCGAAGGCCTTCTCGACCGCGGTCGCCGTGCGCGGCCCGATCAGCGGCGCGAGCGAGGCGTCGAGGGGGTCCGGGATCACCTAGCGATCATAGGTCGGACCTCGGACGCGCGAGCCGGGCGACCGGGTCCAGCGCCGAGCGGGGCACGACCGACGCGAGCACCCGACGACCGGCACTCGCGGAGCCGCGGAGCGCGGCGGCCACGGCGGTCGCGTCGTCCCACGCCTCCGACTCGCTCGCGGACGGCGAGTAGCGCCGGCGCTCGACGCGCTCCCGGAGCCCCTGCAGACGTGCCGCCGCTCCGGGGTCGAGGGCAGGAGCCATGCGGGCCTCCTGCGCGCGCGGCGACTCCGTGTCCTCCACGGGGACGCCCAGGTCGCGGGCGGTCGCCAGAAGCTCGGCCCACGCGGCCTCGACGGAGCCGGAGCGCGCGGACCGGCGCCGCAGCGCGCGCTGGACGGCGCGCATCAGCCAGGGGACGAGCACGAGCAGCAGGAGCAGCACCCAGAGCGTCGCCGCGGGAGCCGCCGTGGTGCTCGAGGCGCCGACGGCACCGGGGGTCGGCGTCGCCGACGGGGCCGTCGGAGTGGGTGTCGCGGCGGGAGCGCTGGTCGCACCGGGCGCGGTGGTCGCGGTCGAGCCCGGGGCGGTGGGGCCCGAGGACGCCGTCGCGCTCGGCAGGGTGTACGAGGCCGGAGCGCCGCGGCTGGGCGTCGGCTCGAAGGGCAGCCAGCCGACCCCCTCGAAGTACAGCTCGGGCCAGGCGTGCAGGTCGGAGGAGAGGACGCGGTAGGTGGTCAGGTCGCTGCCGCCGGAGGGCACGACGGAGCCGGGCTGGTAGCCGATGGCGAGCCGCGACGGGATCCCGAGCTCGCGCGCCATCACCGCCATCGCCGAGGCGAAGTGGACGCAGTAGCCCTCCTTCGTCGTCAGGAACGCCGAGAGCACGCCGACTCCGTCGCCGTCGTAGCCCTCCTCCGCGGGGGTGTCCTCGGAGTAGCGGAACTCGGACGAGCGGAAGTACGTCTGCAGCGCGCGCGCCCGGTCGTAGGCGGTCGGAGCCTCCGCCGTGACCTCCTCGGCGGTGGTGCGGACGATCTCGGGCACGTCGTCGGGGAGCGAGAGGTACCGGTCGACGCCGGACGGCGCGGGAGCGGCGAGCAGCTGCTGCGGGTCGGGCTCGAGCCGCAGCGCCTGCACCTGGTAGTCGTCTCCGGAGCGGGTCGTCGCGTCGCCGCGGATCGAGCCGTCCTGCACGTCCTGGAGCCAGCCGTCGCCGACGCCCGTCAGCGACGAGACCGGATACGGCACGGGGAGCCACTGACTCCGCAGCGTCTCCACCGAGACGTCCACCTCCTCCGCCTCGCGCGGCACGCTCTCGGAGAGCCCCTCGGGCGCGATCGGCGCGTCGATCGGAGCGGTCTGCTCCGTCTCGCTCGGCGCCCAGTCGTCACCGTCGAAGTCCGAGACGGTCAGCACGCGGAGGTAGACGGGCAGGTCGGAGTCGGTGGCGTAGCGCAGCACGGTCACGGGGTTCGGGCGGCGCAGGTCCGCGCCGAGGGCGACCACCGGGTCGATCGCGCCGTTGAAGAGGCTCCCGGAGACGCCCGAGGGGGCGGTGGTGCGCGCGTAGCCGGCCGCCGAGCCGGCGACGACTCCCGCGCCCAGGACGACGACGGTCACGGCCGCGAAGGCGGGCAGCACGGCCGAGGCCGCGCTCGGGCCGCTCGGGCGGCGGGGGGCGGCCGTGGCGGCGAGCACGCCCGCGTAGGCGAGCGCGGTGACGACGAGGCTCGCCCAGGACACCTCGGAGGGGTCCACGATCGCCGGCACCGCGAGCGGCGCCGCGGGGAACAGACCGGCCAGGGCGGGGAGGCGGACGGAGAAGGCGAACAGGTCGGCCGCCCAGGCGAGCACGACCACCCCGCCGATCAGGAGGAACGAGATGCCGTCGTCGGCGACCGCCGGGAGCCCCTGCTGCGCGATGGACTGGAAGCCGCCCTGCGCGAGCGCCTCCGCCTGCGCGACGGCGCCGGGCGTGGGGATCACGAACAGCAGGGCCCGACCGGGCACGAACATCGCGGTCAGCACGCCGACCATCGTCAGCGTGCCGAGGATCGGCGGGACGACGGGGTGCACGCGCAGAGCCCGGGCGGCGGCCGGGACGCCGAGCACCACGGCGACCGCGCTCGCGAGGAGCACCAGCCAGTCGACGCCGACGAGGAGCCGGCCGATCCCGGCGGCGGCGGCCGTGATCGCGAGGAAGAGCAGACCGCTCAGAGGAGCCGACCCGGCGCGCGGATCGCTCTCGACGCGGCGGCTCACGCCACCACCCGCAGAGCGAGGGCCTGCGCCCACGCCTCCTCGACGGAGGCGCTCGGGTCGACGGACACCGCGTACCAGCCGAGCGAGGCGAGAGCCGCCTCCTCCTCAGCGGTCCCGGCGACGACGAAGGCGATCGCGGGGCGCGACTGCGCGGCCAGGGAGCCGAGGGCGTCGAGGTCCGACTCGAGGAGCCGGGTGAGCACGGCGAAGACCGGTCGTACTCCCCCGGTGTCGCGCATGTCGGCCGAGATCCGGGTCACCGCGTCGACCGACTCGCGCGAGGGCGCCAGCTCGGCCAGGCGCAGCAGCACGTCGTGCGCCACCTCGCGCTCGTCCTCCGAGTGCTCCGGCTCGCCGTCCGCACCCGTCTCGACGAGGTGGGTCTCGAAGCCGCGGTCGAGCAGGTGCACGGCGAGGGAGGCCGTCATCGACACCGCCCACTCGAGCCGGTCGTCGCCGCGCCGCTCGAGCACGCGCTCCGCCCGCGTCTCGAGGAGGATCCACGCGTGCGGATCGGTGTTCTGCTCGTCCTGGCGGACCATGAGCTCACCGGAGCGGGCGCTCGCCCGCCAGTGCACCCGGCGCATGGCGTCCCCCGGGCGGTAGTCGCGCGGGATCACGTCGTCCGTGCCGGCGCCGGCCGTCGCGTGCGCGACCGGGCTCGATCCGCCTGCTCCGTGCGCGTCCAGGACGTCGCTCTGGAGCGGCACGACCCGCGGAGTCACGACGAACGGCTGCGCAGCCCCCACGACGCTCTCGCGGAGCGCGAGCCCGAGGCCGTCGCCGCGCACCAGGCGCAGCGGGCCGATGCGGTGGATGCCGCGCCGCTCGGCGGGCAGACGGTAGCGGGCGCGCACGCGGCCTCCCGACGGGACGCCCGGCAGCCCGAAGACGCCCTCGGCGACCGGCCGGCCGACGACGACCCCGCGCTCCACGCGCTCGAGCCGGTCGTGGGCGCGCGCCCCGCTGCGGACGGCGCGGCCGCGGTTCTCGAGCAGCACGTCGACCTCCACCACGTCGCCGGCCGCGACGGTCTGGGGAGCGAAGCGGCGCTGCACCCGGAACGACGCCGGCGCCAGGAGCAGGGAGACGAGCGCGCCCAGGGGCAGGCCCAGCAGCACCAGGCCGACGAACAGCAGCTCGCGGAACTCTGTCAGCGGCGCTATCACCACTCCCGCGACGCCCAGCAGAACGAGCGCCCAGCCGCGCAGCGTCAGCGCGACCCCGCGGAGCGCGGGCAGACCGCCGAGACGGGACGACGGCGTCTCGGCGGGGCGGGCCTCAGTCGCCACGGTTGCCGAAGGGGACGGGGGTGGCCGCGACGATGCGCTGCACGATCTCCGTGACCGAGTGCGAGGATCCGGCGCCGGAGCGGCCGGGGAGGCGGGTGGCGGGCAGGAGGCGGTGGCCGAGCACGGGGACGGCGAGCGCGTCCACGTCGTCCGGCACCACGAAGTCGCGGTCGCTGAGGGCGGCGAGCGCCTTCGCGGCGGCGATCAGCTGGAGTGTCGCGCGCGGGCTCCCCCCGAGCCGCAGCTCGGGGTCCACCCGCGTGGCCTGCATGATCGCCACCACGTACTCCTGCACGGGCGGTGCGACGTACACGGAGCGCACGTAGGCCATCATCCGCTCGAGCTCGGCGAGGCCCACGACGGGCCGCAGCTCCTCGAGCGGGCTGGCCGAGTCGCGGGTGCGGATCATCTCGAGCTCGGCGCGCTCATCGGGGTAGCCGAGCGAGAGGCGGGCCATGAAGCGGTCGCGCTGGGCCTCCGGCAGCGAGTAGGTGCCCTCCATCTCGACCGGGTTCTGCGTCGCGATCACGGCGAAGGGGCGCGGGAGGAGGTGGGTGGTGCCGTCGACCGAGACCTGGCGCTCCTCCATGCACTCCAGCAGCGCCGACTGCGTCTTGGGCGAGGCCCGGTTGATCTCGTCGCCGATCAGGATGTTCGCGAAGACCGGGCCGGGCTTGAACTCGAAGTCGCGGGTCGCCTGGTTGTAGACCGAGACCCCCGTGACGTCGGAGGGGAGCAGGTCGGGCGTGAACTGGATGCGCGCGACGCTGCCGCCGACCGAGGCCGCCAGCGACTTCGCCAGGACCGTCTTGCCGGTGCCGGGGACGTCCTCCATCAGGAGGTGCCCACCGGCGAGGAACACCGTCAGCGCCATCGAGACCTCGGCCGACTTGCCGTCGATCACGCTGGTGAGGTTCCCGAGGACGGCGCCGCAGTGCGCCGTGAACTCCTCGCGGGTCAGGGGCGTCTCGGGTGCCGCTCGGCGGCCGACAGCGGAGCGGGTGTCTTCGAGCGACGTCATAGCTACGGATTCTCGCAGTCCTGACGGGAAAAGGGTCCAGGTTCCGCGAGTTCGCAGTGTGCCGCCAGGCGGGAGCGCGCGGCGGCCGCCGGACGCCGTGGGCAGGGGTGCCGCCCTATGCTCGATCCGGTGACCAGGATCATCGCCGGATTCGCCGGCTCGCTCACCCTCCGGGTCCCGCGCGCGGGCACCCGCCCCACCAGCGACCGCGTGCGCGAGGCCGTCTTCTCGGCCCTCGAGGCCCGGGACGCCCTCGACGGCGCGACGGTGGTCGACCTCTACGCGGGCTCCGGCGCCCTCGGGCTCGAGTCGGCCAGCCGCGGAGCGAGCGCGGTCGTCCTGGTCGAGCGCGACCCGAAGGCCGCCCGGACCGCGGGCGAGAACGCACGAGCGATCGCGACCGCGGCGGCCAAGAACAAGCGGCCGGCCCCGCGGATCGAGGTGGTGACCGGCTCGGTCCGCTCCTTCCTCGACGGGTCCCCGGCCCTCAACACGGACACGGTGTTCCTCGACCCGCCCTACGACCTCGGCGAGGACGACCTGGCCGCCGATCTCGCCGGTGTGCTGCCGCTGCTGCGCGAGGACGCGGTGGTCGTCGTGGAGCGGAGCTCCCGCAGCCCGGAGCCGCGCTGGCCCGCGGGTCTGGAGCGGGAGCGGAGGAAGGACTACGGCGAGACCACGATCTGGTGGGCTTCACCGGCGTCGCCCGTCTCGCCCGCTTCCTCCGCGGCCGGCTGACCGGCCTCAGCCCGCCGCGCCGTCCCAGCCGAGGTACGGGTCCCAGCCCCCGCGCCCCTCGAGCGCGACCCCGCCCAGGCGCACCTCCGGGCCCCCCTCGCGGACGGCCCCGAGCGGGACGAAGCCCTCCGGCAGCGCCGCGGCGGGCGGGAAGCACGCGAGCATCGCGTGGTCCTCGCCGCCTCCCAGCACCAGCGCCCTCGCCAGGTCGAGGTCCACGCCCTCCACTCCCGTGAGCCCGCGCGCGTGCACGTCGACCGCCGCGGCATCGAGGTCGATCGCCACTCCGCTCGCACGCGCCATCCGACGGGCGTCGAGCACCACGCCGTCCGAGACGTCCATCATCGCGGTGGCGGTCCCGCCCGCGGCCTCGCCCTCGGAGATCGGCGCGGTCGGGCGCAGCTGCGCCTCGAGGAGGGACGGATGCCGCTCGCGGAGCCGGGCGGCGAGGTCGGCCGACGGCTCCCCGTCCTGCCGCGCCTGCTCGAACAGCAGGCGCAGCCCGAGCCCCGCTCGTCCCAGCGGGCCGGCCACGGCGAGCACGTCCCCCGGCCTCGCACCGCTGCGGAGCACCGGCGGTCGTCCGTCGAGCGAGCCGAACGCCGTGATCGAGAGCGTCAGTGTCGCGGAGGCGGACAGGTCTCCCCCGACGACTCCGCATCCCGGCGCCATCGCGGCGCAGCCGGCGGCGAGTCCGCCCGCGATCCCCTCCAGCACGTCGACGCCCAGCGACTGGGGCGCCGCGAGCGCGACGACGAGACCGGTGGGACGGGCCCCCATCGCCGCGACGTCGGCGAGGTTCGAGGCCGCCGCCTTCCAGCCCAGGTCCGCCGGGCTCGACCAGGCCAGCCGGAAGTCGGGGCCGTGCACCATCATGTCCGTGGTCACCACGAAGCGGCCGTCGGGAGCGCGCAGCACCGCGCAGTCGTCGCCGGGCCCGACCAGGGTCTCCGCGCCCGGGCCGCCGAGCCGGGCCAGCACCCTCGCGAGCACCTCGCCCTCGCTGAGCTCGGCCAGGGTGGGACTCCGATCCTCTGCCATGGTTCACACGCTAGCGTTGACGGCGATGTCCCCCCGCCGACTCCGCTCCCCCCTTCTCGCCGCCGCCGCCGTCCTGCTGCTCTCGGGCTGCTCGGCCAGCGTCGCCCTCGAGCCCGCCGCCGATGCGACGAGCACCGGCTGCGCCGAGGTCTCGGTGCGCCTGCCCGACGTGGTCGCGGAGCAGCCCGAGCGCGAGACGAACGCTCAGGGCACCGCCGCCTGGGGCACCCCGGCCGCCGTCATCCTCCACTGCGGAGTCGAGGTGCCCGGTCCGACGACGGACCTCTGCGTGAACGTCAGCGGAGTCGACTGGATCATCGACGAGACGCAGAAGGACGAGGACATCTACACGCTGACCACCTACGGGCGCGATCCCGCGGTGGAGATCACCGTCGACCAGAGCCGCGCGTCCGGATCCTCCGCGGCGCTCGACCTGGCGAACGCCGTCTCCTACGTCCCGCAGACGCGCGAGTGCACCGACGTCTCGGACGCCGACACCCTCGATCCGACGGACACGCCCACCGGCTGAGTCTCAGCGGTCAGACGCCGAGGGCTCGACTCGCTGCGGTGAGCGCACCATCGGAGGTCGCCCCCAGCTCACGCGCGCGCGACGCGAACACGGCGGCCGCGGCCTGCAGCTCGCGCTCCAGCGCGTCCACGCCTCCCGCGACGACCGTGCCCGCCCGGCCGCGCGTCTCGACCAGGCCCGCCGACTCCAGCTCCCGGTAGGAGCGGGCGACCGTCCCCGCGGCGACGCCCAGCGTCTCGGCCAGCGCGCGCACCGGCGGCAGCCGCATCCCGACCGGCAGCTCGCCCGCGGCGATCAGAGCGGTGATCTGCTCGCGGATCTGCTCGAAGGGCGCCGCGGCCGCGCCCGCCTCGACGCGGAGCGCGAGCGCCGGCGTCATCGGGCGGCGACCGGGACGCGGTCGAGCGCCGAGTCGAGCAGCTCGCTGATCAGGTCCGGGTAGTCCACGCCGCTCGCGCCCCACATGCGCGGGAACATCGAGACCGGCGTGAAGCCGGGCAAGGTGTTGATCTCGTTGACGACGAAGCCGTCGGCGGTGAGGAAGAAGTCGACCCGGGCGAGGCCCTCGGCTCCGATCGCGTCGAAGGCGCGGATCGCGAGTGACCGCATCTCGGAGAGCTCGCCGTCGGTGAGATCGGCCGGGCAGACCAGCTCGATGCCGGACGCCCCGAGGTACTTCGCCTCGAAGTCGTAGAAGCCGCGGCCGGAGACGACCACCTCGCCGGCGACGGAGGCGCGGGCCGGAGCACCGCGGCGGCCGCCGAGCACGCCGATCTCGACCTCGCGGCCGACGATGCCCGACTCGATCAGCACCCGCGAGTCGTGCGCGAACGCCTCCTCCAGCGCGGCCTCGAGCTGCTCGCGCTCGTCGATCCGGCTGACGCCCACGCTCGAGCCGGCCCGCGCCGGCTTCACGAACGCGGGCAGGCCCAGCTCGTCGAGGGCCGAGGAGGCGTCGCCCGGGTCGGCGCGCCACTCCGCCTCGGTCACGAGGTACCAGGGCGCCACCGCGAGGCCCGCGGCCCGCAGCACCGTCTTGGTGAAGTGCTTGTCCATGCCGAGAGCCGACGCGAGCACGCCCGAGCCGACGTAGGGCAGCCCGACGAGCTCGAGCATCCCCTGGACGGTGCCGTCCTCGCCCCACGGGCCGTGCAGGATCGGCAGCACCACGTCGACCTCGCCGAGCGAGCGCGTCGCGCCGTCCTCGGTCGTCACGGTGAGCTCTCGCGAGAGGGCCGACTCCGGCCAGCGCACACGGGAGCCGTCGTCCTCGACCCGGGGCAGCGACGCGGCGTCGAGAGCGAACTTCTCGGGACGGTCCTCCTCGAGCACGAAGGCGCCGTCGGAGGTGATCCCGACGGGGATCACCTCGAAGCGGTCACGGTCGATCGCCCGCAGCACCCCGGCCGCCGTTGCGCAGCTGATCGAGTGCTCGCTGGAGCGCCCCCCGAACAGAACGGCCACGCGGAGCTTGCTGGTCATCGAGGTTCCTCTCACCCTGTGGCTCGTCCGAATCCGTGGTCAGGTGCGGCGCGATGTCCTTCGGATCGAGCGTACCGGCGAGCACCTGCGACACCTGCTCGACGATGGGCATGTCGACTCCCCTGGCGCGCGCCAGCTCGAGGACCGGCGCGACGGAGGCGAGCCCCTCCGCCGTCTGCTGCATCGACTTCACCACGTCGGTGAAGCTGTAGCCCTGGCCGAGCAGGCGCCCGGCCGTGTTGTTGCGCGAGAGGGACGAGCTCGACGTCGCGATGAGGTCGCCGAGCCCCGCGAGTCCGGCCATCGTCTCGGCCCGTCCGCCGTAAGCGACCGCGAAGTCCGTCATCTCGGCGAGACCGCGCGTGATGATCGACGCCTTCGTGTTCTCGCCGTAGCCGACGCCGTCGACGATGCCGATCGCCACGGCGATGAGGTTCTTCAGCACGCCGCCGAACTCGGTGCCGATCACGTCGGTGTTGACGTAGGAGCGGAAGTAGCGGTTGGTCGCCGCGAGGGCCACCTCCTGCGCGGTGACGAGGCTCTCGGAGGCGATGACCGCCGCGGTCGGCTGCTCCTTGGCGATCTCGAGGGCGAGGTTGGGCCCGGAGGCGACGGCGATCCGGTCGGGAGAGACCGGCAGCATCTGCGCGATCACCTCGCTCATCCGCTGGCCGGTGCCCTTCTCGACGCCCTTCATCAGGCTCACCAGCACCGTGCGCTCGGTGAGGAACGGCGTGATCGCCTCGAGGTTGCTCCGCAGCGACTGCGACGGGATGGAGAGGTAGACGTGGTCCGCGCCCTCCAGCGCCTCCTCGATGCGCGGCGTGGCCCGGATGTTGCGCGGGAGGTTGATGCCGGGGAGGTAGTCGCTGTTGCGCTTGGCCTCGGTGATCTCGCGGGCCAGCTCGGCGCGGCGCGCCCACATCACGACGTCGGAGCCGCCGTCGGCGAGGATCTTCGCGAACGTGGTGCCCCAGCTGCCGGCGCCGAGGACGGCGACGCGGCGGGGCACGGGGATGGGCGCCTTCCTACTGCTCGGACTCAAAGCGACCCGTGCCCTTCTGGTTGTGCTCGGAGGGGTTCCAGCGCTTCTCGGGCGCCGCCTCGCCGCGCAGCTCCTCGAGCAGGGCGGTGATCGCCGCCATCACGACCGCGGAGGCCTCGTTGAGTGTGGCGGAGTCGAGGCTGCGTCCGCGGAAGGCGGACAGGTCGACGGGGTCGCCGACGATCACGTCGACGCGCTTGCGGCGGAAGAGGGTGATCCGCTTGGAGTAGCGGCCCATCAGCTGCTGCGCACCCCAGTGCGCGACCGGGACGACCGGCAGCCCGTACTGCAGCGCCATCCGCACCGCTCCCGTCTTGCCGCGCATCGGCCAGAGCTCGGGGTCGCGGGTGAGGGTGCCCTCGGGGTAGATGATGACCGAGCGGCCCTCGTCCACGAGAGCCTTGGCGGTCTTCAGCGGCTCGCTGCCGCGGACCGAGCCCGAGCGCTCGACGGGGATCTGCCCGGAGCCGCGCAGGATCGAGCCGAGCACGGGCACCGAGAACAGCGAGGCCTTGGCGAGGAAGCGCGGTGCGCGGCCGGCGCGCCACAGGGTCCAGCCCGTGATGATCGGGTCGATCTCGCTGTAGTGGTTCGGCGCGAACACGAAGGCCCCGGTGCTCGGGATCCTGTCGCCGTTCCGGATCCGCAGGTCGACCGAGGCGGTCATCACGGGGATCACCGCCGCCGCGAGGAACCAGAAGATGGACGGACGGCTTCGCTCAGACACCCGCCCATCCTCGCATCCCGCATCGGAGGGGCCGCGTCCCCACGCCCGGGAGCAGCGGGGCCCCGCGGTGGGAGGAGCGGCCCGGCCGCCGGGTACGGTACCGGCATGCCCCGTCCGCGTCGCCGCCCGTCGCCGTGGGACGCCGTCGGCAGGGCCCTCGGCCGCCTCGCCGACTCGCCGATCGCGCTGTCCGGCCTGGTGCTCCTGATCGTGTGGGGAGTCGTGCTGCTCGCCACGCGGGCCGAACGCGATGCGGCCGCGCTCGGCGACGGCCTCCTGCTGACGCTCGCGGTCCTCGTCGGCGGCTCGGCGTCAGTCGCCCTCGTGATCGGCGGGGTCGACGCCCTCTGGCGCGTCGCGGTGGCACCGCTCGCCCACGTCGAGGCGGAGGCGACCGGCGGCGTCGCGGTCCTCGGACGCGGCCGGCTCGGAGCGGGCCTCCGTCGTGTCGAGCCGCGGTTCCCGCTGCCGACGCTGCGGCCCTACGCGGTGGTCGTGCCGCGCCGCCGGGGACTGACCGTCTCCTTCGGCGACTGGGGCGTCGTCGTGCCCTGGGCGCGGATCGCGCGGCTGGAGCGGCGGTGGGTGCTGGTGGGCCTGCGTCCGCGCGAGGCCCTCGAGGTCGTCCTGGCCGGCACGCGGCGCGGACGCCTGACGCTGGTCCTGGTCGAGTCGCCCGGACCGCTGGGCCTCCGGCCCGCGCCGGACACGACGCTCGCGCTCCTCGAGAAGCGGATCCGGGGACGCCTGGAGGAGGCCGCGGAACCGCCCGCGTGGGGCGCGCCCGGACGCGACAGGACCCCGGGCCGCTGAGGACGGTCGTCCTCCTCGGCACCGGGGTCCCGGTGGGCGGCTACGCGTCGAGCGAGAAGTCGGCGCCCAGCAGCTCGAGCTTGGTGAGGAAGTTCTCGTAGCCGCGGCTGATGATGCCGACGTTCGAGACCGTCGAGGTGCCCTCGGCCGAGAGCGCCGCGATCAGGTGCGAGAAGCCGCCGCGCAGATCCGGCACGACGATGTCGGCGCCGTGCAGCTTCGAGGGTCCCGAGATCACGGCCGAGTGCATGAAGTTGCGCTGCCCGAAGCGGCAGGCCTGCCCGCCGAGGCACTCGCGGTGGATCTGGATGGTCGCGCCCATCTCGACGAGCGCGTCGACGAAGCCGAAGCGCTGCTCGTAGACGGTCTCGTGCACGATCGAGACGCCCTTGGCCTTCGTGAGCGCCACGACCAGCGGCTGCTGCCAGTCGGTCATGAAGCCGGGGTGCACGTCGGTCTCGATGATGACCGGCTTGAGCTCGCCGCCCGGGTGGTAGAAGCGGATGCCGTCCTCGGCGATCTCGAACGCGCCGCCGACCTTGCGGAAGACGTTGAGGAAGGTGGTCATCTCCTGCTGGCGGGCGCCGCCGACGAAGATGTCGCCGTCGGTCGCGAGGGCCGCGGCCGCCCAGGAGGCCGCCTCGTTGCGGTCGAAGAGCGCGCGGTGGGAGTAGCCGGTGAGCCGGTCCACGCCCTCGATGCGGATCACGCGGTCGGTGTCGACCGAGATGATGGCGCCCATCTTCTGCAGGATGTTGATCAGGTCCATGATCTCGGGCTCGATCGCCGCGCCCGAGAGCTCGGTGATGCCGGAGGCGCGCACCGCGGTCAGGAGGACCTGCTCGGTCGCTCCGACGCTCGGGTAGGGCAGCGACACCTTGGCGCCGTGCAGGCCCTCGGGGGCCGACATCCGGATGCCGGAGGGCAGCTTCTCGATCACCGCGCCGAAGTTGCGGAGGACCTCGAGGTGGTAGTCGATCGGGCGGTCGCCGATGCGGCAGCCGCCGAGGTCGGGGATGAAGGCCTCGCCCAGGCGGTGCAGGAGCGGGCCGCAGAAGAGGATCGGGATGCGGCTGGAGCCGGCGTGCGCGTCGATGTCGGCGAAGTGCGCGGACTCGACGTTCGAGGGGTCGAGGATCAGCTCGCCGACCTCGGCGCCCTGCTTCACCTTGACGCCGTGCACCTCGAGGAGGCCCTTCACGACGCGGACGTCGCTGATGTCGGGCACGTCGCGGAGGGTGGACGCGGTCTCGCCGAGGAGCGCCGCGACCATCGCCTTGGTGACGAGGTTCTTCGCTCCCTTGAGCTCGATGCGCCCCACCAGCGGCCGACCGCCCTTGATGGTGATCCGCTCCGTCGTCATCCCCACGCGGGCTCCCGAGGCCTTGGCGTCCTGGAGGGCCTTGGCGTCCTGAAGAAGTGTGTTCACGCTATTTCACCGGCAATGTCTTGGGCCGCCAGCTCTCGCGGCGGGTCTCGAATTCGGAAATGAGCGCTTCGTCGCGCAGGGTCAGGCCGATGTCGTCCAGGCCCTCGATCAGGCGCCATCGAGTGTAGTCGTCGATCTCGAAGTCGAAGGTCTCGCCACCGGCGGTGACCGTACGCGCAACCAGATCCACCGTCGGTTCTATTCCCGGGGTGCCCTCGATGATCTCCCACAGCCGCTCGACGTCGGGCTCCGAGACGACGGCCGCGAGCAGTCCCTGCTTGCCGGCGTTGCCCCGGAAGATGTCGCCGAAGCGGGGGGAGATGACGACCCGGAAGCCGAAGTCGCGCAGCGCCCAGACGGCGTGCTCGCGGCTGGAGCCGATGGCGAAGTCGGGGCCGGCGACGAGGATGCCGGCGCCGCGGTAGCGCTCCTGGTTGAGGACGAAGTCCGCGTCCTGCCGCCAGCCGTGGAAGAGCGCGTCCTCGAAGCCGGTCTTCGTGATGCGGCGGAGGTAGATGCCGGGGAGGATCTGGTCGGTGTCGACGTTGGCGCGCTTCAGGGGCGCGGCGATCGCGGTGACGGTCTCGAACTTCTGCACGGTCAGACTCCTGCTCTCTCGCGGACCGGCTCCAGATCGGAGGGACTGGAGAGGGTGCCGCGCACGGCCGTGGCCGCGGCGACGAGGGGCGAGACGAGGTGGGTCTTCGCCCCCTTGCCCTGACGACCCTCGAAGTTGCGGTTGGACGTGGAGGCCACGCGCTCCCCCAGGACGAGCTGGTCGGTGTTCATCCCGAGGCACATCGAGCAGCCGGCGAAGCGCCACTCCGCGCCGAACGCGGTGACGATCCGGTCGATCCCCTCGGCCTCGGCCTCGAGCCGCACCCGGGCGGAGCCGGGGACGACCATCACGCGGACGCCGGGGGCCTTGGTGCGCCCCTCGACGACGGCAGCGAAGGCCCGCAGGTCCTCGATCCGCGAGTTGGTGCAGGAGCCCATGAAGACCACGTCGACCGGGATCTCCTTCATCGGCGTGCCGGGCTCCAGCGCCATGTACTCCAGCGCTCGCAGAGCGCTGGCGCGCTCGTTCGGATCGTCGAGGACGTCAGGGTCCGGTACCGCCTGCGAGAGCGAGACGCCCTGGCCGGGGTTCGTGCCCCAGGTGACGAACGGCTCGAGCGCGTCGGCGTCGATCACGACCTCGGCGTCGAACACGGCGCCCTCGTCGCTCGGCAGCGTCCGCCAGTAGGCGACCGCGGCGTCCCAGTCCTCGCCCGCCGGAGCGTGCGGGCGGCCGTGCAGGTAGGCGAAGGTCGTCTCGTCCGGCGCGACCATGCCGGCCCGCGCACCCGCCTCGATCGACATATTGCAGATCGTCATCCGGCCCTCCATCGAGAGCGCGCGGATCGCGGAGCCGCGGTACTCGAGGATGTAGCCCTGGCCGCCGCCGGTGCCGATGCGGGCGATGACCGCGAGGATGATGTCCTTGGCCGTCACCCCCTCCTTCAGCGTGCCCTCGACCGTGATCGCCATCGTCTTGAAGGGTTGCAGCGGCAGCGTCTGCGTCGCCATCACGTGCTCGACCTCGCTCGTGCCGATGCCGAAGGCGATCGCGCCGAACGCGCCGTGCGTGGAGGTGTGCGAGTCGCCGCAGACCACCGTGACGCCGGGCATCGTCAGGCCCAACTGGGGGCCGACGACATGCACGATGCCCTGCTCGACGTCGCCCAGGGAGTGCAGGCGGACGCCGAACTCGCCGGCGTTGCGGCGCAGCGCGTCGATCTGGGTGCGGCTGATCGGATCCTCGATGGGGCGTCCGATCTCGAGGGTCGGCGTGTTGTGGTCCTCGGTGGCGATGGTGAGGTCCGGCCGGCGCAGCGGGCGCCCCGCGGCACGCAGGCCGTCGAACGGCTGCGGGCTGGTCACCTCGTGCAGCAGGTGCAGGTCGATGTAGAGCAGGTCGGGAGCGCCGTTCTCACCCGCGACGACGACGTGGTCGTCCCAGACCTTCTCGGCGAGGGTGCGCGGCTTCTCGGCTCTCCTGCCGGTCCCTGCTCCACTCGACGCGGGCGCGGCTGTGCCGGGTGTGGTCTCGATCATGACGGTTCCTTCTCCTCCTGGAGTCGCTGCTCGGCCGGACGAGGCACCGCGACGAGGGAGGCCGTCAGTTCGAGGTCTCGTCGCGGCACGGAAGGAGGTGCGGGCCACTCAGCATGGACCGAGAATAGCACCGCGCTCCCCCGCCTCCCGGGCGGGCGCGGCACGGAGTCGCCGGCTCAGGCGCGGGCGTCGAGCACGGCGTCGACGACGACGACGGTGACGTTGTCCCGTCCGCCGGCCTCGACCGCCGCACGCACGAGCGCCTGAGCGAGGTCGGCAGGGTCGCCGGAGTCGCGGCGGGCGAACAGGGCGGCGATCCGCTGGTCGGAGAGCTCCTTCGTCAGCCCGTCGGAGCAGAGCAGGTAGCTGGCGCGCGGCACGACGGGCAGCGTCCAGACGTCCGTCTCGACCTCCTCGTCGGCGCCGAGGGCGCGGGTGACGATGTTGCGGTCCGGGTGCGACTCGGCGGACTCCCGCGTGAGCAGGCCCGCCGAGACGAGCTCCTGCACGGCCGAGTGGTCGACGGTCAGCTGCTCGAGCTCCGTCCCGTCCCAGCGGTAGACGCGGGAGTCGCCGACGTTGAAGAGAGCCCAGCGGGCGGGCCCGGAGGGCTCGGGCAGGACGAGCATCAGCCCCGTGAGCGTCGTGCCGCAGAGCGCACCGCCCACGTCCAGCGCGCGCACCGCCGTGTTGGCGCCCTCGACCAGGTCGAACACCGCGTCGACAGGTCCGAGGGCCGTCGGCCGGTTCTCGTGCAGAGCCCCGACCGCCGCGGCGCTCGCGAGGTCGCCGCGGGCGTGCCCGCCCATCCCGTCGGCGACCGCGAGCAGCAGCTCGTCGGCGAGGAGGGAGTCCTCGTTGACCCGGCGGACGGCTCCGACGTCGGTGCTGCTGCTGACGGCGAGCCGCAGCGCCCCCTGGGGCAGGTCGACGGTGGTGGTCGTCATCGCGGGGTCACTTCTCCTCGGCGGCCGAGCGGGCGTCGTCCGAGACGACCTCGGGGTGCCCGTCGTGCATCTCGATGTGGCGGTGCTCGCGGCGCATCTTCGCCAGGCTCGCGAGCGTCGCGACGGTCATGCTCAGGACGATGACCACCAGCGAGGTGATCGTGTCGATGTCCCACACCGGCACGGGATCGCCGCCGTTGATGAAGGGCAGGTCGTTCTCGTGCAGGGCGTGCAGGACGAGCTTCACACCGATGAAGGCGAGGATGAACGCGATGCCGTACTTGAGGTACTCGAGCTTGTCGATGAGGCCGCCGAGCAGGAAGTAGAGCTGGCGGAGCCCCATCAGGGCGAAGATGTTCGCGGTGAAGACGATGAACGGGCTCTCCGTGATGCCGAAGATCGCGGGGATCGAGTCGAGCGCGAAGAGCAGGTCGGTCGAGCCGATCGCCAGGAAGACGATCAGCATCGGGGTGAAGAACGTCGTGCCGTTCTTGACCGTGCGGATCTTCGAGCCGTCGAACTCGTCCGAGATCCTCACGCGCTTGCGCAGGAGGCGGATGAGCAGGTTGTCCGTGCCCTCGTCCTCGTCCTCCTTGCCGAACGCCTGGTTCCACGCCGTGTAGACCAGGAACGCGCCGAACAGGTAGAAGATCCAGCTGAAGCTCTCGATGAGCTGCGCGCCGAGGAGGATGAAGATCCCGCGGAAGACCAGCGCGATGATGATGCCCACCATCAGCACCTCCTGCTGCAGCTTCGCCGGCACCGCGAAGCGGCCCATGATGATGACGAAGACGAACAGGTTGTCGATCGAGAGGCTGTACTCGGTCAGCCAGCCCGCGACGAACTGGCCCGCGAGCTCGCCGCCGCCGAGGATCAGCATCGCCAGCGCGAAGATCAGCGCGAGCGTGACGTAGAAGCCGACCCAGAGGCCGGACTCCTTCAGGCTCGGCACGTGCGGGCGTTTGTAGACCAGCAGCAGGTCGGCGGCGAGGATCAGGCTCAGGACGACGAACGAGCCGATCACGAACCAGACGGGCAGATCGAGCATGAGGGCCTTCCGAGTGGGTGGGGGCCGAAAGTCTCTCCCCGGGGAGCGGACGGCCGTGCCGGTCCGCGTCACCCGTCCCGCCCCCGGCACCGCGCAGGGGCGGTGCGTACTGACGGGAGCGGAAAGGCGGGATACTCCCCTTCGCGGATGCGATCCTAGCGCCGATCCGGCGGGATGCGGCCCCGGGGAGGCGGAGCGGGAACGAGGCGATCGGCGCGATGCGTCGAGCGGGTGCCGCGTCGCGAGCACCCGGGTGTTAAACGAGAAGAACCCCCGGTCAGACCGGGGGTTCTTCTCGTGTTGCCGTGGTGACCCCAGCGGGATTTGAACCCGCGTTACCGCCGTGAGAGGGCGACGTCCTAGGCCGCTAAACGATGGGGCCGCGTTTTTGCAACTCGAAGAGTGTTGCACACGGATCCGCATCGATGCAAATCGAGCGCCCGGCCCACCCGGTCTCCGCTCGGCCGGGGCCTTGCCCGCCGCCTGCCGAGGCGGTTGGCTCGGGGCATGAGACTGACGAAACTCGAGCACGCCGCCGTCCTGATCGAGGAGGACGGCGCCCGGCTGGTGATCGATCCGGGGTCCTTCACCCGGCCCGTCGAGGGGACGGCCGACACCGTCGCCGTGGTGCTCACCCACGAGCACGCCGACCACTGGACCCCGGAGCAGCTGCAGCGCCTGCGCGACGCGGCCCCGTCGCTGCGGATCCTCGGCCCGGCCGGGGTCGCCGCCGCCGCCGAGGGCTTCGACGTCGAGACGGTCGCCGACGGCGATGTCGTGACGGTGGGCCCGTTCGAGCTGCGCTTCTTCGGCTCCCGTCACGCGGTGATCCACCGCAGCATCCCCGTGATCGACAACGTGGGCGTCCTGGTGAACGGCCGGGTCTACTACGCCGGCGACTCGTTCACAGTGCCGGAGGGCCTCGATGTCGAGATCCTCGCTGCTCCCTCGGGAGCACCGTGGATGAAGATCGCCGAGGCGATGGACTACGTGCTCGAGCTCGCCCCGCGGCACGCCTTCGCGACCCACGAGCAGGTGCTCTCGGAGGCGGGGCGCTCGCTCGGCCACGACCGGCTCGGCTGGGCGGTGCGCGAGGGCGGCGGCGAGTACCACGCCCTCGAGCCGGGCGACGTGCTGGAGCTCTGACGGCGGGACTCGCCCGCGATCACTCGTACCATCCGGGCGCCCGCTCCTCGTGCCGTGGCTCACCGGACCGGCGGAGCCGCCGTCGCCCGAGCGCGAGAAGCAGCAGGGAGAGGCCCAGAGCGAGGATGCTCGGCGGGACGGCGACGAGGAGCGCCGGGCCCGGAGCGACCGCCTGCAGGACACTGCTCGCGCTCGGCTGCCCGTCGGCCACGCCGACCACGAGCGCTATCGACGGCGACACGACGATTAGGGCTGCCAGCCACGCTGGAACCAGGACGAGGGCCGGAGCGAGCGACGGTGTCGACGTCGATCGCCGAAGTGCCAGCGCCGCACACCGGAGGACGAAGACGAGCGCTCCAGGAAGGAGCCCGACCGCCGCGAGGAAGAGGAGGAGGGAGGCGAAGCCGGGTTCCACGAGCGCTCCGAGTCCCGCCAGCGCCGCCGTCACGCCGACCGGGAGGAGGGAGACGGCTGCGGCCCACCCGAGAACGCGCAGCGCGCGGGGCTCCGCGCCATCGGAGACGTCGATCACGAGGTCCTCGAGGGGGCCGGCGAGCGTCGGCCGCCGGTGAAGCGAGGGGTCGACGACCCCTCACGGCCTGCTGGAGTCCTGGCGGTGCAACGACGACGGCCGGGCCGGGGGCGCGCCCCGGCCCGGCCGTCGATCCGATCCCTCACCGGATCAGTAGTACTCGCCCTGGCGGTAGTCCCAGGAGTTGAACTGCTCGGCGAGGTTCAGCATGATGCGCTCGTAGTCGAGGCCGCGGCGGATCAGCACGGGGCCCGGGGTGATCGAGCGCTCGCCGCCCTGCACGGGGATGAGGGCGCCCGAGGCGTCCACCATCGAGACCATGACGCCCTGCTCGTGGCGGGAGTCCTCGTCCTTGTCCGGCTGGATCGAGGAGACGTAGGAGTCGGCCGAGACGATGACGTCGGCCTCGTTCTCGATCCGCTCGCCGATGTTCGCGACGCGGCCGCGGTTGCCCACGCCCGAGGGGTTGGCCGAGCTGGCGAAGGTGAGGGTGCGGTCGCGCTCCCACATGGTGGCGACCAGCTGCTCGGCCGGGCGGCCGAAGCGGATGACGAAGCAGCTGGTGCCCCGTCCGTCGCGGACCAGCTCGCGGGCGTCCTCGTCGATCAGGTCGACGGCCTCGGCCTTCCACGGGAGGATGCAGCCGAGCAGGACGTCCTGGTCCCAGTGCTTCTGGTAGAAGGCGAGGACCTCCTCGTTGAGCTCGGCGAGCTCGGTGAGCTGCTCGATGCTGGAGCAGAGCACGACGCCCGGCTTGTTGCGGTTGCGCTGCTTGGCCGAGAACTTGCGCTCGAGGCCCGCTCCGTCGGTCGTCATCAGGATGTAGCCGACCTTGGTCGCGCAGACGACCAGTCCACCGGGGGCGTAGAGCGCGTCCACCGCTTCCGCAGGAGCCTGCTCACGCCATTCGATCACCGTCGTGCTGGTCATTCTTTCCCTTTCGTGGTGTCCAGAGACGCCATGGGCGGGGCCCCGGCCGAGCGGAAGCCTAGCGGATCGCCTCCCGTCGTCCGCGGCGGTGATGCCGCGAACGGACGCGCACCGGGCTCCGGATCGACTCCGGTGCCCGGTGCGCGCCCGTCCGCGCCGCGCGCGCCGACGGGACGGCTCAGGCGAGGGCCGTGAGCGAGCCTCGCGCGAGCGTGTTGACGGTCAGATGGAAGCCGACCAGCGAGGCCGGAGTCGACTCGTCGACCGGCAGCGTCGGCACTCCGAGCGCGTGCACCGTGAAGAGGTAGCGGTGCGGGCGGTCACCGGGCGGCGGGGCCGCACCGGCGTAGGCGAGCGACCCGAGGTCGTTGAGCGCCGGGCGCCCCACTTCCGTCGAGCCGGCGGCCAGCTCGGTGACCTCCTTCGGGATGTCGACCAGGACCCAGTGGTGGATGCCGCCGAGGGTCGGCGCATCGGGGTCGAACACGGTCACGGCGTACGACTGCGTGCCCTCGGGGCCGGCGCTCCAGCGCAGGGACGGGCTGGTGTCGCCGCTCCCCTGGGCCTCGGCGAGCCGCTCGCCGTCGGTCACGTCGTCGCTGGACACCTCCAGGGGCGCCGTCGCGGGCAGGAAGTCGAGCGGGTGCGGGGGCGTGCTCCTGGTCAGATCGGTCATGTCGTTCTCCTTCTCTCTCAGTCGGTGACTCGGCCGCGGACGCCGTCGAGCCAGTAGTCGGAGTGGCGGTCCGCGGTCGCCGCGTCGCGGAACGAGTACGTCTTCAGCAGCCAGCGGAAGCGGGTCTTGTCGCGGTCCTGGACGTCGACGAGCTGACGGCTGTGCAGGCCGTCCTGGTTCGCGATGATCAGCAGGTCCGCGTCGCGGATCCGGTGGTACTGCTCGCTGACCTTCGAGAGCGCATCGCGGAACTGCCAGAGCGCCCACAGGTGCGGCAGGTCGTCCGGGTCGGCCGGCACCGTCCGGGTGTCGTAGTAGCGGAAGCTGTGCTCGTTCTCGAGCAGAGCGTGCTGGTCCGACACGATCTGGTTCTTGTTCTGGGCGCGCGAGAGCTCGTCGAACGGGGTGATGTAGACCGCCTCGCGCAGGAGCGCCTGGTTCTCGGGTGAGATGAAGCGCAGGATCTCGCGGCCGTCGACGTACTTCGTGTAGACGAGGTCGGTCTCGGGCGTGCGCAGTCCCAGGAGCGAGATGAAGTCGGCGCGCACCGGGTGCGCGGTCCGCTCGTTGTGCCAGTACAGCTCGCCGTCGGTCTTCTGCGTCTGGGTGTTCGAGAAGCGGTTGTCGGCGTAGACGTCCTGGAAGAAGTCGCCGTTGTTGCGGGTGGCGTACGCGAGCAGCGGCGAGCCGAGGTACTGCGACTGCAGCTCGAGCAGGCCCTCGCCGACGAACGTCAGCTTCTTGCGGTACTTGTCCTCGAGCGCGTCGTCCTGGTCGAGCCAGGGGATCTCGTCGTCGACCGGGTTGTTCGAGATCAGGTGCGCGTAGGTGATCTTCTCGTCGCGCTCGCGCCGGATGCGGGCGAGCGCGTCGACGAAGCCCTGCGGGACGTCGCCGCTGTCGATCAGCGCGGCGATCGCGTCGCGGAAGCGGTCGTAGTCCTTGTAGGGGTCGATGGCGACCGCCAGCAGCGACTGCTGGAGGGTCGATCTGTCGGAATCGGAGAACGTGTAGATGGGCTGCATTGCTTCACTCCTTGCACGTGGATGAGGGACGCCGTCGGCGGGCTCGTCCCGGACTTCCTCTGTCACTCCGCTTCCGCGGTGACGGCCCTCCTCTCCTGTCGTCGCATCGAGACGGCCCCGATCGTCTGCGCGAGGACCGCGAGGACGACGAGGACGATGAGGGTCGGCGCGGTCCCTCCCGTGAGGGGGACGAGTATCCCGGCGCCGACGAGCAGGACGGCCTGGAGGATCCCCTGGTTGCGCTCCAGTCCGCGCATCACCGCGACCCGGGCGCCGTCCTCGAGCGCGTTCATCGCCGGCGCCAGGGCGATCATCGTCGCGGGCCGCACGAAGCCGCCCGCGATCCCGAGCAGGGCCAGGCCGGCGATCGCGGCGCCGAGCACCCCGAGGGTGGTCAGGGCGAGGCCCAGCACCTGGGTGAGCGCCGTCAGCCGGAAGACCAGGGGCGTGCCGGCGATGAGCGGCGAGAGCCGGGCGGCGGCCAGGCCGGCGAGCGTGTAGAGGCCGAGCACCAGGCCGAACGCGGGCAGCGTCAGACGCAGCTCCTGGAACAGCAGCAGCGGGATCACGAAGGTGTAAGCGGCGAGCAGGACGGCGCGGTTCACGGAGTAGTAGAGGGACCAGAAGCGCACCGCGGCGGGCAGGACGGCCGGCCGCACGGCGCGCGCCGCCACTCCCGAGGCGGCGCTCGCGCCGAGCGGCAGGCGGGCAAGGAGCACCACGGCCAGCGCGGCGCACGACACGAGCGCGCTGAGGAGGAACGGCAGCCGGTCCCAGAGCGCGAGCGAGGCGGCCCCGAGCACTCCCGCGCCGAAGGAGGCGAGGAACATTCCGCTCTGCACCCCCGTCTCCTGGCGGCGAGCATCGGCTCCGGCGCGCAGCGAGGAGGCCAGCGCGGCGTCCCGCCCGGCCGTCAGCGAGAAGCCGCAGCCGGCGAGCAGCTGGCTGATCACGACGGCGACCGGATCCGCGTCCAGCACGATCACGACGAGGCCCAGTGCCTTCACGCCCTCGCCGACGACGAGCGCGCCCGCCGAGGACAGGCGGCGTGTGAGCGGCGAGAGCGGGCCGTCGGCGAGCGCCGCCACCACTCCGTAGAGCGCCAGCAGCAGCGCCACGGCCAGGATCGGGTAGCCCCGCGCCAGCAGGAACACCGCGACCACGGGCAGGTGGAAGTAGGCGCGCGAGACGATCCGGTAGACCGTGATCAGCCCGGCGGCGCTGCGGCCGCGCGGGGCGTCCCCGCGCCCGAGGTCAGACAAGGGAGGGCACGACGACGCGCAGTGCGTCGGCGCCCACGTCGCCCTGACGGACGATCGACGCGCCGCCCACGAGGGAGACGATCGTGCTGCTCATCGTGGAGTCGGGGGCGGTGGTGCTGCGGATCAGGTAGTCGCTGTCGCCGCCGAGGTGCTCCGCGGCGAGGTCGAAGTCGACGAGTCCGGTCGACACCGTGCCGCTGATGTTGGCGGAGGTGGCCGCGAGCGGCAGGCCCGCGAATATCGAGAGCAGGTTGATCGGGGCGCTGAGGTTGTGCACGACCGACACCGTGTCCTGGCCCGAGGTGACCCAGTCCGGGACGACGGGCTTGCGGCGCAGGATGACGTTCAGCGGCCCCGGCCAGAACGCTGCGACGAGCGCGTCCATGTCGGCCGTCTCCGGGGCGAAGGCCCAGGTCGCCCAGTCGCGGGGCGCGGAGACGAAGAGGGTGAGCGGCTTCGCGCCGTCCCGCTTCTTCATGTCGTAGAGGCGGAAGCAGGCGCTGCGCGAGAAGGGGCTGGCGAACACGCCGTAGTTCGTGTCGGTCTGCGCGATGACGGTCGCGCCCTCGCGGAGCTCCTG
The DNA here is from genome assembly GCF_002932815.1 of Rathayibacter sp. AY1B4. Classification (NCBI taxonomy): domain Bacteria; kingdom Bacillati; phylum Actinomycetota; class Actinomycetes; order Micrococcales; family Microbacteriaceae; genus Rathayibacter; species Rathayibacter sp. AY1B4. The sequence continues at coordinate 165,453 of NZ_PSWN01000002.1, read as the reverse complement.
CCCGACGCGCCGGAGCTCGTCGAGATCGGTCGCGTCGATGATCTGTGCCGTCATGGGTAGTGCTCCTGCTGCGCTCGGGCGCGTCCGGGCGGGGCCGGATCGCGTCGCTGTCGTGTGGCCCGCTGACGGCGGCGCCCCACGGAGGGCGCTTGGCGGGTCGGACGGCGGAGGCCGTCCGGATGCCGGTGACCACGGAGGAGAGATGCGGCTGCGTCCTCCCCCCGAGGACGTCTGCCCGGTGAAAGTAGCACCGTGCGCATCCGGCCCGCGTGTTCGCGACGCTGCATGACGAAGGAAGTCGTCGACGTCGGGGAGCAGGGTCGGGGATCGGTATGTTCCGCTGACGCGCCGCATCTCCGCGGCGTTCTCCCGGCTCCGCGGATCCGCGCGATCGTCCGTCTGGCGGCGCACCACGGCCGGGGCTGGACGGCTCGCGGCGACCCGGTCTCCGGGCCCTCCCGCTCCTCGACAGAAGGACCGCCCATGACCGACTACTGGCCCGTGCTCCTCATCCTGCTCACGATCGTGGCCGTCGTGGTCCTGATCGTCGTGCTGAAGGTCGAGCCGGTGATCGCCCTCCTCGTCTCGGCCCTCGGGCTCGGCCTCGTCTCGGGGCAGGGCGGCGAGGGGACGGTGACCGCGATGACGTCCGGATTCGGCGCGGTCCTCGGCGACATCGGCCTGCTGATCGCGCTCGGCCTGCTGCTCGGATCGCTCCTGGAGGCGCTGGGCGTGGCCCCGCTGCTCGCCCGCTGGCTCGTGAAGCGCTTCGGTCGGCGCGCGCTCCCGGTCGCCTACGCGCTGACCCTGGGCGTCGCCTTCCCCTCGATCTACTCCGACGTGCTGGTCGTGATGAGCGCACCGCTGACTCGTCTGGCCTCGCGGGGGCTCGGTGCCGGTGGCTACGGGCTGCTGGCCGGCTCCTCCATCGTCGGGATGATCGTGGGCGTGGTCTTCGTCGTCCCCGGAGCCGCCGCGCTGGCCACGGCAGGCATCGCGGGCGCTCCCCTGCCGTCGATGGTCGCCATCGGCGCCCCGCTGGGCATCGTCACCATCGTGCTGACCGTGCTGGTGTACAGCGCCCTGGTGAAGCGCGGCGGCTGGCGGGACGAGCGCGACCTCGAGGGCGGGGCGGTCCCGGGGCCCGCTCTCGAGCCCGAGGCGGGCGCGGCCACGGGAGGCACGGCGCTCGCGACGCGGCGGGTGCCGCTCGCGCTGGCCGTCGCTCCGATCGCCCTCACCATCGTGCTGATCGCCGCGAACTCGCTCACCCAGCTGGCCGAGCTCGACGTCCCCCTCCTGCGGTTCCTCGGCGACGCGCACATCGCGCTGCTGGCCGGCTTGGTGCTGGCCTACGCGACGGCACTGCGGACGCTCCCGAAGGGCGCCGTGGCCACGGCACTGGGCGGAGCACTGACCCGCAGCGGCCCGATCGTCGTCCTGACCGGGGTCAGCGGCAGCCTCGCCGCCGTGGTCGGAGGAACCGGGGTCGGCGACGCGCTCGCCGGCGCCTTCGACGGGCGGGCCCTCTCGCCGATCCTGCTCACCTGGGTCGTCGCGGCCGTGCTGCACGCGGCGATCGGCTCGGTCTCGACGGCCGCGATCACCGCGGTCGGCATCGTCGCCCCGCTGATCCCCGTGCTCGACGTGAACCCGGCGCTGATCGCCCTGGCCGCCGGCTCCGGCGCGCTCTTCCTCGGGATGGTCAACGCCAACGCGTTCTGGCTCTTCAAGTCCGTGCTCGGCCTCACCGTGCGGGGCACGTTCACCGCCTACTCGCTGACGCTCTCGATCGCCTCGGTGATCTCGCTGCTGGCGCTGCTGGTGGCGGGAACGTTCGTCTGAGCGTCGGCCGGCCCCCACGAGGCCACGCTCGCGAGGTCGGCGCCGAACTCGACCCGGAGGCGCACGGGCGCGCCCCCGCGCAGCACGCCCGGCAGCCACAGGCGCGCGTCGTCCCACATGCGGTCGAAGGGCACCTCGTCGACCGGGACGAACGCGGCGGCGAGCTCGCTCGACTCGGTGACCTCGCCGGCGACCCGGCGGCAGAGGAAGACGTGCGAGCGCTGACTCCACGCCGGCCGGTGGGGGAAGGAGTAGTCGAGCACGCCGCGCGGCTCCAGGTCGGCCGGGAGGGCGACCAGCCCCGCCTCCTCCTCCAGCTCGCGGACGGCCGCGTCGACGGGCGACTCCCCGGGCTCGAGCTTGCCGCCAGGGGCGACCACGCGGCCCTCGCCGAGGCCCCTGCGCTTCCGGCCGAGGAGCACCTCCGCGCCCCGCGGGCCGTCGCGGAGGACGTAGACGACGCAGACCTCGGGCAGCCCCACCGCGCACCTCCGCTCGCCGGGGCCGGGAGCCCGGCACCGCCGTCGTAGGCTAGCCCGGTGACGACGACCGCGCTCGAGCGCTTCCAAGCCCTGCTGCGCGTCGAGACGGTGTCCCACTCGGACGAGACGGCCACCGATTGGAGCCGCTTCGAGGCGTTCCGCACGCTCGTCGCCGAGCTCTACCCGGCACTGCACGCGGCCCTGGACTTCGAGACAGTCGCCGGCCACTCCCTCCTCTGGCGCTGGCGCGGTGAGGAGCCGGGCGAGCCGGCCGTGCTGATGGCCCACTACGACGTGGTCAGCGTGACGGCGGCGGAGTGGTCGCACGACCCTTTCGCGGCCGAGACGGTCGTCGCCGCGGACGGCCACACCTCCGTCGTGGCGCGCGGCGCCCTCGACGACAAGGGCTCCCTCGTCGCCCTCCTCGAGGCGGTCGAGGCGGCCGTCCTGCGGGGCGAGCGGCCCCGGCACGACGTGTACCTCCTCTCCACGCACAACGAGGAGACGGCGGGCGACGGCGCCCCCTCGGTCGTCGCCCTGCTCGGCGCGCGCGGGGTCCGCCCGCGCCTCGTGCTCGACGAGGGCGGGAACGTGCGGCGCGGCATCCTGCCCGGCGTCACCACCCCGATCGCCGTGATCGGCGTCACCGAGCGCGGGATCATGAACCTCGAGCTGACCTGCCGCGACGTCGGCGGCCACGCCTCCGCTCCGCCGCCCCCGCCCGGGCTGCTCGCCACCCAGCGGCTCGCGAGGGCGATCCACCGCCTGACCGAGAACCCGTTCCCCTCGACCCTCCCGGAGCCGATCGCCCAGCTGGTACGCGCGGCGGCCGACCACGCGGACGCGGCCCACGCCGTCTGGTACGCCCGCCCGCACGAGTACCCGGACGCCGTCGTCGGCGCGCTCGCCGCCCACTCCAACCGCTCGGCCGCGATGCTGCGGACGACGGTCGCGATCACCGAGCTGCGCGGCAGCACCGGAGCGAACGTCCTCGCCTCCAGCGCCAGCGCCACCGCGAACGTGCGGATCAACCCGGGCGGCACCGTGGCGGGCGTGGTCGAGCGCATCCGCGCCGTCATCGACGACCCGGAGGTCGAGGTCGAGGTGAAGGTCGCCCACGAGCCCTCCCCCGTCTCCCCCACCGGCGAGCCCGGCGACGGCGGGCCGTACGACCTGCTCCGCGCGGTCGTGCAGGAGTCGTTCCCGGACGCGGTCGTCGCCCCCTACGTGCAGACCGGCGGCAGCGACGCCCGGCACTTCCACGCCATCAGCGACCACGTCTACCGCTTCATCCCGTTCGAGATCAGCCCGCGGCAGCAGCTCGGGATCCACGGGGTCGACGAGTCGGTCGAGGCCGACCAGTTCGAGCGCGCCATCGAGTTCTACGCGCGGCTGCTCGCCCGGCTCTGATCGCGGCGGTCCTCCGGGGTCCGGGAGGACCGCGCAGCGACCGGCAACCTGGGAGAACCGTTCGATGACGCGCCGACCGGTGTTGGCCCGGAGTTCACCCCGCGATGATGGACTGATCGCAGCGGGGTCGCCTCCGCTGGAGCAGTGCGCAAGTGCCGACGCCGGGTCGCGTGATCCGGCTCCCGCCGATCGTGGAACCCGAGGATCATGTCCCTCCGCCAGGCCGAGTACCCCCGGCCCAACCACTTCATCCTTCACCTGAGCGACACCCACTTCATCGCCGGAGACGGCGGCCTGTACGGCTCCGACGTCGACAGCGAGGCCCAGCTGCGGCTCCTGTTCGACGAGCTGGAGGCGTCCGGCGGACGTCCGGAGGCCATCGTCATCACGGGTGATCTCGCCGACAAGGGCGAGCCGGAGGCGTACGCGAAGCTGCGCGCCGTCGTCGAGCCCGCGGCCGCACGCCTCGGCGCCGAGGTGATCTGGGTGATGGGCAACCACGACGACCGCGGCGCGTTCCGCTCGGGGCTGCTCGACCAGCTCCCGACCACGCAGCCGGTCGACCGCGTGCACGACGTCAACGGGCTCCGGATCATCGCGCTGGACTCCACCGTGCCCGGCGCCCACTACGGCGAGATCTCGGACGCGCAGCTCGACTGGCTGGCGGAGGAGCTCTCCAGCCCGGCCCCGCACGGCACGATCCTCGCGCTGCACCACCCGCCGGTGCCGAGCGTGCTCGACCTGTCGGTCCTCGTGGAGCTGCGCGACCAGCCCGCCCTCGCGGAGGTGCTCGAGGGCTCCGACGTCCGCAGCATCATCGCGGGCCACCTGCACTACTCGTCGACGGCGATGTTCGCCGGCATCCCGGTCTCGGTCGCGTCGGCCACCTGCTACACCCAGGACCTCAACGTGCCGGTGGGAGCGACCCGCGCCCGCAACGGCGCCCAGGCGTTCAACCTGATCCACGTCTACGACGGCACGGTGCTGCACTCGGTGGTGCCGATCGGCGCCTCGACCGAGGTGTCCTACGTCTCGGCGAACGAGACGCAGCGGATCCTCGCGGACCACGGCGTCGAGATCGCCGCGGCGACGGCGGCCCCGGTCGCCCGGGACGAGGAGCTCTACCCGCCGCTCGTGGAGCGGGTGGGCGTCAGCGCGTAGCGACGCGTCGGGGCGTCGGGGTCGCCCCGACGCCTCCGGGCGCCGCGTCGACCGCGTCCTCGGACACGGCCGGCGGTGTCAGCGCCCGCCGGCGCGGTCCCGCGCGAACAGCCATCCGGCGAACGCCAGCGCCGCGGCCAGCGCGACGCCCACGCCGACGCCCGCTCCCACTCCGATGCCCGGGAACACGAGCGAGCTCGCCAGGCCGAGAAGCAGCCCGGCCACCGCTCCCCCGACGGCCCAGCCCACGGTCAGTCCTCGCGCTCCCACGGAGCCGGGATCGGGTAGTACTCCTCGAGGAACCCGATGACGGCCTTGGTGCGCGCCTCCGCCGAGATCTCGGGGAAGCTGCCGTCGTTGAGGCAGAAGAAGTCGACTCCGCGGTTCTTGAGGAGCTTGCGCATGTCCTTCAGCCCCTGGTGCATCGTCGTGTCGACGTACTTCACCGAGGCGTTCTCCTGCACGACCGCGCGGCCGGTCATCAGCGCGTAGTAGTGGTAGAGCGAGTTGGTGACGGAGACGTCGCTCGCGGAGCGGAAGCGGCTCGCGGCGGTCGCGGTGAACTCCGGCTCGAACTCGGCCTCGAGCTCGGCCATCACGGTCTTGCGGAGGGGCGTGGCGGCGTGCTCGAGGTGACGGGTCGTCATCGCGCCGAAGCGCTCGCGGAGCAGGCGCCGGTTGACGCGGGCCGCGTTCTCGAAGCCGCTGCGGGAGGCGTTGGAGTCGCCCATGCCGATGCGCGTCGTCGCCTCGATGAACTTCGTGATGCCCCCGGGCGAGAAGAAGATCGACGGATCGACCGGGCGCCCGAAGAACATGTCGTCGTTGGAGTAGAGGAAGTGCTCCGCCAGCCCCGGGATGCGGTGCAGCTGGCTCTCGACCGCGTGGGAGTTGTGCGTCGGCAGCACCGAGAGGTCGCGGAAGTGGTCCTCGCTGCGCACGAGGGTGACGTCCGGGTGCTCGTCCAGCCAGCGCGGGCGCGGGGAGTCGGTGACGATGTAGATGTGCCGGATCCACGGCGCGTACATGTAGACGCTGCGCAGGGCGTACTTGAGCTCGTCGATCTGACGGAAGCGCGCCGGAGCGTCGTCGCCCTCGCCCACCACGTAGCTCGCCATGCGGGCCGCCCGGGCGCGCTGGAACTCCAGGTCGGTGCCGTCGACCCACGAGAAGACGATGTCCACCTCGAAGCGGATGTCGCTGACGAGCGGCTCGAACATGCCCTCGAACGTCGGCCAGGTGCGGCCGTACGCTTCGACGTGGGCGTCGATGGCTTCGGCGACGGGGAGGCTGTTGCGCATGAGCGCGTTCTCGGCGGGAGTGATGATCTCCTCCTCGCCCACCTTCCACAGCTCGAGGCGGACGCCGCTGCGGGCGCCGTAGCGCAGCGATCCCGTGGAGGAGACGCGCGGACGGAAGAGCTTGAAGACGGAGGCGCGCGGATACGGCGCGAGCACGCCCTCGGCCAGGAGCTGGGGCGGGGTGCCCCGCTTGTCGACCGTCTTGGCGTAGAAGGGCTCGGTCGCGAAGGCGCGCGCCAGCAGCGTCGCCAGCTCGGCGCCGAGCACGCGGTCCACCGCGAGGAAGGGCGAGCCGTCGGTGCCGCGGATGAGGCGGTAGGGGAATTCGGCGGCATCGAGGACCTCGCCGATGGCGATCAGGTCCTCGGTCCAGGCCGCGCGGGGCGTCGTACTCGAGTTCACCAGCGAGAACAGGCCGGCATGGACCACGACGTCGTCGCGGTCGAAGTGGCGCGGGCGCAGGAGCGGTGACGGAAGAGCACGGACGGAAGGCATGATTCACATTATCCGCCGTGGATTTCGTCCGTGTGACCGGGCCGTCGGCTTGACAGCGACCGCGGGGCCGCACGGTCAGCGCGAGAGCGACCCCAGACGGTCCCCCGCCTTCTCCGCGGCCTTCGCGGCCCGCCTGGCGCGGTGCCGCTCCTCGGCGGCGACGACCCCCAGCGCGAAGGCTCCCTCCCCGCTGCGATCGGCCTCCTCCAGGATCAGCGCACGGGCGGCGAGCGCGTCGCGCTCCTCCCCCAGGGCGTCGGCGAGGTCCTCGCCCGCCTCGGCGAGCGAGCGGCGCCGGGCGCCGACGGCCTCGGGGACGACCGCCCGCCACGCCTCCACGGTGTAGCGGAGCCGCTTCGCCGCCTTCCGCAGGTCGTGACGAGCCTCGAGCGAGCCGCCGGCCGCCGCGGAGCCCGCCGCGGAGATGCGCGCGAGGTCCTTCGCGACGGAGCGGCGCACCAGCGCCGTCGCGCTCGAGCCGGCCCGCGCGGTGCGGGGCGGATCCGCGAGCAGGGCGTCGAGCGAGGCGAGGAGCGCGAGGTAGCGGCCGCCGCGCAGAGTGCGGTCGACGCGGCGCAGCGCCGAGGCGTGCCGGTGCTCGATCTCCTCCAGCAGGGCGGTGGGGGTGCTCGGGGCACCCTCGACGGCCGCCAGGGAGGTGCGGAACCGCTCGGCGAGCACCTCCTGGTCGCGGGCCGCGCCGAGGACCCCTCCCAGCCACCGCAGCTCGTCCCGCACGGGGTCGGTCGCCGCACGGTCGAGCACGGAGCGGGAGGCGGCGAGGACGGACCGGAGCCGGCGCGCGAGCACGCGCATCCGGTGCAGGGCGTCGTCGGCCTCGAGGCGCACCCGCGGGTCGACGGCGCGCAGCTCTCGCAGGAGCGAGCGGACCGCGGCGAGCGCCGCCTCCCCGCCGTTCCGCGGATCCGGGACCGTCTCCTCGATCGGGCCGCCGGTGGCCCGGGCGAGCTTGGAGGCGCTGGCGGCCGGGCGGGCGCCCGCGGCGAGGAGGCGCTGCTCGATCGCGTCGAGGACCCGCTCGCCCTCGTCCCCAGGGACGTCGACGAGCTCGACCTCCCACTCCCTCCAGCGCCGCTCGCGGCCGGTGCGCTGGTCGCGCGCGGTCACCAGGTCGTCGGCGATCTCGGCGAGCTCCCGCCCGTGGGAGTCGAGGGCGCGGGTGATCGAGCGGACCGTCTCGAGCAGCGCCAGCGGCTCGAGCGGCGCGCGCCCCACCTGCCCGAGCACCGGCTCGCGGACGGCGGACGGGACCGTGCGCGAGGCCGTGAGCTCCGCGTGGATCTCGGTGCGGCCGGAGGAGCCGGGCAGCTTGACGTGCCAGCCCTGGTCGGATCCGCCCTCGCGGCGGCGCATCGTGATCCGCGCCCGGGACAGAGCGCGCTCGGCGGTGTCGAAGTACTCGGCGCGGAGGGTCACCGGCTCCTCGGTGCGGACGCTCGCGACGCTCCCGGTGCCGGTCAGGTCGGGCAGCCGGGTGCCCGCGTCGACGTCGTACTTGCGCTCGACCTCGGTCTGCACTCTCCGCGCACCGCCCGCCCGGGACGTCGCCGACTCGTTCTCCGCACCGCTGGCCATGCTCCATTGTGATCACGCCCGGCGCCGCTGCGGCACCCCGGGGCGGCCAGGGGCGCCCTCGCCCTAGGCTGGAGCGATGACCGCGCCCGTTCCGCCCGTCGCCCGCCGCGTCCCCCTCGAGCGCCGCCACCACGGCGACGTGGTGGTCGACCACTACGAGTGGCTGCGCGAGAAGGAGAGCCCCGAGGTGATCGCGCACCTCGAGGCCGAGAACGCGTACACCGAGGCGGTGCTGGCTCCTCTCGCTCCGCTGCGCGAGCGCCTGTTCGAGGAGATCCGCTCGCGGACGAAGGAGACCGACCTCTCGGTCCCCGTCCGGGAGGGCTCCTGGTGGTACTTCTCGCGCTCCTACGAGGGCCGCCAGTACGCCGTGCACTGCCGAGCGCCGATCAGCGGGCCGGACGACTGGACGCCGCCGTCGATCGCCGAGGGCGGTCCGCTCGAGGGCGAGCAGGTCGTCCTGGACGGCAACGCGGAGGCGGAGGGGCACGACTTCTTCTCGCTCGGCAGCTTCGACGTCTCGGCCGACGGCCGACGGCTGCTCTTCGGCACCGACGTCGAGGGCGACGAGCGCTACACCCTCCGCATCCGCGACCTCGAGACCGGCGAGGACCTGCCGGACATCATCGAGGGCACCGGCGGCGGAGCGACCTTCGGCGCCGACGCGCGCTTCGTCTTCTACCCGACCGTCGACGAGTCCTGGCGCCCCGACACGATCTGGCGGCACGAGGTCGGCGCCGGGACCCCGGACGAGGTCGCCTTCGCCGAGCCCGACGAGCGCTACTGGATCGGCGTGGGCCTCACCCGCAGCCGCCGCTTCCTCGTCATCGAGATCGGCAGCAAGATCACGAGCGAGTGCCTGCTGCTGGACGCGTCCGACCCGACCGGCTCGTTCCGCTCGGTGTGGCCGCGCCGCGAGGGCGTGGAGTACGAGGTCGAGCACGCCGTCGTCGACGGGCGCGACCGCCTGCTGATCGTGCACAACGACGGCGCCCTCGATTTCGAGATCGTCGAGGAGCCGGCCGACCTGTCGCGCGACGCCGACGCCCGGGCCCGCGAGCGCCGCGTGGTGGTGCCGCACCGCGAGGGCCGCCGGATCGAGGGCGTCGACGCCTTCGCCGGGCACGTCGTGGTCTCGTACCGCGCCGACGGAGCCACCCGGCTCGGGCTCCTCCGCGAGGACGGCACCGGAGCGCGGCTCGAGGAGATCGTCTTCGACGAGCCGCTCTACGACGCGGGCCTGGCGGGGAACCCGGAGTGGGAGCAGCCCTCCCTCCGCCTCGCCTACACCTCGTTCGTCACCCCCTCGACCGTGCTCGCGCTCGACGTCGCGACGGGCGAGCGCACGGTGCTCAAGCAGCAGCCGGTGCTCGGCGACTACGACCCCGCGCTCTACGTGCAGCGGAGGGAGTGGGCCGTGGCGGAGGACGGCACGCGGGTGCCCCTCTCGCTCGTCTGGCGCCGCGACGCCGCCGATCCGGACTCGGCCCCCGCGCCGCTCCTCCTCTACGGCTACGGCTCGTACGAGGCGAGCATCGACCCGGGCTTCTCGATCGCGCGCCTCTCGCTGCTCGACCGCGGCGTCGTCTTCGCCGTCGCGCACGTCCGCGGCGGCGGGGAGATGGGCCGCTCCTGGTACGAGAACGGGAAGACGCTGGCGAAGCGGACGACCTTCACCGACTTCGTCTCCGCGGCGCGGCACCTGGTCGACACGGGCTTCACCACTCCCGACCGCCTGGTCGCGCAGGGAGGGTCGGCCGGCGGCCTGCTGATGGGCGCGGTCGCGAACCTCGCCCCGGAGGCGTTCGCCGGCGTCCTCGCGCAGGTCCCGTTCGTCGACGCGCTCACCTCGATCCTCGACCCGTCGCTCCCGCTCACGGTGATCGAGTGGGACGAGTGGGGCGACCCGCTGCACGACGCCGAGGTGTACGCCTACATGAAGTCGTACTCGCCCTACGAGAACGTCCGCGAGGGCGTGCAGTACCCCCGGATCCTCGCGACGACGAGCCTCAACGACACCCGGGTGCTGTACGTGGAGCCGGCGAAGTGGGTGGCCAGGCTCCGCGAGGTCGGCGCTCCCGCGCTGCTGCGCACCGAGATGACCGCGGGACACGGCGGAGTGAGCGGACGCTACGAGCGCTGGCGCGAGATCGCGTTCGAGTACGCCTGGACGCTGGACGTGCTCGAGCTGGCCTGAGCGCCCCGCCGCAAGCCCCTCCGCCCGTCGTCCGCGGCCAGTAGGGTTCGGGGTGCCGACGGAGGGAAGAGCATGAGCGCAGGCCTGTCGATCGACCGCATCGCCGCATGGGTGGCGGACCAGAGGTGGTACGCGAGCAAGGGGCGGCGCCCCGAGCTGGAGGTCCGCGGCGCCTGGTCGCTGCACCCCGGAGAGGCGGAGGTGGTGGACCACCTCTTCATCGACCGGGCAGGCACGAGCCCGGTGCTGTACCAGGTGCCGGTGACCGTCCACGCGGCTCCGGTGCCCGGGCTCGAGGACGCCCTCGTCTACTCCGACGACGCTCACTTCGTGTACGACGCTCCGCGCGACCCGGTGTTCGCCCGCGCCCTGCTCGGGATGATCGCCGACGGCGGCCGCTCCGACGAGGACGGCGCCCAGGGCGGCGCCCGCGCCGAGGGCCACCGGCAACCGGGTGCCGCGATCGGGGCGTTCGCGTCCTCGAAGGTGCTCAGCGGCGAGCAGTCGAACACCTCGGTGATCGTCCGCACCACCGCCGACGACGGATCCGACGCGACCCCGGTGATCGTCAAGGTCTTCCGCGCCCTCCACCACGGCGACAACCCGGACGTGACGGTGCAGTCGGCGCTCAACGCCGCCGGGAGCGCCCTCGTCCCGCCCGTGATCGGCAACGTGACCGGCGAGTGGGACGACGAGGGCGAGGAGACGGGCCGCGCCTTCGGGCACCTCGCCTTCGCGCAGGAGTTCCTCCCCGGGGTCCAGGACGCGTGGCGCGTCGCCCTCGAGGCGGTCGCCGCCGACTCCGACTTCACCGGACCCGCCCGCGAGCTGGGCCGCGCCACCGCCGAGGTGCACGCGAAGCTGGCGGAGGTCATGCCGACCGAGGACACCACGTCCGAGGTCGTCGAGCGGATGGTCGCGGCCATGCGCCGTCGCCTGCGCATCGCCTCGGCAGAGGTCCCCGTGATCGCCGAGGACTCGGAGGCGATCGACGCCGTGTTCCGCGCCGCCGAGACCGCGCCGTGGCCGAGGCTCCAGCGCATCCACGGCGACTACCACCTCGGGCAGGTCCTGTCCGTGCCCGATCGCGGCTGGGTGCTCCTCGACTTCGAGGGCGAGCCGCTGCGGCCCATGCACGAGCGCCGTCTTCCCGACGTGGCCCTTCGCGACGTGGCGGGGATGCTGCGCTCCTTCGACTACGCGGCGGGTGCGCACGAGCAGGCCGAGCCGGGCGCCTCGAGGGCGGCGTGGGCGGCGGCGAGCCGTGCCGCGTTCCTCGAGGGCTACGCCGAGCAAGCGGGCGACGCGGTGACCGCGCACCGGGCGGTGCTCGACGCGTTCGAGCTCGACAAGGCCGTCTACGAGGCGATCTACGAGGCGCGCAACCGGCCGGAGTGGCTGTCGATCCCGGTCGCCGCGGTGCAGCGCCTCGCCGGACGCTCGTAGGGTGGCAGGCATGAGCGACGACACCGACGACAAGAAGCCCCTGGACCCGCTGAGCGACTTCAGCATCCCGGGCGACACCGATCTGCACACGACCGGCGACGCCTCGGGCGCGGACGGCGACGAGGTCGCGGAGCCCGGAGCGGACGAGGACTGAGCCGCCTGCTCTGCGGGGCCGGCCGCCGGCTCGGCTCCGCGGAGCCGGCGGCCGGCCTAGCCCAGCGGGGCGAGCGGCTCGACCGCCGGCCCCTCCAGCACCGTCCCGTCGGCTGCGAAGCGGGAGCCGTGCAGCGGACAGTCCCAGCTGCGCTCCGAGTCGTTCCAGGTGACGATCCCGCCCAGGTGCGGGCACACCGCCGACACCGCGCAGCGCCTCCCCTCCACGGTGGAGACCGCGACGGGCTGCAGGCCGTCGCGGGCGAGCGAGCCCTGGCCCTCCGCCGGCACCACCCCGGCCGAGCGGGGCGCGCGGAGCGCTGCCGACCAGCCGCGGGCGTACCAGGCGCCCACCGCCAGCCCGGCGCCGAGCCCCTCCGCCATCACCCGCGGCAGCGTGGGCCGGCGGTGCAGCGTCCTCGCCCAGGCCGGCGTCCTGCCCTCGAGGTCGGCGACGAGCGTCATCGCGGCCTGCACCGCGTTGGTCATCCCCCACTTGTCGTAGCCGGTCGCCAGGAAGATCCGTCCGCGGCCCCGCGGCAGCCAGCCCACGAACGGCACACGGTGGAACGGCTCGTAGTCCTGGGCGCTCCACTGCGCGACCGGCTCCGCCCCCGGGAAGGACCGCCGCGTCCAGGCGACCAGGTCGTCCACCGCCTCCGAGGTGACGGGCCGGCGCCCCACCGGGTGGCCGTTGCCGCCGATCAGGAGGAGCCGCTCGCCGTCGCGCTCGGCGTCGCGCACCGAGCGGGACGGCTCGTCGACCGAGAGGTACATGCCGTCGGGGATCGGCGCGTCGGTGCGGAACGCGACCGCGTACGAGCGCAGCGCTGCGATCTTGGCGAAGTAGAGGCCGCGGTCGAGGATCGGCGCCCCCGTGAGCAGGTAGGCCCGGTCCCCGGTCACCGGGCCCGCGCTGGTGCGGACCCGGACGGGAGCGGTCGCTCGCATCCCGAGGGCCCGGACGCCCTGCACCAGCGTGCCCCCGGCGGCGCGGAAGTCGGCGGCGAGCGCCGTGAGGACGTCCATCGGGTCGAACTGGGCCTGGTCGTCGAGGGCGACGGCCGCCGTGCTGGGGAACGGCACGTCGAGCTCGCCGACGAGGCGGGTCGCGAGGCCGAAGCGGCGCGCGGTCGCGTGCTCCTTCAGGACGGCGTCCACGCCCTCGGGCGTCTGCGCGTAGCTGTAGGCGGTGCGCCTCTGCACCGGCACGCCCGCGCCCTCGCAGTAGTCGAGCAGCCAGCGGAAGCCCGCGAGGTTCGCCGCGACATAGGCCTCGGTCACCGCGGGGATGTTGCGCTCCGCGATCCGGGAGAGGTGCGCTCCCTGCAGGAGGCTGAGCTTCGCCGTCGTGTTCCCGGTCGTGACCGCGCCGACCTCCCGCGCCTCCAGCACCAGCACGCGCCGGCCGGTCCGCTGCAGGAGGAGCGCGGTGACCAGCCCGGTGAGTCCGGCGCCGACCACGACGTCATCGAAGTGCGCGCCCGGGACGAACTCGTCGGAGGGGATCGGAGCCGCGCCCGCCCGCCAGAGGGAGCGGGGCCGCGGGGCCGTCGTGGTAGTGTCCTCCGGAGTCATCGGGAGTCCCTCCGTTCAGGGGCCGGACGGCCCGCGAGCGACGCTACGCGGAGCCTCCGGGACCGTCACGGTGTTGACACGTCGCGGGACGCGGGCTCAGAGCCAGCCCCACCGCTTGAAGAGCCGGTGCAGCACCACGCTCGAGGCGAGCATCGCCGCGAGCGCCGCCGGGTACCCCCACGCCACGTGCAGCTCGGGCATCACGTCGAAGTTCATGCCGTAGATGCTCGAGATCATGGTCGGCGCGAAGAAGATGGCCGCCCAGGCGGAGATCCGCTTGACCTCGTCGTTCTGCTGGTTGCCCACCTCCGCGAGCTTCTTCATGTCCTCGTTCTGGCGCTGGGCGACGAGGGTCGCGTTCACCGCCAGGATCTCCCGCAGCGTGGTGCGGAAGCCGTCGACCCGCTCGGTGACGAGCGCGACGTGGTCGGCGACGTCGCGGATGTAGCGGCGCAGCTCCACATCCGACTGGAACACCTCGAAGTCGGTGACGAGCCGCCCGAGCATGCCGGTCAGCGGAGCGACCGCACGCTGGAAGTCCAGCACCTCCTGGCTGAGCTCGTAGATGCGGCGGGACACCGCCGGGTCGCCCTCGAAGACCTGCGCCTCGATCTCGTCGATGTCGTTCTCGAGACCGGCAACGACGGGCGAGTACTGATCCACGACGGCGTCGAGGATCGCGTACAGCACGGCGACCGGGCCGACGCGCAGCAGCTCCGGATCGGCCTCCATCCGCCGCCGCACCAGCGAGAGGTCGGGCTTCTCGGAGTGGCGGACCGTGACGACGAAGTTCGACCCCACGAACAGGTGGAGCTCGCCGAAGTCGACCTCCTCGCGCTGGTCGGAGTAGCTGGCGGCGCGCAGCACCACGAACATGTCGCTGCCGTACCGCTCGAGCTTGGGCCTCTGGTGCGCGCTGATCGCGTCCTCGAGGGCGAGCGGGTGCATCGAGAACTCGTCCTCGAGCGCGGCGAGCTCGGCCGCGTTCGGCCGGTACAGCCCGATCCACGCCATCGCGTCGGGCAGCTTCTGCAGGGCGGCGAGCGCCTCCGGGATGCTGCCGGGTGAGACGACCCGGCGGCCGTCCTGGTAGATCGCGTTGTCGACCGTGCTGGTGCGGGCCGGCTCGTCGTCCGGGCGCAGACGCTGGATGGGAGCGGTGTCCTCGGCGGCGGCGCGAGTGCGCGAGCCCAGACCCAGGATCGTCGCGGGGACGCGGGGCAGCTTCACGACCATCTCCTCTGCTCGACCGACGCCCTATTGTGCACCTCCCGGTGAACGGGAGGTGTCCGCTGCGCCGTCGGTGTCGGAGGGCCTCACTAGCCTGGAGTCGCTCCCCCGGACGACGCAGAGGAAGGACGACCGTGAAGCTGCTGCACACCTCGGACTGGCACATCGGCCGCACCTTCCACGGGCACTCCACGACGGCGGCGCTCGCGACCGTGCTCGAGGCCCTGGTCGAGACGGTGCGGGCCGAGCGCGTGGACGCGGTGCTGATCGCCGGCGACGTCTTCGACTCCGCCGTGCCCGCCGCGGAGCACTACACCCTCCTCACCCGCACGCTCGAGGCGATCCGCGCGGCCGGCGCCGAGGTCGTCCTCACCAGCGGCAACCACGACTCCCCCGCCCGGCTCGGCTTCCAGGCCGGGCTCCTGCGCGGAGCGGGCGTCCACGTCCTCACCGACCCCGAGGCGTACGCCGAGCCGGTCGTGCTGCGCGACGCGTCCGGGCTCGAGGTCGGCGTCCACGGCATCCCCTTCCTCGAGCCCGCCCTCTACCGCCACCGGCACCCGGAGGAGCAGCTGCGCCGCCACGAGGACGTGCTCGCCTTCGCGATGGCGCGGGTGCGCGCCGCCGCCGAGGCGGCGGGCCGTCCCTGGGTCGTGCTCGCGCACTGCTTCGCGGTCGGAGCCCCGGCCGCGGTCCTCGAGCGCGACATCACGGCGGGCGGGCTCGACTACGTCTCGGTCGAGCACTTCGCCGCGGCCGACTACGCGGCGCTCGGGCACATCCACGGACGCGCCGAACTGCTGCCGGGAGTGCGCTACTCCGGAGCGCCGCTGCACTACTCGTTCGGCGAGGCGTCGAAGCCGCGCGGCGCCTGGCTGGTGACGATCGGGCCCGAGGGGCTCGAGGGCGTCGAGTGGTCGCCGCTCCCCGTGCCGAGGAGGCTCAGCGTGATCGAGGGCGAGCTCCAGCAGCTGCTGCGCGATCCCTCCCTGGCCGAGGTGGAGGGCGACTGGGTCTCGGCGGTGCTCACCGATCCCGTGCGCCCGCTCGACGCGATGGCGCGCCTGCAGTCGCGCTTCCCCGGCTGCGCCACGCTCGAGCACCGGCCCCCGCACGCCGCGGCCGAGCCGCGCGCGTACGCCGAGCGGATCCGCGGGCGGAGCGACGTGGAGGTCGTCGACGACTTCCTCGCCCACGTCCGCGGCGGTCACGGCGCCACGGAGACCGAGCGCGCCCTCACCCTCGACGCGCTCGCGGCCGTCGAGGCCGAGGCTCTGCGGTGAGGATCCGCCGACTCGCCTTCGCCGGGCTCGGACCGTTCCGCGCCGAGCAGTGCGTCGACTTCGACCGGCTCGAGGACGTGGGCGTGTACCTCATCGCCGGGCGCACCGGAGCGGGCAAGTCGACGATCCTCGACGCGATCGCGTTCGCGCTCTACGGCTCGGTCCCCCGCTTCGACGGCACCGCCTCGCGCCTCCGGAGCGACCACAGCGGCCCCGAGGACGAGACCTTCGCCGAGCTCGAGTTCGAGGCGGCGGGGCGCGTCTACCGCGTCCGGCGCTCGCCCGAGTACGAGCGGCCGAAACGGCGCGGCACCGGCACCACGACCCAGCCGGCGAAGGTCGAGCTGCTGGAGCAGGTCGACGGCACCTGGGTCGGGCTCTCGTCGAGCGCGAAGGAGGTGGGCGCCGACATCGGCCGGATCGTCGGCCTGACGAAGGACCAGTTCCTCCAGGTGATCCTGCTGGCGCAGAACCGCTTCCACGAGTTCCTGCTCGCGAAGAACGACGACCGGCAGCGTCTCCTGCGCACGCTCTTCGCGACCGAGCGCTTCGATCTGCTCCGCCGCCGCCTGCTCGAGCAGCGCGACGCGAGCGCCGTCGGGCTCGAGGAGGAGCGCGCGGCCGTGACGGCGCTCGCGGACGAGGCCGTCCGGCTCCTCGAGGACGGAGCCGAGCCGCCTCTGCCGGACGCCGCCTGGTTCGCCGGGCTGCCGGCGCGGCTCGCCGCTCCGCTCGAGGCGGCCCGGGCCGGCTCCGCCGCGGCCGACGCGGCGCACGAGGCCGCGGGCGCCGCTCTCGACGAGGCCCGGCGCACCGCCCGGGGCCAGGAGCGGCGCCGGCGCGCCCTCATCGAGGCGGAGGAGCTCGTGGTCGCCGAGGCGCACGTCGAGCAGCAGCGGGCCGCGATCGAGCGCGCGCGCCGGGCCGACGGCGTGCTGCCGCTGCTCCGCTCCGCCCGGGCAGCCGCCGAGAAGGAGCGGGCCGCCCGGCAGCAGCGCGACCTCGCGGCCGACGCCTACGGGGACGCGTCCGGGGGCCCGACCGCCGAGACGGCCGAACGGCTCGCCGCTGTCCTCGGCGCCCTCACCGAGGCGCTGGCCGAGGAGCGCCGGCTCCCCGACGCGGAGCGCGTCGCCGAGCGGTCCGCGCGCGCCGAGCAGGCGGCGGCGACCGCGCTCGCCGGGATCGAGGCGGAGCTGCGCGAGCTGCCCGCTCGCGTCGACGCGCTCGCCGGCGAGGAGGAGTCCCTGGCCGGGGAGGCCGCCGCCGTCCCCGCGCGCGTCGACGAGCTCGCCGCGCTCGAGCGGAGGATCGCCGCGGCCCTCGAGCGCGATCTCACTGCGGCGGGTCTGCAGCGGCTCGGCACGGCCTACGCCGACGCGGCGCGCGTCCACGGCGAGCGCGCCGCGGCGCAGGCCGCCCTGATCGCGCGCCGGTTCGCCGGGTTCGCCGGGGAGCTCGCCGAGCGGCTGGAGCCGGGCGAGCCCTGCCCCGTCTGCGGCTCGTGCGAGCACCCCCGCCCGGCCGAGCACGACGGCCCGACGACGGTCGGCACCGACGACCTCGACCGGGCCCGCGTCGCGGTGGAGCGCGCCGCCGCCGCCCTCGACGGCGCCCGCGAGCGCGAGGGAGCCGCGGCTCGGGCTCTCGCGGCGCTCGAGGAGCGTGTGGGCGAGGACGCGGATCCGGAGTCGCTCCGCCCGGCGCACGAGGAGCGGCTCGCCTCGGCGCGCCGCGCCGCCGCCCGCATGGAGGAGCTGCGGCGCGAGCGCACCCGGCTGCGCACCCGGATCGACGCTCTCACGACCGGACGGGACGCCGCTCGCGAGGAGCACCGCGCCCGCGCCGACGAGTCCGCCCTCGCCGCTGAAGCGCTGCGGCTGCTGCGGGAGCGCGTCGAGGCCTTCCGCGACGGCGCGACGAGCGTCGCCTCGCGGGTCGAGCAGCTGAGTGCCCAGCGCCGCCGTGCCGTCGCCCTGGTCGAGGCCGAGGAGGCGGCCGTCTCGCGGTCCGAGGCCGCCGCCGCCGCCCGGGAGGAGCTCGCCGAGGTCCTCGCCGAGCGCGGCTTCACGACCGCCGAGGAGGCCGAGTCGGCCGCGCTCGCCAGCGGGGACCGGGCACGGGCCGAGGCCGTCGTCGCCGAGCACGAGCGACGGCGGAGCGCGACGGAGGCGGTGCTGTCCGACCCGGAGCTCCGCGGACTGCCGGGCACGGCCGTCGACCTCGCCGCCGCCGAGGAGCGCTCGCGCGAGGCCTCCGCCCGTCGCGACGAGGCGCGAGCCGGCCTCTCCGTGCTCGAGCACCGCTCGGAGCGCCTGGCCGAGCTCGCCGCGACGGCCGCGGGCCGCCTCGCCGTGCTGGGTGAGCGTCTCCACCGCCACGAGGAGCTGCGCGCGCTGGCCGAGACCGTCTCCGGCCGGGGGCAGAACACGCGCCGGATGGACCTCGAGGCCTTCGCCCTCGCCGGACGCCTGGAGGAGATCGTGACCGCGGCGAACCTCCGCCTCGACGCGATGACCAGCGGCCGCTACGCACTCGCCCACGACGACTCGCTCGCCTACCGCGGCGCCGCCTCCGGCCTCGGGATCGACGTGCTCGACGCCTTCACCGGCGTCCGCCGGCAGCCCGCCTCGCTCTCCGGCGGCGAGACGTTCCTCGCCTCGCTCGCCCTCGCCCTCGGCCTCGCCGACGTGGTGACGGCGCAGTCCGGCGGCATCTCGCTCGAGACCATGTTCATCGACGAGGGCTTCGGCTCGCTCGACGCCGAGACGCTCGAGACGGCGCTCAGCACGCTCGACGAGCTGCGGTCGGGCGGTCGGACGATCGGCCTGATCAGCCACGTCGACGCGATGCGCGAGCGGCTGCCGATCGGCCTCCGCGTCGCAGTCGGGCCGCGCGGCGACTCGACGATCCTCACCGGCTGAGCGGCCGCTCCCGGGCGAAGGGGCGACGACGGCCCGCTCCCTCCTCTCGCACTGCAGCAGCGAGCGCGCCCGCGCCCGCTGCTAGGGTCGTGCGCAGTGACACGGGGTGCCCGCCAGGGCTGAGAGAAGACCCGTTGAACCTGATCTAGTTCGTACTAGCGAAGGGATGTCGCGAATGAGCATTCGCACGCCTGTCCACCCGACCCTCCCCGCCGACACGGCGCCCGACCCGGCGTCCGTGGGTCGCGATCTCGCCGAGCTCCGCGCCGCCGGGCCCCTGGTGCAGTGCATCACGAACGCGGTCGTCACCGGCTTCACCGCCAACAGCCTTCTGGCCCTCGGCGCCAGCCCGGCGATGTGCGACCTGCCCGGCGAGGCGGGCGTCTTCGCGGGCCTCGCCTCCGCGGTGCTCGTCAACCTCGGCACGCCCGGAGCGGAGCAGCGCGAGGGTGCTCGCGAGGCGGTCGCCGCGGCCGGACGCGCCGGCACCCCGTGGGTGCTCGATCCGGTCGCCGTGGGCCCGCTGCCCGTCCGCACCGCTCTGGCGGTGGAGCTGCTCGAGGCGCGGCCCGCGATCATCCGCGGCAACGCCTCCGAGATCCTCGCCCTCGCGGGAGCCGGTGCGGGCGGCCGCGGCGTGGACGCCGTCGACACCGCCGAGCAGGCGCTCGACTCCGCCCGCGTCCTCGCCCGCCGCACCGGCGGCGTGGTCGCCGTCTCGGGAGCGGTCGACCTCGTCACCGACGGCGAGCGGATCGTCCGGGTCACGGGGGGCCACCCGCTGCTGACCCGCGTGACCGGCGGCGGCTGCGCGCTCGGCGCCGTGATGGCGGCGTTCCTCGGCGCGGGCGCCCGCCCGCTCGACGCGGCCGTCAGCGCTTCCGCGGTCTGGGGCCTCGCCGCCGAGCGGGCCGCCGCCGCGAGCAGCGGTCCCGGGTCCTTCGCCGTCGGCCTCCTCGACGCCCTCGCTGCCCTCCAGCCGGCCGACGCCGAGGCCGGGGCGCGGATCGCATGAGCCTCGACCTCTCGCTCTACCTCGTCACGGACACCGCCCAGTGCGGCCCGCGCGGCGTGCCCGCGGTGGTCGCCGCCGCCGTCCGGGGCGGAGTCACGACCGTGCAGATCCGCGATCACGACGCCCCCGCCGCCGAGCTCGTCGCCCTGACCCGGGCCGTCGCCGCCGTCCTCGACGAGCGCACGACCCTGCTGGTCGACGACCGCGTCGACGTCGCCCTCGCCGCCCGCCTCGCGGGCGCCCGCGTCCACGGCGTCCACCTCGGGCAGTCCGACCTCCCCGTCACCGCCGCCCGCTCGCTGCTCGGACCCGACGCGGTGATCGGGCTGACCGCGAACACCCCCGAGCACCTCGCCGCCGTCCGCGCCCTGCCCGCGGGGACGGTCGACTACCTCGGCGTCGGCGTCATCCGGCCCACCGCGACCAAGCCCGACCACCCCGCTCCCCTCGGTGTCGACGGGTTCGCCGCCCTCGCCGCGGCCACGGCGCTGCCCTGCGTCGCCATCGGCGGAGTCGGAGCCGCGGACGCGGGGCCACTCCGCCTCGCCGGTGCGGCCGGCCTCGCGGTCGTGTCGGCGCTCTGCACGGCCGCCGACCCCGCGGCGGCCGCCCGCCTGATCCGAGCGGAGTGGGACCGGTGACCGCCGTCGCCCGCGTCCCCCGTGTCCTCAGCATCGCCGGCACCGATCCGACCGGCGGTGCAGGCGTCCAGGCCGACCTCAAGTCGATCGGCGCGCTCGGCGGCTACGGCATGGCGGTCGTCACCGCGCTCGTCGCGCAGAACACGCACGGGGTCCGCTCCGTGCACCTGCCACCCGCCGTGTTCCTCCGCGAGCAGCTCGACGCGGTGAGCGACGACGTCACGATCGACGCGGTGAAGATCGGGATGCTCGCCACGGCCGAGTACGTCGGAGTCGTCGCCGAGTGGCTCGACGAGGTCCGCCCGCCCGTCGTGGTCGTGGATCCGGTGATGGTCGCGACCAGCGGTCACCGGCTGCTCGCTCCCGAGGCGGAGGACGCCGTGCGCGACCTGCTCCGCCGCGCCGACCTGGTGACGCCGAACCTCCCCGAGCTGGGCGTGCTGGCCGGAGAGCCGACCGCCTCCGACTGGCCGGCCGCGCTCGCGCAGGGGGCGATGCTCGCCCGCGCCCTCGACGCCGCCGTGCTGGTGAAGGGCGGCCACCTCGACGGCCCCGCCACCCCGGACGCGATCGTCACTCCCGACGGCCTCGTGCGCGAGGTCCCCGGCGAGCGCGTCGCCACCTCGAACACGCACGGCACCGGGTGCTCGCTCTCGTCCGCGATGGCGACGCTCCTGGCCGGGCGCGACGCCTCCTCCGACGCCCTGGTCGAGGCGCTGACGGAGGCCAAGGAGTGGCTGACCGGCGCCCTGCGCGCCGCCGACGCTCTCGAGGTCGGCTCCGGCAACGGCCCGATCGACCACTTCCACCGGCAACGTCCTCCGGCGTTCTGCGCGGACGTCTGGGAGCGGACGCGGACCCTCCGCGACGAGATCGACGCGCTCCCGTTCGTGCGGGCCCTCGGCGACGGCTCCCTCGGGCGGGAGGACTTCGAGTGGTACCTCGAGCAGGACGCTCTCTACCTCACCGAGTACGCCCGCGTCCTGGCCGTGGCGGCGCAACGCGCGCCGACCACCGCCGAGCAGGTCTTCTGGGCCGAGGGCTCGGCGTCCGCCCTCGCGGCGGAGGCGCAGCTGCACCGCGACCGGCTCGGGACCAGGGACGCGACTCCCGCGCCCGTGACCCGCGGCTACACCGACCACCTGCTCGCGGTCGCCGCGGGCGGCGGCTACGGCGAGATCGTCGCCGCCCTGCTCCCCTGCTTCTGGCTCTACGCCGACGTCGGGTCGCGCCTCGCCGCCTCCGGGCACCCCGAGCACCCCTACGCGGACTGGCTGCTCACCTACGGCGACCCGGTCTTCGCGACGGCCACCGAGCGGGCGATCGAGTTCACGGAGCAGGCCGCCCGCGACGCCTCACCGAGGGAGCGCGCCGCGATGAGGGACGCGTTCCTGCGGTCGAGTTCGTTCGAGAAGGACTTCTTCGCCGCACCGCTCGCCCGGACCGGCTGAGCTCTCAGCCGGTCCGGGCGGGTGCGCTCAGCCGATCGCCTCGCGCAGGACGTGCATGAGGGCGTCCAGCTGCACCGTGTCGGCCGAGGCCGTCTCGGCGTCCGCGCCGTCGAGCGCCCGGGCGGCGAGACCGGCCTTGGCGTCGATGAGCTCGGCGATCTTCGCGTCGATCGTGTGCGCCGCGATGATCCTCCACGCCGTCACCGGCTCCTCCTGGCCGATGCGGTGCACGCGGTCGATCGCCTGCGTCTGCTCGGCCGAGGTCCACGACAGCTCGGCGAGCACCACGTTGGACGACGCCTGCAGGTTCACGCCGACTCCCGCCGCGGTGAGCGAGCAGACGGCGACCGAGACGTCGGGGTCCTCGTTGAAGGCGTCGATCTGCGTCTGGCGGAACGCCGCGGTCTGGTCTCCCCGGATCGAGACGGACGTGAGCTCGCGCTTCTCGAACGTGTCCTCCGCCTGGTCCATCACGTCGATGTGCTTCGCGAAGAAGACGACCTTGCCCACCGAGCGGGCCAGCTGCGAGGCGTAGTCGGCGGCCAGCGCCGCCTTGGCCTGGCCGATCCGGCGCACCATGGTGAAGACGTTCTCGCCGGTCTTGGCCGACTTCGACTCCTCGAGCTCGCTCTGCGCCACGATGCGGATGAACCGCTCGCGCTCGTCGTCGTCGAGCTCGTGCGTGATCGA
Organism: Rathayibacter sp. AY1B4; assembly: GCF_002932815.1. Lineage (NCBI taxonomy): Bacteria > Bacillati > Actinomycetota > Actinomycetes > Micrococcales > Microbacteriaceae > Rathayibacter > Rathayibacter sp. AY1B4. The sequence continues at coordinate 142,555 of NZ_PSWN01000002.1, read as the reverse complement.
GGAGGTGACCGCCCTGAAGCGCTGCAGCATGCGGGCGCCGAGCTCGCGCTCGGCCTTCTGGATGGAGCGGCCGAGGTCGTCGTCCAGCTCGACGGGCAGATCGACGATCCGCTTCGACGGCAGGTCGGCGGCGACGTCGATCTTCTTGCGCCGGACGATGCCGAGGTCGATCACGGCCTCGCGCGCCTCCGGGTAGAAGCCCGTGTCGGCGGGGGTGAGGCCCGTCTCCTCGAGGCGGCCCATCAGCTCCGGTCCCGGCTTGGTCTCGTCGATCCAGCCGAGGAAGCGCCAGATGGCGCGGAAGTCGTCGACGTCGTTGATCAGCGGGGTGCCGGTCAGCGCGATCATCAGCGGATCGTGCCCCGGAGTGGTCTCGCGGATCCTCGACGCCAGCGCGAGCACGCTCTGCGAGCGCTGCGAGCGGAGGTTCTTGATGAAGTGCGCCTCGTCGACGACCATGCCGCGGAAGCCCAGGCTCCCGAGCCAGCCGATGTGCCGGTCGAGGATGTCGTAGTTGACGATGACAACGTCGGCGAACGCGTCGAGCGTGCCGCCGTCTCCGTGGATCACCGTGGCGCGCCTCTGCGGCGTCCAGTGCTCCACCTCGCGCGCCCAGTTCATCTTGACCACGTTCGGCACCACCGCGAGCAGCGGGTACGCCCCGACCACCGAGGCGGCGAGGAGGCTCTGCGCGGTCTTGCCCAGACCCGGCTCGTCGGCGAGCAGGAAGCTGCGGTGCCCCTCGCGGGCGCTCTCGATGAAGCGCGCCTGGTGCGGCATCAGCTCGCGGCCGCGCGGCGAGACCCGGTCGAGCTTCGGCGGCTCCGGGAGCTCCATGCTCGCGGCCCGTCCGCCCGCTCCGTACTCGAACGCCTTGAAGAGCGGCCCGAGCAGCTCCCAGTCGTCGAGCCGGCGGCGCGGCGCCGGGGCCGAGGCCTCGGCGATCGAGAAGTCCGGCGGGAGGAAGGGGTTCGCCAGCTGCCGGGCGCGCACCGACTGCGGCACGACCTGGTTGACCGGCACCTCGGGCTTGGGCTCCGGCTCGGTCACGATGAGCAGCTCGTCGGGGCTGAGCTCCGCGCCCGCCTCGAGCAGCCAGTCGCGGCGGAGCTTCTGCGCGGCCGCCGTGACGCCGGCCTCCGATTCGAGCAGCGCGATCAGGCTGGTGTCGCGGGCGGCCGTCTTGGCCAGGATCGTGGCGATGCCGTCGAGGCGCTTCATCTCCTCGGCGCGCTGCGCGTCGCTGAGCGAAGGATCGACCTTGACCCGCTTGCGCTCCTCGCGCATCAGGAGGGCGATCACCAGGAACTTCGTCCGGTTGGTCGGCCCGACCTTGCCGGTCTGGGCCTTCGCCTCCACCTCGCGGACGCGGCGGGCGAGGATCGGGATGATCCCCGCGTTGTCCACGCCGCGCGAGCGCGATCGGGGTCGGCTCCCGGCGGCGTTCGACGCTCGTCGCGTCTGACCGGACTGACGCTGGCCGCTGCGAGCCATGCTCCTCCTCGATGTGTGACGGGGGGCGGAGGAGGGGTTCCCGCGCGCTGCCGTCGCCGTGCATCCGCCGGATCGCCTCCGGGGAGGCGTCGGGCGTCGGTGCATCCGGTGGCCGTCGGGAGCTCCGAGCAACGGGTCTGGGACCCGGTCGCAGCATCCCCGGCGTGCGGGTGCGGCGCCAGTCTACTCCTCGGGACGGTCCGGGCGGCGCTCAGACGCGCGGACGGTCGCGCTCGTCGTCATTCCGGGGTCGGGACGCGGATGACGAGGCCCGCCGCCACGAAGACGCCGACCGCGGCGAGGCTCAGCGAGGACCAGATCGCGTCCGGGAACGCGAACGGCAGCACCGGGTTCCACAGCACGAGCACGGGGACGAGCCCGATCAGCCAGAGGAGTGCGCGCGCCTGGATCGCGAACCAGCCGATGACCGCCGCGAGGATCGCGACCGGGTAGCGGATGAAGTCGTAGGCGTCGGAGCCGACGAGGGCGAGCCCGGCCAGCAGCACGATCGCGCCGAGGATCCCGGGCGCGAGCGCCATGCGGGCGCGGTCGCGCGAGGGGTAGCGGGCGGCGGTCGCGCGGGACGGCTTGCGGGTGCTCACCCCTCGATCGTAGGCGGGCGCATACCCCGCCCGGGTACCGCCTGCGGCGCGTAGGCTGGAGGAGTGATCGAGGACCTCAAGAAGCGCTCGCTGCACCGTGCCCGGATCCTGGGCGGCCAGATGCGCGGCCTCGAGCGGATGATCGAGAACGAGGACTACTGCGTCGACATCGTCACGCAGTCCCTCGCGATCCAGAAGTCGCTCGGCTCGCTCAACAAGCTCATCGTCGAGAACCACCTCCGCACGCACATCACCGCGATGTTCGAGGAGGGCGGAGACGCCCGCGAGGCGGCGATCGCCGAGCTCGTGAAGATCTTCGAGCTCTCCAACAACCGCTCGTGACCGCCGGCCTCGTCGCTGCGGCGCGGGTGCGCCCGCTGCTGCTCGACGGGGGCCTGGGCACGGAGCTGGAGGCGCAGGGCGCCGCGGTGGACTCCTCGCTCTGGAGCGCCCGGGTCCTGCTGGAGGAGCCCGGCCGGGTCGTCGCCGCGCACCGCGCCTTCGCCGAGGCGGGCGCCCGGGTCGCGGTGACCGCGAGCTACCAGGTGTCCGCGAGCGGATTCGCAGCCGCGGGGCTGCCCCCGGGCCTCGTCGAGCGCGCCCTCCGGGAGAGCGTCGACCTGGCCCGGCGCGCGCAGAGCGGCTGGGTCGCCGCCTCCGTCGGCCCTTTCGGTGCGAGCCTCGGCGACGGCTCCGAGTACCGCGGCGACGACGGCCTCACCGTCGGCGAGCTCGCCGCCTGGCACCGGCCGCGCCTGGAGACCCTGGCCGCGGCCGGGCCCGACCTGCTCGCCGTCGAGACCATCCCGTCGGTGCGGGAGGTGCGGGCCGTCGTGGAGGCCCTCGCGGGCTCCTCGGTCCCCGCCTGGATCTGCGTGAGCGGCCGTTCGGGCCGCACCGCGGCCGGCGAGCCCCTGGCCGAGGCGTTCGCCGTCGCCGCCGCCTCCGAGGAGGTCGTCGGCGTGGGAGTGAACTGCTGCCCGCCCGGCGACGTCGCCGAGGCGGTCCGCATCGCCCGCTCCGTCACCGGCAAGCTGGTCGTCGTGTACCCGAACAGCGGCGAGGAGTGGGACGCCGTCGAGCGTCGCTGGGCAGGCGACGCGGCCTTCGACCCCGTGCTGGTCGCCTCCTGGCGTGCGGCGGGAGCGGATCTGATCGGCGGCTGCTGCCGCGTGGGACCTGCGGCGATCGCTGCCCTCGGACGAAACCTGGAGGAGGAGTCGTGACCACCCTGAGAGCCGTGCGCGGCGACCTCACCCGCGAGCACGTCGACGCGATCGTGAACGCGGCGAACTCGTCGCTCCTCGGCGGCGGCGGCGTCGACGGCGCGATCCACCGCGCGGGCGGACCGGAGATCCTCGCCGAGTGCCGCCGGCTCCGCGGGACCGAGCTGCCGGACGGTCTGCCCGCCGGCTCCGCGGTCGCCACGACCGCCGGCCGCCTCCCTGCCCGCTGGGTCGTGCACACCGTCGGTCCCGTCCACTCGCGGTCGGAGGACCGCAGCGCCGTCCTCGCCTCGGCCTACCGCGAGTCGGTGCGCACCGCCGTCGGTCTCGGTGCGCGGACGCTCGCCTTCCCGGCCGTCTCGGCGGGCGTCTACGGCTGGCCGATGGACGACGCGGCGCGCATCGCGGTGGAGACGGTCCGCGAGGCGACCGCGGACGGCGCACTCGACGAGGTCCGGTTCGTCCTCTTCTCCGCGGACGCCCTCGCGGCCTTCGAGGCCGCCCTGGCCGCGGAATGACGGAAGGGGAGCCGACCCTGCGGTCGACTCCCCCTCCACGGTGCTCCGCTAGGCCGTCTTCGGCCGCGCGAACTCGTCGTAGGGCAGCGTGATCGGGCGGGTCCGCGGAGGCATCCGCACGACCGCCTCGAGCGCCGGGCCCAGTGCCTCGCGCCACGCGCGGTAGCCGTCCTCGTTGAGGTGCAGGCCGTCCGGCGAGTACTGCTCGAGCAGCCCGCCGTCCTCGCCCGCGAGCACCGGCCACAGGTCGAGGTAGCCCGCGTGCGCCGTGGGCGCGAACTGCCACAGGTGGCGGTTGATCTCGCGGATCTGCGGCGCGAACTCGTGTCCGCGCGGCAGGACCGAGGTCACCAGGATGCGCACGTCCGGGAGGTCGCGCCGGAACGTCGCGACGATCGTCTCGATGTTGCGCACGACGTGCTCCGTCGTGCGGTGCCAGGCGAGGTCGTTGGTGCCGATCAGCAGCACCACCGTGTCCGGCTCCTGCGCGACCAGCTCGGCGAGCCGCGCGACGACGTCCGCCGTGGTGGCCCCTCCGACTCCCTCGTCGACGACCGTCGACTCCGTCAGCCACTCGCCCCAGGCTCCCGCCTGGATGATGCTGTCCCCGATGAAGAGGACCTTCCCCAGCTGGAGTCCGCGCCCCGCGTCCGTACTCGACCGTTCGCTCATCGTGCTCCTCTCGTCGGCGTCCCGGGCGGCCTCGCCGCCGCCGGACCCCTCCATTGTCACCGCTGCACCCGGCGCCCGCCAGGGGAGCGCTCGTCGCCGGAGTCCGGCAGGTCGGCCGCGGTGGCCGTGATGCGGTTGGCCATGCCGTTGAAGATGATGCCGTGGAAGGGCAGGATCGCGAACCAGTAGAGCCTGCCCGCGAGGCCCTGCGGGAAGAACACCGCGCGCTGCGTGTAGACCGAGCCGCCGTCTTCGGAGGGCTCGGCGCGCATCTCGAGCCAGGCCCCACCGGGCACCTTCATCTCGGCGCGCAGGCGCAGGAGCTTCGGCCGCTCGATCTCCTCGACGCGCCAGAAGTCGAGGGCGTCGCCGGCGTGCAGGCGCGCGGAGTCGCGGCGCCCGCGCTGCAGGCCCACTCCCCCGACGAGGCGGTCCATCCAGCCGCGGATCACCCACGCGAGCGGGAAGGAGTACCAGCCGTTGGTGCCGCCGATGCCCTCGATGACGCGCCAGAGCTTGGCCGGGTCGGCCTGGGTGCGGCGCTCCTTGAGGTCCACGTAGACCGTGTGGCCGGCCCACTCCGGGTCGCTCGGCAGCGGATCGCTGGGAGCGCCGACGACCTCCGCGTTCTGCCAGCTCGTCTCGATCTCGCCCGCCTGCATCTTTCCCAGCGCGAGCCGGACGGCGCGGCGGTAGGAGGTCAGCCCGCCCTCGGGGTCGGGGATGAGCGCGCGGATGTCCTGCTCGTGCACGACGCAGTCGTACTGCAGCGAGGCGATGATGGGCACGGCGAGCGAGCGCGGGATCGGCGTGACCAGGTTGACCCACTGCGAGGCCAGCCACGGGGTGAACACCGGCAGGGACGCGATCGGCCGCTGCGGGAGCCCGGCCTCGACCGCGTAGCCGTTCATCATCTGGCCGTAGCGGAGCACGTCGGGCCCGCCGATGTCGAAGGTGCGGTTGAGCGTGGCGTCCTCGAGCGACGCGGAGCCGATCAGGTAGTGCAGCACGTCGCGCACGGCGATCGGCTGGATGAAGTTGCGCACCCACTGCGGCGCGGGCATGTACGGCAGCACGTCGGTGAGGTGGCGCACCATCTCGAACGAGGTCGACCCGGAGCCGATGATCACGCCCGCCTGCAGGGCGATCGTCGGCACTCCCGACTCCATCAGGATCCGGCCCACCTCCGCGCGCGAGCGGAGGTGCTTCGAGAGCTCCTGGCCCTCGGGGTGCAGGCCGCCGAGGTAGACGATGCGGCCGACGCCGGCCGACTCCGCGGCCGTGGCGACGTTGTGCGCGGCGCGGCTCTCGACCTCCTCGAAGTGGGCGTGGTCGTTGCCCGAGCCCATCGAGTGGACGAGGTAGTAGAGGACGTCGACGCCCTCGACCGCGGCCTCCAGCGACTCCGGATCGCCGAGATCGCCCTGGGCGACCTCGACCTCCTCCGCCCACGGCACGTCGACCAGCTTGCGCGGGTCGCGCACCAGGACGCGCACCCGGAAGCCCGCCTCGAGGAGGCGCGGCGTCAGCCGGCCGCCGATGTAGCCGGTCGCGCCGGTGACGAGCGCGAGGGGGCGCGCCGAGTCGGAGGGGGTTTCGCTCATGCGGCCACGGTACGCCGATGGCTCCGGGACCTCTCCCGCTGGTGCGGGCCCGCGGCCCCTGCTAGGCGGCGCCCGGCATCCCGCTCAGTCGATGCCGAGGACCTCGCGGACCTGCACCACGTCGTGGTTCATCTGGCGGATGAGGGGCTCGACGCCCTCGTAGGCGACCTGGCCGCGGATCCGGCCGACGAACGCCACGTCGACCACGCGGTCGTAGAGGTCGAGGGTGTCGAGCGTCTGATCGAGCACGTACGCCTCGACCTGCTTGGGCGGCACCCCGACGAAGGTCGGGTTGCTGCCGACCGAGATCGCGGCGGGATGCGTGACGCCGTCGGTGGTGAGCCGGCCCGCGTAGACGCCGTCGGCCGGGATCAGGCCCTGCGACTGCGGCGAGAGGTTCGCGGTCGGGAAGCCCAGCTCGCGGCCGCGCTTCGCTCCGTGCACGACCACGCCGCGGACGACGGGCTCGTGCCCGAGCAGGCGCGTCGCGTGCTCCACGTCGCCCTCGGCCAGCAGCTCGCGGATCCAGGTGGAGGAGACGCGGCGCCCGTCCTCGGGCCGCACGTCGTCGATCAGCTCCACCTCGAATCCGTGCTGCCCGCCGAGCACGCGCAGCAGGTCGACGTCGCCCGCTCCCCGGGCGCCGAAGCGGAAGTCGGAGCCGACGAGGACCACGCGGGCCTCGAGTGCCTCCACCAGCACCTGCTCGACGAACTGCTCGGGCGAGAGCGCCCGGAACGCCTCGTCGAAGGTGAGCAGCAGGGTCGCGTCCACGCCGGTCCCGGCGAGGAGCTCGAGCTTCTGCTCGTTGCCGACCAGGACGGGCGGGCACTTCTCCGGCGCGATCACGCTGAGCGGATTGCGGTCGAAGGTGACGACGACGGCGGCGAGCCCCTGCTCGCGGGCCCGCTCGTGCAGCCGGCCGATGACGGCCCGGTGCCCGGAGTGGACGCCGTCGAACTTGCCGATCGTGACGGCGGAGGGTCCGATCCCTGCCAGGTCGCCGGGGCGGGTCTCGACGCGCATCAGGCGGCCGCCGGGGCAGTGCGCCGCCCCTGCACGCGGAGCCACCAGAGGCCGAGCACGGGCAGGACGAGCGGGATGAGCAGGTAGCCGGCGCCGAAGGCCGCCCACACCGTCGACTGGCCCCCGAACGGGTCGGCGCTCGCGAGCCCGAGGAGCTGCGGAGCGAGGAGGCTGAGCGCGCCGACCACGAGCACGCCCACCAGCTCGAAGGTGATCGTCACCCACGCGACGCGCTGCCAGGCGCGGCCCGGGACGATCAGGGCGACCGTCGCGACGATGTACACGACGGCCGAGAGCGCCGAGAGCGAGAACGCCAGCGGCGCCTCGTCGAACCGGTCGATGATCTGGAAGACGGAGCGCCCCGTCGCGGCGAGCGCGAGGATCCCGTAGACCACGACCAGGAGGCTGCCGATCCCGCGCGAGCGGGCGGAACGGTTCGGCTCTCCGCTCCCGGGGGCCGAGGGAACTGAGGGGTCGTGAGCGGCCCGTCCGGACGCATCGCTGGCTGGTTTCGACATCGCACGTCCATGCTAGGCGCTCGCCGGGCCGGGCCCGGTGGCGGGCCCGATCAGGCGCTCTGGAAGAACCAGATCTGGTGCATCCGGTAGACCATGACCGCGATCGAGAGGCAGGCGACGCCCAGGATCACGGTGCTCCAGCGGCTCCGCTCGATGAGCGCCCAGAACCCGGCCGCGAGCGGCAGGAGCAGCGCCGAGATCAGGTAGATGTAGTACTCCGGCAGGCTCCCCGACGGGCGGTTGCCGACCAGCGGCGACACGATCGCGACCGCCAGCTGGACGATCAGCAGCAGCTCGACGATCGCCGTCGCGCCGACCGAGACGTCCGAGGGACGGCGGGCGAGCAGCCCGAGCACGAGGCAGAGCAGGCCGGCCGCGACGGCGATCCCCACCTGGAGGATCGTGAACCACTCGATCACGAGGCGGCCGTCCGCAGGTCCTCGGTCGGGAAGTTGACGACGCTCTTGAGCTGGGTGCCGCGCCGCTCGGCGAGGCCGATCAGCCGCTCCCCCGGGCCGACCGCGGCGAGGAGGACCTTCGCTCCCGCCACCGCCTCCGGGGCCGGGATGCGCTTGCCGTTCGCGAGATCGCCCGCCTCCTGGGCGTCGAGGCGCAGCAGGGGGAACAGCTCGCCCGCCACGAGCGTCGGCGGCAGGAGCGCGGCGGGGACGTCGAGCTCGTCGATCTCGCCGGCCTGCGCCACGGAGAAGGGGCCGACCGCGGTGCGCCGCAGCGCGGTCAGGTGGCCGCCGACTCCGAGGGACGCGCCCAGGTCGCGGGCGAGCGCGCGGATGTAGGTGCCGGAGGAGCAGGTGACGCGCACGTCCAGGTCGAGGAACCCCTCGACCGGGCGGCTCGCCAGGACGGCGAACTCCGAGACGGTCACGGGGCGGGAGGCGAGCACGACCTCCTCGCCGTCGCGGGCGCGGGCGTAGGCGCGGCGGCCGTCGACCTTGATCGCGCTGACCGTGCTCGGGACCTGCTCGATCGCTCCGGTGAGGGCCGCGATTGCGTCGGACACCGACTCCGGGGCGAGGGCCGCGACGAGGGCGGGCTCCGCCGAGGCGAGCACCTCGCCCTCCTGGTCGTCGGTGGTGGTGGAGGAGCCCAGCCGGATCGTCGCCTCGTACTGCTTGTCGAGGCCGACGAGGTAGGTGAGCAGGCGCGTCGAGGGGCCGAGACCGAGGATCATCAGCCCGGTCGCCATCGGATCGAGCGTCCCCGCGTGGCCTACCTTGCGGGTCCCCGCGCGGCGGCGGGTCCGCGAGACGAGGTCGTGGCTGGTGATGCCGCCGGGCTTGTCCAGCAGGAGGATCCCGTTCGGAGCCGGGGCGGGGGTCTCGAGCACGGGTGCGAGGATACACGGACGGATCGGGAGTACCCCCGGGGTGGAGCCGGAGCCCTCGCCCGCCCGTCCTAGGCTGTCCGGATGAGGATCGCAGTACTCGGAGCAGGCGCCGTCGGCGGCACCATCGCCGCCCTTCTCGACCGCGCCGGGCACGACGTCGAGGTCACCGCCCGAGGCGACCACCTCACCGCGATCCGCCGGTCGGGGATCCGGCTCGACGGGGCGTGGGGCGAGCACACCGCCTGGGTCCGCTGCGGCGAGTCCCTCGACCTGGTGCCCGATCTCGCCTTCGTCTGCACGAAAGCGCAGGACGCCGAGGACGCGCTGCGCACCAACCGCCGCACGGTCGACGGCACCCTCGTCGTCGTCGTCCAGAACGGACTGGACGGACTCACCGCGGCGGCCCGGCAGGTGCGCGACGCCCGGCTCGTGGGTGCTCTCGCCCTCTTCGCCGCGAGCCACCTCGAACCCGGCCGCGTCACCGTCACGGCTCCTGCCACGACCACGCTCGGCGTCCCCGGCCGCCCGGCCGACGACGACGTCCGACGGGCCGCCGCCGTGCTCGGCGAGGCGGTCCCCACCGCCGTCACCGACGACTTCACCGGAGCGCAGTGGACGAAGCTGCTGATCAACGAGGTCAACGCCCTGCCCGCGATCACCGGGCTCTCGGTCCAGGAGACGATCGACGATCCGGGGCTGCGGCGCGTCCTCGCCCGGTCGATGCGCGAGGCCGCCCGGACGGGCCTCGCGTCGGGCGTCCGCTTCGGCTCGCTGCAGGGACTCTCGAACACGTCCGTCCGCGCCCTGGCCACCGCTCCCCTGCCCCTGGTCGAGTTGCTCCCCCGCCGGATGGCCGCGCGGATGGGCGAGGTGCCGAACCCCGGGTCGACGCTGCAGAGCGTCCGCCGCGGAGTGCCGAGCGAGATCGACCACCTGGCCGGGGCCGTGGTCCGCACCGCTCACCGCGGCGGGCGCGAGGCACCGGTCAACCAGCTGCTGGTCGACCTGGTGCACGAGGTCGAGCGGGCGGGCGCCTTCGTGCCGCCGGCGGAGGTCGTGCGCCGCGCCGCCCTGGTCTGAGCCCGCGGCCCTGTCGGACCGACGCCGCCCGCGGCGGCGGCCTCCGTCCCGAGGCTCAGCAGGAGTCGGCGAAGAGGCGCCGGGGCTGCTCCGGATCGCGGATGTCGACGAGGATCCCCGCCAGCCGGCGCGGGTCCGTCGTGGCGCGGTACGCCGCGTCCACCGGCGGCTCCTGCGTGTCGAGGCGGATGCTGGTGCTCCACGCGCCGCGCAGCTCCGGCCGGAGGGCGAACTCGCCGTCGACGAGCAGCACCGCGTCGCGGCCGGCGGTCCGCCAGCGCGCCTGCCGCGCCTCGTCGCGCACCGCGTCGAAGCCCGCGAGCACGAACCCGGTGCTGCCGCCGAGGGTGAACGGATCGAGCAGCACGCGGCGCAGGAGCTCGTAGTCGTACCCGGCCGCGTAGGAGCGCTGCTCGTCGGGCACGGCGGGGTCGTCCCGATCGGCGCGGGGACGTCGGAAGTCGGCGAGGTGCGCGACGATCGCGTCCTTGCCGGCCCGGCGGAGCGCCTCCGCGAGGTCGAGCGCGAACGCCGCGCTCACCGCGGGGTCGTCGCCGTCGATCCCGACCTTGACCCGTCCGCGCCCGTAGTTGTGCAGCACCTCCGCCGCGAGAGCGTCGAGCACATCGGCCTTCTGCGGAGCCCACCTGGTCATCCGCCCACGATACGCGCCGCCGCCTAGTGTGGGCTGATGCCCTCCGACCCTCTCGCCGACGCGATCACCGCCTGGTTCCGCACGAGCGCCCGCGACCTGCCGTGGCGCCGCGAGGGGTTCCCCGCCTGGGGCACGCTCGTCAGCGAGTTCATGCTGCAGCAGACCCCGGTGGTCCGCGTCGTCCCGCGTCTGGCGGAGTGGCTGGAGCGCTGGCCGACACCCTCCGCACTCGCCGCCGTCCCGCCCGGCGAGGCGGTGCGCGCCTGGCAGTCCCTGGGCTACCCGCGGCGGGCCCTGCGCCTGCACGCCTGTGCCGTGGCGATCGCCGAGGAGCACGGCGACGTGGTCCCCGACGACGTCGAGACCCTCCTCGCGCTGCCCGGCATCGGCGACTACACCGCCCGCGCCATCGCCGTGTTCGCCTACGGGAGGCGGCACCCCGTGGTCGACACCAACGTCCGCCGGGTCCTCGCGCGCGCGGTCGACGGAGCGGCGGAGCCCGGCCCGCCCCGCGCGAGGGCCGACCTCGCCGCGATGTCGGCGCTGCTGCCCGAGTCGCTCTCCGAGGCGGCGGCCTTCAACGCGGGCGCGATGGAGCTGGGGGCGGTCGTCTGCACCGCCCGCGCTCCGCGCTGCGACGAGTGCCCGATCCGCGACCTCTGCCGCTGGCGGGCGGAGGGGTACCCCGAGCACACCGGGCCCGTGAAGGCGAAGCAGAAGCGGTTCGAGGGCTCGGACCGCCAGGTCCGCGGCCTCATCCTCGCCGAGCTGCGCGCCGCGCACGGCCCGGTCACCGCGGCCGAGGTGGAGTCTCTCTGGCCGGACGCCGACCAGCGCGGTCGCGCCCTGGCCGGGCTCCTCGCCGACGGCCTGGCGACGGGCGGCCCGGAGGACGGCTACCTCCTCCCCGGCTCCTGAGGGCCCGTCGACCGCCGTCCGCGTCGGAGGAGGCGGGTAGGGTCGGCGCCGTGACCGGTCGCCGCCTCCGCCTCCCCCGCCCCGACGCCGCCGTCGAGCGCGCCCTCGACGTCGACCTCGCCCAGGACGTCCAGCGCGCCCTCGCCGCGGTCCGCGTCGAGAACGACATGCCCGGCCCGTTCCCGCCGGCCGCGCTGGCCGAGGCCGAGCACGCGGACGCCGGAGCGGACGACGAGGACCGCGTCGACCGGACGGACCTCCCCTTCGTGACGATCGACCCGCCCGGCTCGCTCGACCTGGACCAGGCCCTGCACCTGGAGCGCACGTCGGAGGGCGTCGTCCTCCGCTACGCCATCGCGGACGTGCCCGCGGTCGTCCGCACCGGCGGAGCGCTCGACGCCGAGACGCGCCGCCGCGGCCAGACCTACTACCTCCCGGACGGCCGCGTCCCGCTGCACCCCGCGGTCCTCTCCGAGGGGACCGCGTCGCTCCTGCCGGACGAGACGCGCCGAGCGCTGGTCTGGACGCTGACCCTCGACGAGCGGGCGGAGCCGCGCTCGGTGCACCTCGAGCGGGCGCTCGTGCGCAGCGTGGCCCGGCTCGACTACGAGGGCGTGCAGCGCAGCGTCGACGCGGGCGATCCGCACCCCTCCCTCGCCCTCCTCCCCTGGTTCGGACGCGAGCGCCTGGCGCGCGAGGCCGAGCGCGGAGGAGCGAGCCTGACGCTGCCCGAGGAGGAGATCGTCGCCGCCGACGGCGGCTACCGGGTCGAGCGCCGCGCTCCCCTGGCCGTCGAGGGCTGGAACGCCCAGGTCTCGCTGCTGACCGGCATGGCGGCGGCGACGATGATGCTCGACGCGGGGGTGGGCATCCTCCGGACCATGCCCGAGGCCGACCCCGCCACCGTCGCGGCCTTCCGCTCCCGAGCCGCGGCGCTCGGCGTCCCGTGGCCCGAGGAGGAGGCCTACGGCGCCTACCTGCGCCGCCTCGACACCGCCGACCCCGCCCAGCTCGCCATCATGTACGCCGCGGCGAGCCTGTTCCGCGGCGCCGGCTACACCGCCTTCGACGGCGCCCCGCCGGAGCATCCCGAGCAGGCGGCTCTCGCCGCGCCGTACGCGCACGTCACCGCGCCGCTGCGGCGCCTGGTCGACCGGTTCGGCCTCGCCGTCTGCCTCGCGGTGTCCCGCGGCGGAACGATCCCGTCGCAGCTGCGCGAGGCGCTGCCCCTGCTCCCGCCGCTCCTCGCCGCGAGCGACCGCCGGGCCGGAGCCGCCTCCCGTGCGGCGACCGCGATCGTCGAGGCCGCCGTCCTCCGCGGCCGCGAAGGAGCCTCCTTCAGCGGGATCGTCGTCTCCTCGGCGCGCACCCGCTCCTCGGTCCAGCTGCTCGACCCGGAGATCACCGTCGACGTCCCGGCCCCGCTCACGCCGGGAGCCCGTGTCGTCGTCGTCCTGGAATCGGTCGACGTCGCCACGGGCTCCGCGGTGTTCGGGCTCGGCGCCTAGTCCTCGTCGTCCTCGCGGGGCTTCACATAGGGGTCGGCCTCGCCGGCGTAGTCCGCCTGAGCGGCGAGCGACTGCACCTGCGAGTCCTGGCTGCGCGCGGCGGCGAGCAGATCCTCGATGTGCTTCGCGTTCTCGGGCACCGCGTCGAGGATGAACTCGAGCGACGGCGTGAGCCGGGACGTGATGTTCCTGCCCACCTCGGTGCGGAGCATCCCGGTGGCGGCCTTGAGGGCCGCGGCCGAATCGGCGCGCTCCTCATCGGTGCCGTAGACCGTGTAGAACACCGAGGCGTGCTGCAGGTCGCCGGTCACCTGGACATCGGTGATGGTGACGAAGCCGAGGCGCGGGTCGCGGAGACCGCGCTCGAGCCGCTTCGCGACGATCACCTGGATACGTTCGGCGAGCTTCCTCGCCCGGGCCGGATCTGCCATGGCTGGTCCTCACATCTCTCTCGGCGAACCGTTCAGCTCGCCATTCAACCACTCTCCGCCCGGACGACCGGTCGCGTCCGAGGGGGCCTTGCTTCTGGGGCGTGATGCCCCTCGACCGCGCGTCTGCGACGGCGCGGGTGGGGTGCCTTCTCGCGGCTCCCTGATCCTCGGGGACCGGGGTGGGAAGGCTCAGGTGCTGGATCGGGAGCCGGACGTCGCCCGCAGGCGCGCTGCTCGCGAGCTGCTCGCTCGGCGGGCGCACCGACCGAGACGGGAGCGCCTGATCTTCGACGGTCTCCCACGCCCGGAGGTGCGGAAGCGCCCTCTGGAGGGTGCGCACCTCCGGGACACGGGCGGCCCCCGATTCCTCCCGCAGGGCGCGAGAGGACGAGAGTCCCCTCCCGATCCCGCACGAACAGCGCCGTGAGACGCCGGAAGGCCCGGGCGGACCCGGGCCTTCCAGTGGAGCGGATCAGCCTCGCGGCTTCTCCTTCATCTCGATCGTCTCGATCTCGTCGCCGATCTGGATGTCGTTGTACTTTCCGAGTCCGATACCGGCCTCGTAGTCCGTACGGACCTCCGTGACGTCGTCCTTGAAGCGACGCAGCGACTCGATGGCCAGGTTGTCCCCGACCACGACGCCGTCACGGATGACGCGCGCCTTCGAGTTGCGGGTGATCGTGCCGGAGCGGACGATGACACCCGCGATGTTGCCGAACTTGGAGGAGCGGAACACCTCGCGGATCTCGGCGACACCGGACTGGACCTCCTCGAACTCGGGCTTGAGCATGCCCGTGAGCGAGTTCTCGACCTCTTCGATCGCGTTGTAGATGACCGAGTAGAAGCGGATGTCCACTCCTTCTCGAGCAGCGCGCTCGCGGGCCTTCGGGTCGGGGCGGACGTTGAAGCCCACGATGATCGCGTTGTCGATCGTCGCGAGGTTGACGTCCGACTCCGTGATCGCACCGACACCGCGGTGGATGATGCGCAGCTGCACCGAGTCGTCGACCTCGATCTTGACGAGCGACTCCTCCAGCGCCTCGACGGCACCGGACACGTCGCCCTTGATGATGAGGTTGAGCGACTCGACCTTGCCCTCCTCGAGAGCACGGGTGAAGTCCTCGAGCGAGATGCGCTTGCGGGCCTTGGCCAGCAGGGCGTTGCGCTGAGCGGCTTCGCGCTTCTCGGCGATCTGACGGGCCGTGCGGTCCTCCTCGGTGACGAGGAAGGTGTCGCCGGCGCGGGGCACGGACGAGAGTCCCTGCACCTGCACCGGACGCGACGGCACGGCTTCGAGGACGGCGTTGCCGTTCTCGTCCGCCATCGCACGGACGCGGCCGTAGGCCGTTCCGGCGACGATCGCGTCTCCGACGCGCAGCGTTCCCGACTGGATGAGCACGGTCGCGACCGCACCGCGTCCCTTGTCGAGCTTCGCCTCGATCGCGACTCCGCGCGCCTCCTTGTTGGGGTTGGCGCGCAGGTCGAGACCGGCGTCCGCGGTGAGCAGCACGGCGTCCAGGAGGTCCTGGATGCCGGTGCCCGCGCGAGCCGACACGTCGACGAACATGACGTCTCCGCCGTACTCCTCGGCGACGAGCCCGAACTCGGTGAGCTGCTGGCGCACCTTGGCCGGGTTGGCGTCGGGCTTGTCCACCTTGTTCACCGCGACCACGATCGGCACGTTGGCCGCCTGGGCGTGGTTCAGCGCCTCGATGGTCTGCGGCATGATGCCGTCGTCCGCCGCGACCACGAGGATCGCGATGTCCGTGACCTGGGCACCGCGGGCTCGCATGGCGGTGAACGCCTCGTGACCCGGGGTGTCGATGAAGGTGATCGGGCGCTCGATGCCCTCGTGCTCCGCGACGACCTGGTACGCACCGATGTGCTGCGTGATGCCGCCCGCCTCGCCGGCGACGACGTTGGCGTTGCGGATCGCGTCGAGCAGGCGCGTCTTTCCGTGGTCGACGTGACCCATGACGGTGACGACCGGCGGACGGATCTCGAGGTCCTCGTCCGTCTCGTCGTCGAGCTCCTGCTCGAGGTCGAGACCGAAGCCCTCGAGGAGCTCCTTGTCCTCGTCCTCGGGCGAGACGACCTGGATCTTGAAGCCGAGCTCGGAGCCGAGCACCTCGAAGGTGGCCTCGTCGAGCGACTCGGTGGCCGTCGCCATCTCGCCGAGGGCGAAGAGGACGGTGACCAGGTTGCCGGGGGGCACCGGCACGCCGGTCATGGCCTCGATCTTGTCGGCGAAGTCCGAGATCGACGCGCCGCGGCGCAGACGGATGACCGTCCTGCCGTCGCCGCGGGGGACGCTGACGCCGCCGAGCGACGGGGCCTCCCTGAGCTCGAACTCCTGACGCTTCGTGCGCTTGGACTTCCGGGCCTTGCTCTTGCCGCCACCGCGACCGAAGGCTCCTGCGGTTCCACCGCCGGGGCCGCGACCGCGACCGCCGCCGCCACCGGGACGCGGGGCGAAGCCGCCACCGGCACCGGGAGCGCCGCCGGGGCGCTGGAAGCCGCCGCCGGCCGGACGACCGGCACCGCCGGGACGTCCTGCTCCGCCGCCGGGTCCGCCGGGACGCTGGCCGAAGCCGGCGGGGCGCTGGCCCATGCCGGGTCCGCCGGGTCGGGGCGCGCCGGGGCGCGGAGCAGCGGGGCGGGGGATGTTGCCCGGGGTCGGACGCGATCCCATGCCCTGCGAGCTGGCGAAGGGGTTGTTGCCGGGGCGCGGGGCGGCGGGACGCTGTCCCATGCCCTGGTTGCTGGCGAACGGGTTGTTGCCCGGGCGCGGGGTGCCGCCGGGGCGGTTGGAGCCGCCCGAGGCGCCGCCGGGGCGCGGGGTGTTCGCGGCGGGAGCCGGACGCGGGGTCACGGGCTTGGGTCCGCCGGGGGTCGCGCCGGACGCCGGCTTCTCGGCGGCGGCCGGAGCCGCGGGGGCCTCGGTCGGAGCCGGAGCGGCGGCCTCGGCGGGCGCGTCCTTGGCTGCCTGGGCGCGCTGAGCGGCCGCAGCCTCCTGGGCTGCCTGAGCCTGGGCCTGGCGCTCGGCGACCGACATCGGCGGTGCGGGCGCCGGAGCGGGCGGCTTGGCCGGGCCGGGCGTGGGCGCGGACGGACGGGCGCCGGAGGGGCGCGGGGCCCCGGGACGGGCACCGGCGGCGGGGGCGGCCGGGGTCGCCGACGCTCCCGCGGAGGAACCGCCCTGGCCCTGGAGGGCCTGGCGGAGCTTGCGCGCCACCGGGGGTTCGATGCTCGAGGACGGGCCCTTGACGAACTCGCCGAGCTCCTTCAACTTCGCAAGTGCGACCTTGCTATCGACACCCAGTTCGGATGCGATCTCGTGTACGCGTGGTTTTGCCACTTCTCTCCTGTCTTGGGCCTGCACCCAAGACGGGGGCAGGCGTCACGAACGGACGGGTCTCATTTCGAGCCGCTCATCAGTCTTCGCTCATGATCAGTTCACGGGCCGTTCTGCCTGTTCTCTATGGTGTGATCGTGCGCTGCTCCGGCCCCTCCGGTCGAGGGGCCGAGCCGGTCGGATCGTGCGATGTACTGCTCCAGCTCGCTCGCGTCCACGCTCTCGCGTGTCCGGAACGCTCTTCCGAACGCGCGGCGCTTGACCGCGAGCTCGTAGCAGTCGGCAGTGTCGTGGAGCCACGCTCCCCGACCAGGACGGACGGCACGCGGGTCTACCGCGAGGACGTTCGAGTGGAGGACCAGCCTCAGAAGAGAGGCCCGGGGGGCGCGCAGACGGCAGCCGACGCACGTTCTGACGGCTTCCACTCTACTCCCTCCCCTCCGGGACCGCTCCCCCGCACGGCCGATGCTCGGGGATCACTCCCCGTCCATCACCGAATCGGGCTGGATGTCGATCTTCGCGCCGGTCAGCTTGGCGGCGAGGCGGGCGTTCTGGCCCTCCTTGCCGATGGCGAGCGAGAGCTGGTAGTCGGGGACGAGCGCCCGGACGGCCTTGAGGCTCTGGTCGATCACGAACGCGCTGGTCACCTTGGCGGGCGAGAGCGCGCTGGCGACGAAGGTCGGCAGGTCGGAGGAGTAGTCGACGATGTCGATCTTCTCGTTGTTGAGCTCGGCGGTCACCGCGCGCACGCGCTGGCCGAGCTCGCCGATGCAGGCGCCCTTGGCGTTCACGCCGGGCTCGGTCGCGCGCACCGCGATCTTGGTGCGGTGGCCGGCCTCGCGGGCGAGGGAGACGATCTCCACCACGCCGGACGCGATCTCGGGGACCTCGAGGGCGAACAGCTTGCGCACCAGCGACGGGTGGGTGCGGGACACCTGGACCGACGGGCCCTTGGGTCCGCGGCCGACGCTCGTGACGTAGACGCGGATGCGGCGTCCGTGGCTGTAGTCCTCGCCGGGCACCTGCTCCTCGGGCGAGAGGATCGCCTCGATGGAGCCGAGGTCGACGTGGATCATCCGCGGGTTGGGGCCCTGCTGGATGACGCCGGCGACGATGTCGCCCTCGCGGCCCTTGAACTCGCCGAGCACGTGCTCGTCGGCGATGTCGCGCAGGCGCTGGTTGATGACCTGCTTCGCGGCGAAGGCGGCGATGCGGCCGAAGTCGCGCGGGGAGTCCTCGGCCTCGCCCACGACGGCGCCCTCCTCGTCGAGCTCGGGCACGAAGACCGAGACGTGACCGGTCTTGCGGTCGAGGTGCACGCGCGCGTCGACGGCGGTGGCCTTGTCGGCGTCGTCGGCCTGGCCGATGTGCTTGAGGTAGGCGGTCAGGATCGCCTGCTCGATGATCTGCACGAGTTCCTCGAAGGGGATCTCGCGCTCGCGCTCCATGAGTCGCAGAACGCTCAGGTCGATGTCCACGGGCGGGCCTTTCTCTCTATTCACTTGGATGCCGCGGTGGTGACCGCGGTCGTTCGCCTGCCGGGCTCTCACCCGGATCAGCCCTCAAGGGTACCCGACGCGGCCCGGGGTTCCACCCGCGGATCCTGCCGACGCACGGAGGGCCCCGCCTGCCACGGGAAGCGGTGGCGGGGCCCTCGGCGTGTCGGGTCTAGGCGCCCAGCCGGGCGAGCGCCTCGGCGACCGGGAGCTGCTCGCGCTCGCCGGACCGGCGGTCCCACAGCTCGACGATCCCGTCGGCCGCTCCTCGGCCCGCGATGACGATCACGGGCACCCCGATCAGCTCGGCGTCGCCGAACTTGACGCCGGGCGAGACCTTCGGGCGGTCGTCGATCAGCACGTCGCGGCCGGCGGCCTCGAGGGAGGCGCCGACCGACTCGGCGAGCTCGAGAGCCGCCGCGTCCTTGCCGGTCGCGATGACGTGCACGTCGAACGGCGCGACGTTCGCGGGCCAGAGCAGTCCTCGGTCGTCGTGGGTGGCCTCGGCGATGATGGCGAGGATGCGGGTCACGCCGATGCCGTAGGAGCCCATCGTGACGGTGACGAGCTTCCCGTTCTCGTCGAGCACCTTCAGCCCGAGGACGTCGGCGTACTTGCGGCCGAGCTGGAAGACGTGGCCGATCTCCATGCCGCGGGCGGTCTCGATCGGGCCCGAGCCGTCGGGCGCCTCGTCGCCGGTGCGGACGTCCGCGACCTCGACGGTGGCGTCGCCGTGGAAGTCGCGGCCGGCGACCAGGTCGAGGACGTGCTGCCCGGAGACGTTGGCCCCGGTGATCCAGGCGGTGCCGTCGACCACGCGCGGGTCGAGCAGGTAGCGGACGCCGGTCGCCGACTCCTCGCCCAGGACGGCTCCCTCGGCCGACCAGGGTCCGATGTAGCCCTTGACCAGTCCGGGGTGCTTCGCGAAGTCCTCCGCGGTGGCGGCCTCGACCTCGGCCGGGGCGAAGGCCACTTCGGCGCGCTTGAGGTCGACGTCGCGGTCGCCGGGCAGGCCGACGATCACGAGCTCGCGGGTGCCGTCGAGCGCGGTGAGCGCGAGGACGACGTTCTTCAGGGTGTCGGCGGCGGTCCAGGCGCGGCCGTCGGGGCGGGGCTGCGTCGCGTTCGCCAGGTCGACCAGGGTCTGGATGGTCGGGGTGTCGGGCGAGTCGAAGACGCGCGCCTCGGGCAGGCCCTCGACGGGCAGCGCCGCGGGGACGGGCGTGCGGTACGCCTCGACGTTCGCCGCGTACCCTCCCGCCGACCGGACGAAGGTGTCCTCGCCGACGGGGGTGGGGTGCAGGAACTCCTCGCTCCGGGAGCCGCCCATCGCTCCGGCGTCGGCCTGCACGATCACGTACTCCAGGCCCAGGCGGGCGAAGATCCGCTCGTAGGCGTCGCGCTGGCGCTGGTAGCTCGCGTCGAGGCCGGCGTCGGTGTAGTCGAAGGAGTACGCGTCCTTCATCGTGAACTCGCGGCCGCGCAGGAGGCCCGCGCGGGGCCGCGCCTCGTCCCGGTACTTGTCCTGGATCTGGTAGATCGACAGGGGCAGGTCCTTGTAGGAGGAGTAGAGGTCCTTCACGAGCAGCGTGAAGAACTCCTCGTGCGTGGGAGCCAGCATGTAGTCGGCGTCCTTGCGGTCCTTCAGGCGGAACACGCCGTCGCCGTACTCGGTCCAGCGCCCCGAGAGCTCGTAGGGCTCGCGGGGCAGGAGCGCGGGGAAGTGCACCTCCTGGGCGCCGGCGGCCTCCATCTCCTCGTGGATGATCCGCTCGATGCGGCGCTTGACGCGCAGTCCCAGCGGCAGCCAGGCGAAGACGCCGGGCGCCTGACGGCGGATGTAGCCCGCGCGGACGAGGAGGCGGTGGCCCGCGACCTCGGCGTCGGCGGGATCCTCCCGGAGCGTGCGGACGAACAGATGCGAGAGACGGGTGACCACGAGGGACGATCCTATCCGCTGCGCTCCCCCGGCTCGCGAGGGCGCCGGGAGCCTCAGTCGGGGATCCGCGAGAAGACGACCGCTCCGCCCGTGCCGTCCAGCAGCACGTCATCGGGGGTGCCGCCGATCGTCATCGGGCCGGAGAGGAGCGCCCGGAGCCGGATGGCCTCGGGGCTCGGCGTGTCGGAGCAGGTGTCGGATCCGGTCACCTCGTCGCCGGGGATCAGCACGCCGTCGTCGATCCGGTAGGCGGCGCTGACCACGAGGCAGCCGGTGCCGACGACCAGGGTCGGCGCACCCCCGACGCTCTCGGAGCGGAGGCGGACGCGGGCGTCCTCGACCCAGGCCGTGTACGGGGTCTCCCCCTCGGCCGCGGTCAGCACCCAGCGGTCGCAGCCGAAGGGGTCCTGCGGGCTGCGGCTGTCGATGCACTCGCCGGCCTCGGAGGACGGGCCGCTGCGGAGCGCGGCGACACCGGAGGCGAGGAGCGCGGCGGCGACGACCACGAGCGCGAGGCGCAGTGCGGGGCGGACCACGTCGATCCGCCCCGCGCCGTCAGTTCGCGCCGACGGTGACGACCGGGGCTCCGGTCGAGGTGTCGTCGGCCGGCATCTCGGCGGCCAGGCGGTTGGCCTCCTCGATGAGGGTCTGGACGATCTCGGCCTCGGGGACGGTCTTGATGACCTCGCCCTTGACGAAGATCTGGCCCTTGCCGTTGCCGGAGGCGACGCCCAGGTCGGCCTCGCGGGCCTCGCCGGGTCCGTTGACGACGCAGCCCATGACGGCGACGCGCAGCGGGACGCTCATGCCCTCGAGGCCGGCGGTGACGTCGTTGGCGAGCGTGTAGACGTCGACCTGCGCGCGGCCGCAGCTGGGGCAGGAGACGATCTCGAGCTTGCGCTCGCGGAGGTTCAGCGACTGGAGGATCTGCAGGCCGACCTTGACCTCCTGCGCGGGCGGGGCCGAGAGGGACACGCGGATGGTGTCGCCGATGCCCTCGCCGAGGAGGATGCCGAAGGCGGTGGCGGACTTGATCGTCCCCTGGAACTCGGGGCCGGCCTCGGTGACGCCGAGGTGGAGGGGCCAGTCGCCGCGCTCGGCGAGCTGGCGGTAGGCCTTCACCATGACGACGGGGTCGTTGTGCTTGACCGAGATCTTGAAGTCGTGGAAGTCGTGCTCCTCGAAGAGGCTGGCCTCCCAGACGGCGCTCTCGACGAGGGCCTCGGGGGTGGGCTTGCCGTACTTCTGCAGGATGCTCGGCTCGAGCGAGCCGGCGTTGACGCCGATGCGGATCGAGACGCCGGCGGCCTTCGCGGCGGCGGCGATCTTGCCGACCTGGTCGTCGAACTTGCGGATGTTGCCGGGGTTCACGCGGACCGCGGCGCAGCCGGCGTCGATCGCGGCGTAGACGTAGTTGGGCTGGAAGTGGATGTCGGCGATGACCGGGATCTGGCTCTTCTTGGCGATGATCGGCAGCGCCTCCGCGTCGTCGCGGCTCGGCACCGCGACGCGGACGATGTCGCAGCCGGACGCGGTGAGCTCGGCGATCTGCTGGAGGGTCGCGTTGATGTTCGTCGTCGGTGTGGTGCACATCGACTGGACGCTGACCTGCGCGTCACCGCCCACGAGCACCTTGCCCACCTTGATCTGGCGGGACTTGCGGCGGGGGGCGAGGGTCATGGGGACCTTGGGAAGACCCAGATTCACTGCTGGCACGCGCCCCATCGTACGCGCGCCGCGGGACCCCTCGTCCGCTCGCCGCACCTTCCCAGCCGCCGCCCCTCCTGCGCGCCTCGGAACCCGTCCACCGCACCTGCTCTCAGCCCGAGACCGCACGACGATCCGCGGTCGCCGCACCCCGAGCCGAACCGCCGATCCCGTCCGAGCGATTCACCGCAGACGCTGCCAGCCCGCTCGCTTCACAGAGCGGACCGCGCCACGCCGGTCAGCGACCGCCCTCCCACCCTCGAGGCGAACGGGTGAATCGCGTCCCAGCGATTCGCCCTAGCCGTTCGCACCCCGCTCCACCCACGCCCCCACCCCGAGAAGCCGACCGCGCCACGCCGGGCGAGGCCCGGCGTGGAATCCAACTCAGAACAGCGTGATCGGCTTGACGATGTCGGCGTAGATGAGGAGGGCGCTCATGCCGCCGAGGACGAGGACGACGACGTAGGTGAGCGGGAGCAGGCGGGCGATGTCGACGGGGCCGGGGTCGCGGCGTCCGAAGAGCTTGGCGATCCGGCGGCGCAGGCCCTCCCAGAGGGCGCCGGCGATGTGGCCGCCGTCCATGGGGAGCAGCGGCACCAGGTTGAAGACGAGGAGGGCGACGTTGAGCGAGGCGAGGACGCCGACCATCGTCTGCACCTTCGACACGACGGGGAGCTGGTCGGAGGCGGCGATCTCGCCCGCGATCCGGCCGACTCCGACGACGCTGATCGGGCCGTTGGCGTCGCGCGCCTCCGAGCCGAACGCCGCCTGGGCGACGTCGATGAGGCGCTGCGGCAGGTTGAGGATGACGTGGGCGACGCTGGTGATGTTCGACCAGACCGTCTCGGGCACCGCGGTGATCGGCTGCTGCGCGAGGGCCGATGTGGGCGAGATGCCGATGAAGCCGACCGTCTGCGTCTCGATCGCACCGGAGGCGTCGGTGACGGGGGCGCCGTTCGCGTCGGTCACCGCGACCTCGTTCTCGGCGGGGGTGATCGTGAGGGTCAGCGGGGCGCCGTCGCGCTGGACGGACACGCTGAGCGGGACGCCCGCGGAGCGCTGGATGATCGGGGTCAGGTCGTTCCAGGTGCTCACCGGAGTGCCGTCGATCGCCGTGATCGTGTCGCCCGGCAGCAGGCCGGCCGCGGCTCCGGGTGCCAGCGGGTCGTCGGCGGTGCAGGTCGCGGTCGCGCGCTGCGACTCCGGGACCACGCACTGCGAGACCGCGGCGAGGGTGCTGGTGCTCTGCGGGATCCCGATGCCGCAGAGGAGGACGGTGAAGAGGACCGTGGCGATCACGAGGTTCATGAAGGGGCCGCCGGCCATGACGATCACGCGCTTCCACACGGGGAGCCGGTAGAACGCGCGGTGGTCCTCGCCGTCGCCGATCGTCTCGGCGCTGGCGGCGCGGGCCTCGTCGATCATCGTGGCGTAGGCGCCGCGCCGGGGCTCCTCGAGCTGGGCCTCGGAGGACGCCAGGCCGTTGAAGAAGCCGGTGCTCGACTCCGTGGGCCGGTCCCCCGGGTGCTTCGGCGGGTACATGCCGATCATGGCGATGTAGCCGCCGAGCGGGATCGCCTTGACGCCGTACTCCGTCTCGCCGCGGCGCCGGGAGAAGAGGGTCGGCCCGAACCCGATCATGTACTGCGTGACCTTGACCCCGAACAGCTTGGCGGGGAGGAGGTGCCCGACCTCGTGCAGGGCGATGGAGAGGGCGACGCCGACGGCGATGATGACGACGCCGAGGACGAAGAGCAGCACGGATTCCACCGACACACTGTAGGCCGGGCCCGCCCGTCCACGCTGGGGTGCGCCTGCACGGATCCGATGAACTCCGCGGCCGAGCGGATCAGCGGCGCGACGTCCGCCGACACGGATCCGCGGAGACGGAGCCCGTCCGGATGACCCCTGGTCAGACTCCGGCGATCCGCTCGTCCGCCGTGCGGCGCGCCCAGTCCTCCGCCGCGGCCAGCGACTCGCGGGTCAGCGCGCCGTCGACGCTGTGCGCGTCGACCACCGCCTCCACCGTCTCGAGGATGTCGAGGTAGCCGATCCGCCCGGCGTGGAACGCCTGCACGGCCTGCTCGTTCGCCGCGTTGAACACGGCCGGGTAGGAGGCGCCCGCCTCCCCGACGCGCTTCGCGAGCCGGACCGAGGGGAACGCCTCCTCGTCCAGCGGCTCGAACGTCCAGGAGTGGGAGCGGGTCCAGTCGAGCGGGACGCCGACCCCGGCGACGCGGTGCGGCCAGTCGAGGCCGAGCGAGATCGGGAGCCGCATGTCCGGCGGCGAGGCCTGGGCGATCGTCGAGCCGTCGACGTACTCGACCATCGAGTGGATCACCGACTGCGGGTGCACGGTGACGTCGATCCGGTCGTAGGGGACGTCGAAGAGCAGGTGCGCCTCGATCACCTCGAGCCCCTTGTTGACCAGAGTGGAGGAGTTGGTCGTGACGACCAGGCCCATGTCCCAGGTCGGGTGTGCGAGCGCCTGCGCCGGAGTGACGTCGCGGAGGGAGGCGCGGTCGCGTCCCCGGAACGGCCCGCCGGACGCGGTCAGCACGAGGCGGCGGACCTCGCGGTGCTCGCCCGCGAGGAGGGCCTGGGCGATCGCGGAGTGCTCGGAGTCGACCGGCACGATCTGGCCGGGACCGGCGAGCGAGGTGACGAGCTCGCCGCCGACGATCAGCGACTCCTTGTTGGCGAGGGCGAGCGTCCTGCCCTCCTCGAGCGCCGCGAGCGTCGGGCCGAGCCCCACCGAGCCGGTGATCCCGTTCAGCACGACGTCCGCATCGACCGAGCGGATCAGCTGCTCGGCCTCCTCCGCGCCGAACGCCGTGTGCTCGACGCCGAACGCGGACGCCTGCTCGGCGACGGCCGTCCGGTTCGAGCCGGCGGCGAGGCCGACGACCTCGAACCGCTCGCGGTTCGCGCCGATGACGTCGAGAGCCTGCGTGCCGATGGACCCGGTCGAGCCGAGGATGATGACCCTGCGCATCCGCCCATCCTGGCACGGAGCACCCAGCGCCTCCCGGTCAGCTGATGGCGAGGATGTCGACCACGAAGACGAGGGTGTCGGTCCCGCTGATCCCCGCGTTCTGGTTGCCCTGGTCGCCGTAGCCCTTCGACGGCGGGATGGTGACGAGCACCTGCGAGCCGACGGTCTGGCCGACCACGGCCTCCTTGAAGCCCTCGATCACGTCGCCGGTGCCGAAGGCGGCGGGAGCGGGCTTCCCCCAGCTCTGGTCGAACACCTCGCCGGTGCCCCAGACCACGCCCTGGTACTGCACGATCAGCTGGTCGCCGTCGGCCACGGTCGTGCCGCTCCCCTTCTTGAGGACGGCGAGCTGCAGGTCGGCGGGCGGGTCGGTCGACGGGATGGTGACGGTGGGCGCCCCGTCCTCGGCGAGCGCCACCGTCGGCAGGCCGTCGACCGGGGGCTGCGGCTCGCCGTCGGCGGCGGTCGGCACGATCTGCTCGACGTCGATCACCATGACGATCGAGTCGGTCGCGGCGATGCCGAACTGGCTCTGCCCGGCGTCGCCGAACGCGTCGGCCGGGGGAACGACGGCGACGACGCGCGAGCCGACGGTCGCGCAGTTGACGGCCTTCACGAGGCCGGCGAGGTACTGGTCGGTGTCGACTTCGAAGGCCGCACGGCCACCGGACGCGTAGCTGCTCGCCGAGAACTCGGCACCGCTCGTCCCGTTGTAGAGCGTGTAGTCGACCAGCACGGTGTCGCCCTCGGCGACCTCCTCGCCGGTGCCCTCGATCGCGACGGAGCGCTCGGTGGCGTCCACGCTGACCGGGCTGGGGAACACGGTGACCGGCTTGGTGGCGAAGTCGCCGCTGGTCTGCACCGCGGCGGTCGCCTCGCCCTCGGTCGCGCAGCCGAGCGGGGTGGTGGAGGCGGACGGCGCTGCATCCGGCTCCCCAGGGGTGCAGGCCGCCAGGCTCAGGGAGGCGCCGAGGACGGCGAGGATCGCGAGGGTTCTGCGCACAGGGGCACCTTTCGTGACCGGCGGCGGCCGGTGGACGTTCGGGGATCGCCTCCATCCTGCACGGCGCGCCTCGCAACGCGCTGGGTGCGGGTCCTCGAACGGTCCCAGGCCTACCATCGGGGCATGCGTGAATTCTCGGTCCCCCAGTCCCGAGAGCTCGTCACCGAGCTCCCCGGCCCGCGCTCCGTCGCCCTCCAGGAGCGCCGCGTCGCCAGCGTCTCCCGCGGCGCCGGGACGCTCGCGAACATCTACATGGACCACGCGTCGGGCGCGGTCCTGGTCGACGTCGACGGCAACCGCCTGATCGACCTCGGCTGCGGCATCGGAGTGACCACCATCGGCCACGCGCACCCCGCGGTCGCCGCGGCGGCCGCCGCGCAGGCCGAGAAGCTGACGCACACCCTCTTCACCGTCACTCCGTACGAGAACTACGTCCGGGTCGCCGAGAAGCTCGCCGAGATCACCCCCGGGGACTTCGAGAAGCACTCGATCCTGGTCAACTCCGGCGCGGAGGCGGTCGAGAACGCCGTCAAGATCGCGCGGAAGTTCACCGGCCGCCGCGCCATCGCGACGCTCGACCACGCCTTCCACGGCCGCACCAACCTCACGATGGCGATGACCTACCGCCCCTGGCCGGAGCGCGCGGGCATGGGCCCCTTCCCGGGCGAGATCTACAGCCTCCCGATCAGCTACCCGTTCCGCGACCCCGAGGGCATGACGGGCGAGGAGGCGGCCGAGCGCACCATCGACTACATCACCACCCACATCGGCGCGCAGGAGCTGGCCGCGCTCTTCGTCGAGCCGATCCAGGGCGACGGCGGCATCATCATCCCGGCGCCGGGCTACTTCCGCCGCCTGTCGGAGTTCTGCACCGAGAACGGCATCGTCTTCGTCGCGGACGAGATCCAGGCCGGCATCGCCCGCACCGGCACCTGGTACTCCATCGAGCACCACGGCGTGGTCCCGGACCTCATCACGACGGCCAAGGGCATCGCCGGCGGCTTCCCGCTCGCCGCCGTCACCGGCCGCGCCGAGATCATGGACGCCGTGCAGCCCGGCGGCATCGGCGGCACGTTCGGCGGCAACCCCGTCTCCACCGCCGCGGCGCTCGCGACGTTCGAGGCGATCGAGTCCGAGGGCCTGCTGGAGGAGGCGCAGCGGGTCGAGCGCCTGCTGCAGGCGCGGATCGGCGACTGGGCCGAGCGCTTCGCGGTCGTGGGCGAGGTCCGCGGCAAGGGCGCGATGTGGGGCGTCGAGCTCGTCCACCCGGGCACGAAGAAGCAGTACCCGGAGGCGCTCACGGCGATCCTGAAGCACGCCACCACGAACGGCGTGATCGTCCTCGACGCGGGCAGCTGGGACAGCGTGCTGCGGATCATGCCGAGCGTGGTCATCAGCGAGGAGCTCATCGACGACGCCGCGACGGTCATCGAGGAGGCGCTCGCCCAGTTCGGCTGATCCGCCGCATGACCGGAGCGGCATGGACGCCCCGGTAGCTTCGTCGGAATGCGGATCGACGACGACCACGAGAGGCCGACTCCCCCGGGGATCGGCCTCTCCGCGCGTCTGGCGCGCCTGTCCATCGGCGGCGTCGGCCGGCTGGTCTACCGGCCGATCGTGGAGGGGCGCGACAACGTCCCGGCCGAGGGACGCGTGATCCTGGCGGCCAACCACCTCTCGTTCATCGACTCCCCGGTGCTGACGCTGCTCGCCCCGCGGCCGGTGCAGTTCCTGGCCAAGTCGGACTACTTCACGGGGACCGGCGTGCGGGGCGCCCTCTCTCGCGCCTTCTTCACGAGCGTCGGAGCCGTCGCGGTCGAGCGCGGCGCCGGCCAGGCCGCTCAGGAGGCGCTGGACCTCGGCCGGGCGATCCTCGAGCGGGACGAGGCGTTCGCCGTCTACCCCGAGGGCACCCGCTCCCGCGACGGGCGCCTCTACAAGGGCCGCACCGGAGTGGCATGGCTCGCCCTCACCACGGGCGCGCCGGTGGTCCCCGTCGGCATGATCGGCACGCAGGAGCTCCAGCCGGTGGGCACGAGGGTGCCGCGCCTGCACCGGATCACGGTCCGCTTCGGGGCTCCGCTGGACCTCTCGCGGCACGGCTCCGCCGACTCCGGCCGCGCCCGACGCCACGCCACCGACGAGGTGATGGCGGCCGTCCACGCGCTCTCCGGGCAGGAGCTCGCCGGTGCGTACAACGAGTCGCCGCCGACGACCACGGTCGAGCGCATCCGCCGGGCGCTCCCGCACGAGCGCCGCTGAGCCTCAGCGCGCGGACGCCTCCGGCTCGTGGGCGACGGGGAAGTTCACCGAGTTGGCGATGAAGCAGAGCCGGGAGGCCTCGGCGTGCAGCGTCTGGGCGATCGCCACCATCGACTCCTCGGCGACAGTGACGCGGGGCCGGAGGGTCACCGAGGTGAAGCGGCCGCTCTCCCCCTCCTGCAGCATCGAGCCCACCGCGTCGTCCGTGTAGCCGGTGACGACGACTCCGTTCTTGACCGCCACGTGCAGGTAGGAGAGGAGGTGGCACTGCGCGAGCGCCGCGAGGAGCAGCTGCTCCGGGTTCCAGCGGTCGGCGTCGCCCCGGAAGGGCGTGTCGGCCGAGGCGAGGATGGGCGCCGGGCCCTCCGCCGTGACGGTCAGCTGGCGCCCGTACTCGCGGTAGCCGCTCGTGCCGGTGCCCCGGTCGCCCTCCCAGACGACGGACACCGCGTACTCGTGCTCGGACTTCATCGGGCTCCTCCTCGACGGCGGTGGATCAGGCCGGTCGCGCCGGTCTGGACCCCTGGACGCGGAACCGCCGCGGGTAGACTCCGAGGACCATGACAGACACGCTCGCCCCCCAGGTTCCCACGTCCGCAGTCCCCCAGGAGCGGCGCGTCGCGACCGAGATCCCCGGGCCGCGATCCCGGGCCCTGCACGAGCGCCGCCTCGCCGTCGTGCCCACCGGCGTCGGCACCGCGCTCCCCGTCTACATCGACCGCGCGCACGGCGCGATCCTGGTCGACGTCGACGGCAACAGCTTCATCGACCTCGGCGCCGGCATCGGCGTGACGACGATCGGGCACACCGACGACTCCGTCGTCGCGGCCGCCGCGGAGCAGCTCGCGCGACTCACGCACACCCTCTTCACCGTCACTCCCTACGAGCCCTACATCCGCGTCGCGGAGCTGCTCGCCGAGCACACCCCCGGCGACTTCGCCAAGAAGACCGTCCTGGTCAACTCCGGTGCCGAGGCGGTCGAGAACGCTGTCAAGATCGCGCGCAAGCACACCGGGCGCCCCGGCGTCGCGGTGCTCGACCACGCGTACCACGGCCGCACGAACCTCACGATGGCCATGAACTTCAAGGCGCTGCCCTACGGCCTGGGCTTCGGACCCTTCGCCAGCGACGTCCACCGCGCGCCGAGCTCGTACCCGTACCACGACGGCCTGTCGGGAGCCGAGGCCGCCCAGCGCGCGATCTCGTACCTCGAGAAGACCGTCGGCGCCTCGGCCCTGGCCTGCCTCGTCGCCGAGCCCATCCAGGGCGAGGGCGGCTTCATGGTCCCCGCCGACGGCTTCCTCCCGGCGCTGCAGGAGTGGTGCACGGCCAACGGCATCGTCTTCGTCGCCGACGAGATCCAGTCGGGCATGGCCCGCACCGGCGCCTGGTTCGCCAGCGAGCACCTGGGCCTCGTCCCCGACCTCGTCCTCTCGGCCAAGGGCATCGCCGGCGGCCTGCCGCTCGCGGGCGTGACGGGCCGCGCCGAGATCATGGACTCGGCGCAGGCCGGCGGACTGGGCGGCACCTTCGGCGGGAACCCCGTCGCCGCCGCCGCCGCCGTCGCGGTCTTCGAGCGCATCGAGCGCGAGGGCCTCCTCGCCGAGGCCGACCGGATCGGCGCCCGCCTGGGCGCGGCGCTGCGAGGCCTGCAGGAGCGCTACGACATCATCGGCGACGTCCGCGGCATCGGCGCGATGATGGCGATGGAGCTCGTGCAGCCCGGTACCGCCGGCACCACGAAGGAGCCGAACGCCGTCGCGGTCCAGGCGATCATCGACTACGCCGCCCAGCACGGGGTCCTCGTGCTGAGCGCCGGCACCTACGGCAACGTGGTCCGCTTCCTGCCGAGCCTCGCCCTCACCGACGAGCTGCTCGACGACGCCGTGTCGGTCATCGCCGACGCGTTCGCCACCCTCTAGGCGCGATCCTCCGAAGGCCACCGCGGGCGCCGATGCGCTCCCCGGTGGCCTTCGGCGTCTCCGGGAGCGCGGGACCGGTCGGCGCATCGGGCAGGATGGGGGGATGCCAGCAGGAACCTTCACCGTCGCCGAGTCCGTCGAGCTGGCCGTCGTCGAGCGATCCGGGTTCGTCGAGTCGCGCCACGCCGGCTCCGCCGTCCTCCTCGACTCCGAGGGCCGCGTCGCCCGCAGCCTCGGCACCCCGACGGCTCCCGTCTTCCCCCGCTCCTGCCTCAAGCCGTTCCAGGCCCTCGCGGTGATGACCGCCGGAGTCGAGCTGAACGGCGCGGAGGCGGTCATCGCCACCGCGAGCCACGCCGGCATCCCCCAGCACGTGGCGCTGGTGCAGAACCTGCTCTTCCGGGCCGGCCTGGACCACACCGCCCTGCAGTGCCCGGCCGACTGGCCCGGCGACTCCGGGACCCGCGCTCAGCTGCTGCGGGCGGGCGCGACTCCGGACCCGCTCTACATGAACTGCTCGGGCAAGCACGCGGCGATGCTGCTGGCCTGCGTGCAGAACGGCTGGAGCACCGAGGACTACCTCGAGCGGACGCACCCGCTGCAGCAGCACATCGTCGACACGATCGAGCGCCTCACCGGCGAGCGCGTCGTGGCCTCGGGGATCGACGGCTGCGGAGCTCCCGTGCACGCCCTTCCTCTGACCGCGCTGGCGAAGGGCGTCTCGCGGATCGTGTCCTCCTCCCCCGCCTCACCTTTCGGCCTCTACCGCCAGGCCGGCGTCCTCACGGCCGCGATCCTCGAGAACGCGTGGGCGATCGACGGCCCGGGCCGGGACAACACCGTCGTGATCGAGCGCCTGGGCGTGGTCGCCAAGCTCGGCGCCGAGGGCGTGCTCGTGATGGCCTCGCCCGACGGCACCACCGTCGCCCTGAAGATCCTCGACGGGAGCCTCCGCGCCGCGACCGTGGTCGCGCTGAAGCTCCTGGTCGAGGCGGACGCGGTGGACCGGACCGCGGCGAACGACGTGCTGGTGCGGCTGAACCCGGTCGTGTCGGGCGGCGGGCGCCCGGTCGGCGCGATCCGCGCCTCCTACGTCTGACCGCACCTCCCGGCACGCCCTGAGCTACTGCTCGCGCGCGAGGCGCTTCGCCCGGGCCGCCGCGGAGACCTGCGTGATCACCACCACGAGGATCGCCAGGACGAACACCGCCGATGCGATGACGTTCGCCTCCGCCGGGATGCCGCGCGCCGCCGCGATGTAGATGTACTTCGGGAACGTGGTGACCGATCCGGAGTTGAAGTTCGTGATGATGAAGTCGTCGAAGCTCAGCGCGAACGAGAGCAGCGCCGCGGCGAGGATGCCGGGCAGCAGCAGCGGGAAGGTGATCCGCCAGAAGACCTGGTTCGGCGACGCGTAGAGGTCGCGTCCCGCCTCCTCCAGCTTCGGGTCCAGGCTCGCCACCCGCGCCTTCACGGTGACCACGACGAAGCTGATGCAGAACATCGTGTGCGCCAGCACGATCGTGACCAGCCCCTTCTCGGCGCCCACGCTGAGGAACTGCGCGGCGAGGCCGGCTCCGAGCACCACCTCCGGAGTCGCCATGGGGAGGAACAGCAGCAGGCTGATCGCCGACCGGAACCGGAAGCGGAACCGCACGAGCGCGATGGCGATCATGGTGCCGAGCGCAGTGGCCAGCACGGTGGCGATCACACCGACCAGCAGGCTGTTCCCGAAGGCGGTCATCACCTCCTCGCTGGTCCAGGCCGACACCCACTTGTCGAGGGTGAACCCGCGCCAGGCGAGGTTGCTCTTCCCCGAGTCGTTGAAGGAGAAGACGAAGGTGTACCCGATAGGGATGAGCAGGAAGAGCAGCGCCAGCGCCGTGTAGACGCCGAGCCCGAGGCCCCGGAAGCGGCGGCGGCCCCGGATCGGGGCGGGGGGTGGCGCGCCGAGCGCCTCCTGGGCGCTCGCGAGCGGACGGTCGGCCGTCGCGGTCACAGGAGGTCCTCCGTTCCACTGCGCTTCACGTAGAAGCCGACGATGACCAGGATCACGGCCATCAGCACGATCGAGAGCGCGGCGGCCGCCGGGTAGTTCTCGAGCGTGAGGAAGTTCGCCTCGATCGCGTTGCCCACCATCGAGGTCTGCGACGAGCCGAGGAAGTCCCGGCTCGCGTTGATGTAGTCGCCCGCCGCGGGGATGAAAGTCAGCAGCGTGCCGGAGACGATGCCCGGCATCGACAGGGGGACGGTCACGCTCCAGAACACGGAGGCGGGGTGCGCGTAGAGATCCGACCCGGCCTCCAGGAAGCGCACGTCGAGGCGCTCGAGCGTCGTGTACAGCGGCAGCGTCATGAACGGGATGAAGTTGTAGGTGATGCCGAAGATCACGGCGATCGGCGTCCCCGTGAGGTGGCCGTCGCTCGGCAGGACCGCCACGGCCTTGAGCGCCTGCACGAGCGGGCTCTCGTCCGCGAGGATCTGCTTCCACGCCAGCGTCCGGAGCAGGAAGCTGATGAAGAAGGGCGCGATCACCAGCGTGAGGAGCAGGTTCTGCAGCAGCGGCCAGGGCCGCGCCTTCACTCCGATGAAGTAGGCCAGCGGGTAGCTGATCACCAGCGCGAGCACCGTCGCGATCAGCGCGTAGCCGAAGGAGCGGACCACGTGCGGCCAGTAGTCGCCCATCACCACGAGGTAGTTCTGCCAGGCGAACCCGGGGGCGTACTCGCCGATGTCCCCGTCCGGCACCTCGGCCTGGAACGAGGTGAGCACGAGCGAGATCAGCGGCGCCAGGAAGAACAGCAGCATGTAGGCGATGCCCGGCAGCAGCAGGACGAGCGCGATCGTCGACCGCCGGCGGACCGGAGCGTCCTGAGGATCCGCCTGCCCCGTGGCGAAGGCGGCGAAGGCCATGCCTACGCTCCCCCGCTGCGACCGGCCAGGAGCCCCCGGCGCTGCACGGCGATGGCGCTGGTGGAGTCGTCCGCCTCGAAGCGCGGGACCGAGCCCGGTTCGTCCGCGAGTCCGAAGCCGTGCTCGGTGCTGAAGCCGACCCACACCTCCGCTCCCTCGCCGACGACCGGCCCGAAGACCATGTTCTGCGCGAAGACGACCACCGGGCCCAGGCCCGGCATCCGGATCGTGTACTGGGTGCTGACCCCGCTGAAGGAGACGTCGACCACGCGGCCGGGCCCGAGCACGTTCCGGCCGGAGTCCGCCGGCGGCTCCTGCGTCAGCAGCAGGAGCTTCTCGGGGCGGACGCCGACCGTGATCTCCCCGCTCGTGCGGGCGCAGCGGGCGACGGGCACGACGATCCGGTGCCCGCCCGCGTCGACGGTGAGTGCGCGGTCGGTGCTGACGACCACCTCACCCGTGAAGAGGTTGGACTGGCCGAGGAAGTTCGCGACGAACGCGGTGCGCGGGAGCTCGTAGAGCTCCTCCGGCGCGCCCATCTGCTCGATCCTGCCCTTGTTCATCACCGCGACGGTGTCGGCCATCGTCATGGCCTCCTCCTGGTCGTGCGTGACGTGGAGGAAGGTGAGGCCCACCTCCTCCTGGATCGACTTGAGCTCCAGCTGCATCTGCCGGCGGAGCTTGAGGTCGAGGGCGCCGAGCGGCTCGTCGAGGAGGAGCAGGGCGGGCCGGTTGACGAGGGCGCGCGCGAGGGCGACCCGCTGCTGCTGACCACCGGAGAGCTGCGCGGGGCGGCGCTGGGCGAGGTGGTCGAGCTCGACCAGGCGGAGCGCCTCGTGCGCCTTGCCGACGGGGTCGGCGATCCTCCGCCGCTTCAGGCCGAAGGCGACGTTCTCGAGGATCGACATGTGCGGGAACAGCGCGTACGACTGGAACACGGTGTTGACGGGCCGCTGGTACGTCTTCGTCTCGGTGACGTCCCGCCCGCCGATGAGGATCCGGCCGGCGGAGGGCTCCTCGAGCCCGGCGACCAGGCGCAGCGTCGTCGTCTTGCCGCAGCCCGAGGGGCCCAGCAGGGCGAAGAAGGAGCCCGCCGGGATGGTGAGGTCCAGGGAGTCGATGGCCGTGAAGCCCGGGTACTGCTTGCTGATCCCGACCAGCTGGAGGTCGGCGCCGCTCTCGGCGAAGGTCCCGATCGCCATCAGATGCCCAGGAGCACCTTCTGGAACTCGGCCTGGTACTCCTTCTCCTCCGCGGCGGTCAGGGTCCGGAACACGTGCGCCTGCGCGAGCGTGTCCTCGTCGGGGAAGATCAGCTGGTTCTCGGCCAGCTCCGGATCGATGCTCTCCATGACGTCCTTCGCTCCATCCACGGGGGTGATGTAGTTGACCCAGGCGGCCACCTCGGCGGCGACCTCGGGCTCGTAGTAGTAGTTCATCAGGGCCTCGGCGTTGGCCTTGCGCTCGGAGCCCATCGGGACCACGAAGGTGTCGTTCCAGAGTGCGCCGCCCGAGTCGGGGAAGGCGAACTCCCACTTGTCGCCGGCCTCGGCGTTGATCAGGGTGATGTCACCGGACCAGCAGATCGCCGCGAGGGTGTCCTCGTTCTGCAGGTCGTTGAGGTACGCGTTCCCCTTGATGTTGCGGATCTGACCGGCGTCGACCTGCTCGCGGAAGACGTCGATCGCGTTCATGTACTCGTCGTCGCCCCAGGAGCCGGCGATGTCCGTCCCCTGAGCGAGCATGATCAGCCCGATCGTGTCGCGCATCTCGCTCAGCACGCCGACGCGGCCGCGGAGCGACGGATCCCACAGCTCCTCGATGCTCGAGAGGCCCTTCGGCAGCTTCTCCCTGTTCCAGCAGATGCCCGAGAACCCCGCCTGGTACGGGAGGGAGAGCCGGCGGCCCGGATCGAAGTCGGGGTTCGCCAGCGAGGGGGTGAGGTTGGCGATGTTCGGGATGTTCGCGTGGTCGAGCTCCTGCACGTAGCCGCGGCGGACCAGGCGCGAGACCATCCACTCCGTCAGGCAGACCGTGTCGGCGCCGATGTACTGCCCGAGTGCGAGCTGGTCCTTCACCTTGCCGTAGTACGAGTTGTTGTCGTCGACGGCGACGTTGTAGGTCACCGCGATGCCCGTCTGCTCCTCGAAGCCCTGGAGCGTGGGGTGGTTCCCGTCGTCGTCCTCGTCCATGTAGGCGGGCCAGTTGTCCCACACCAGGCGCGGGTCGCCGGCCGATCCGTCGGCGGCGGCGGTCGGAGCGGCACGGGTCTGCGGGGCGCAGGCGGCCAGGGCGAGGGCACCCGCTCCGAGGCCGATCCCGCCGAGGACCGCCCGACGCGAGAGGACCGCCCGGCGCTCGCGCTCGTGCGAGCGTGCCGCGGCGACGGCCCGGCGGAGGACGGGATCCCTCGGGAGGGGACGGGTCATGGCGGGGGCTCCTGACTGCGTCGGGGCTCGTGCCTCGGGGGCCGAACGTGGGGAAATACTGGCACAGCGCTCATCCGCCTGTCACGGCGAACGGAGGAGAACGCTCATCCGGAAACATGATCGTCACGAATTCCGCACCCGGAGGCCGTGTCGACCGCCGATTCGGTCCCCGGAGGCCGTGCCGTCAGCGGGTGAGGGGCGGGCGTCCCGAGCCGCCGGCGGACCCGTCGACGCGCTCGACCGCCATCTCGACGGAGGAGAGCAGGATCCGGCTGCCGA
The DNA here is from genome assembly GCF_002932815.1 of Rathayibacter sp. AY1B4. Classification (NCBI taxonomy): domain Bacteria; kingdom Bacillati; phylum Actinomycetota; class Actinomycetes; order Micrococcales; family Microbacteriaceae; genus Rathayibacter; species Rathayibacter sp. AY1B4. Next base: position 106,656 of record NZ_PSWN01000002.1, on the reverse strand, counting down.
GCTTCGCGCGGTAGCGGCGGCCGGCCTCGAGCGGGAGCGGCGCCTGGGTCGGCGCGACCAGCACGGACCCGTTGGCCGACCAGCGGTCCCTGACCCAGAGCCCACCCTCGTCGAAGCCGAACTCGAGGTGGGTCTTGGAGAGGGATCGCGACGGATCCGGGATCGCGAGGATGTGCCGGAACGTCTCGTTGGGGTCCGGGAGCGGCTGGCGTCCGATCAGGCCGTTGCCGGTCACGATCGCGTGCTGCCCGGTCGCGAAGCTGAGGCGCACGAGCCCCTGCGAGGGCGGCGCCATCGGTGCGCCGGGGGCGGGACGCCGGTGCCGGCCGGGGGCCAGGCCCGGCAGCCAGGCACGGCGGGACGGGTCGAGGACCGTCGTGTCGCCGGACGACGAGGGGCGGGACGCACCCGTCGTGGCATGCGCCGCCACCGACGAACCGCACTCGCCGCAGAGGATCGCCCCGGGAGCGAGGTTGGAGCCACACGTGCTGCAGATCACCGAGAACGCCCTTCCGCTCACCATCGTACCCAGCGCCGGCGCGGGGAGCCCCGAGCCGGCCGAACCCGACGCGAACCGGCAGGCGCAGGACCGTCGTACGGCCGTTCGGCGCGTGCGGGCGGTCCGGCGGCACCGCGACCGCGGCCGTCCCGTGCCGGAGCGCTGCTCGTCAGACCGGTGCGCCGGCCTCCTCGTCGCCGGTGACCGCGAGGACGTCGACGACGATCACGGTGACGTTGTCGCGCCCGCCGTTGTCCAGCGCGGCGTCGACCAGGGCGTCGGCCGCCTCCTGAGCGGAGCCGGTGCCGCTGAGCAGGTGGCCGACGCCGGCATCGGTCAGCTCCTTCGTGAGTCCGTCCGAGCAGATCAGCAGACGCGATCCGGCGAGGACGGGCACGAGCCGGTAGTCGGGGACGGGCGCCTCGTGGAAGCCGACCGCGCGGGTGATCACGTTGCTGTGCGGATGCACGTCGGCCTCGTCGCGGGAGATCAGGCCCGCGTCGACCAGCTCCTGGACGATGGAGTGGTCCACGGTGAGCTGCACGAGGGTCCCGGCGACGCTCAGGTACACGCGCGAGTCGCCGATGTTGAAGACGGACCAGTAGGGCTCTCCCCCGACCACCGTGAGCGCGATCCCGGTGACCGTGGTCCCGGTGCCGACGTCGGCCGTGTGCGACTGCCGGGCGATGTCCCCGACCGCCTCCCGAAGCGCCCGGTCGATCTCCTCCGCTCCGACGGTCGCGCCGAGCGCCGCGGTGGACAGGCGCGACACGACCGCGTCGCTGGCGACCTCTCCTGCCGCGTGCCCGCCCATCCCGTCGGCGACAGCGAAGAGCGGGCTCTTGGCGAGGTAGCTGTCCTCGTTCGCGCTGCGCACGTGGCCGGTCTCGGTGCGCGCGGCCCAGCCGAGGGTCACTTCGGCCGAGGGCGCGTCGGAGCTCCAGGCGGAGACGGGGACGGTGACGGACGCGCGGCTGCGGCCGATCTGCGTCATCGCTGCTCCTCGCATCCCCGTGGCCCGCGGCCGTCCGGTCCGACGGCCCGCGACCGCCGGCTCCAGGGGTGCCCGGCCGCCCCCCGATGGTAGTCGCTGACGGCCCTCCGCCGAGCCGGCCGCCATCGCTGTCGCCCGATGTCCGTCGCGCAGACGGGACCACGCTCCGACCACCGGATCCGATGCCGGAGCGAGCTCCGACGTGCGGATCCACTTGCCCGGGCCCCCGTGGACTGCCAGAATCGCCGCATGGCCCCGTCTCGCCCACCCTCTCAGCGTCCTGTCCAGCTCGACGAGGTGTCGAAGGCGATCATCGAGCAGCTGCAGGCCGACGGTCGGCGCTCGTACGCCGAGATCGGCAAGGCCGTGGGCCTGAGCGAGGCGGCCGTCCGGCAGCGGGTGCAGAAGCTCACGGAGTCGGGCGTCATGCAGATCGTCGCGGTGACGGATCCGATGCAGCTCGGCTTCTACCGCCAGGCGATGATCGGTGTGCGCGTCACCGGCGACACCCGCGACGTCGCGGACCGGCTCGCCTCCATCCCCGCCGTCGACTACGTCGTGCTGACAGCCGGCTCCTTCGACATCCTCGCCGAGGTCGTGTGCGAGAACGACGACGATCTAATCGCCCTGCTCAATCAGGAGATCCGGTCGCTTCCCGGCGTGCTCTCGACCGAGACCTTCGTCTATCTGAAGCTCCACAAGCAGTTCTACAACTGGGGAACGCGGTAAAAGATGACCACCGAGACAGCCTTCTCGACCTCCGGCCTCGAGTCGGGCGATCCCGTCCGCGGGACCGACGCGCCAGGGGGGATCGACGACGCCTCCCTGCAGAAGAAGGCGAAGGACCACCTCTGGATGCACTTCACCCGTCAGTCGACGATGGACTCCGGCGCGGGCGTGCCGATCATCACGCGCGGCGAGGGACACCACATCTGGGACAGCACCGGGCGCAAGTACTTCGACGGCCTGTCCGGCCTCTTCGTCGTCAATGCGGGACACGGGCGGCGCCGACTGGCGGAGGCCGCGGCGAAGCAGGCGTCCGAGCTCTCCTTCTTCCCGCTCTGGTCCTACGCGACCCCCTCGGCGATCGAGCTGGCCGACCGGCTCGCCGACCACGCGCCGGGCGACCTCAACCGGGTCTTCTTCTCGACCGGCGGCGGCGAGGCTGTGGAGACGGCTTTCAAGCTCGCCAAGCACTACTGGAAGCTGCAGGGCAAGCCGGGCAAGCACAAGGTCGTCTCGCGCTCGGTCGCGTATCACGGCACTCCCCAGGGAGCGCTCGCGATCACGGGCATCCCCGGGATGAAGTCGATGTTCGAGCCGCTGGTGCCGGGCGGCTTCCGCGTCCCCAACACCAACTTCTACCGGGCTCCCGAGCACGGCGACGACCTGGAGGCGTTCGGCCTGTGGGCGGCGAACCGCATCGAGGAGATGATCGAGTTCGAGGGGCCGGACACGGTGGCCGCCGTGTTCCTGGAACCCGTGCAGAACTCGGGCGGCTGCTTCCCGCCCCCTCCCGGGTACTTCCAGAGGGTCCGCGAGATCTGCGACAAGCACGACGTGCTGCTGGTGTCCGATGAGGTGATCTGCGCGTTCGGCCGCATCGGGCACATGTTCGCCTGCGACGAGTACGGCTACGTGCCGGACATGATCACCTGCGCGAAGGGGATGACCAGCGGCTACTCCCCCATCGGCGCGACGATCGTCAGCGATCGGATCTACGAGCCCTTCCGCCACGGTCAGGTCGTCTTCCCGCACGGCTACACCTTCGGCGGCCACCCCGTCTCGGCCGCGGTCGCGCTCGAGAACCTCGACATCTTCGAGGAGGAGGGCCTGAACGAGCGCGTGCGCGAGAACTCGCCCGTCTTCCGGTCCACGCTCGAGAAGCTGCTCGACCTGCCGATCGTCGGCGACGTCCGGGGCGACGGCTACTTCTTCGGCATCGAGCTGGTGAAGGACAAGGCGACGAAGGAGACGTTCGACGAGGACGAGTCGGAGCGGCTGCTGCGCGGATTCCTCTCGAAGGGGCTCTTCGACGCGGGGCTGTACTGCCGGGCGGACGACCGCGGCGATCCCGTCGTCCAGCTCGCGCCGCCGCTCACCATCGGCCCGCGCGAGTTCGACGAGATCGAGCAGATCCTCCGGAGCGTGCTCACCGAGGCCTGGTCGCGGCTCTAGCGCCCTCACGCGGCGCGCTCCCGCCGATCGGCGGCGAGTGCGGCCGCGACTCGGCGCGCACCTGCGTGGTGCGGATCGAGAGCGACGGCCTCGTCGGCGAGCCGTCCGGCCTCGTCGGCACGGCCCTCACCGGCCAGGATCCGGGCGAGGAGGACGAGCACTCCGGCTCGCTCACTCGGGGGTGCGACGACGGCGGCACGGCGGAGCAGCGGGGCGAGCGCTCCCGCCGCGCCGGGGTCACCGCTCCGCGCGGACCGCAGCACGCGGTCCGCACCGCGGCTGCGCTGCACGGCCACGACGAGCGCAGCCAGGCCCGCAGGCCGGACCTCGGGATCGGGACCGGTGAGAGCTCGCCGGACGAGGTCGTCGACGCCGTGCAACAGCACGTCGGGCAGTTCGGCGCGCGGGTGGCGGTCGAGGAGACGGTCGACCGCGGCGGCCACCGCTCGCGGGTCGTCCCGGTCGCCGGCCTCGAGCCCGTCGTCGCGGCCGGACGACGGGAGCACGGCGACGCGGAGGGCGAGGCCGGGGAGCCGGCGCGCACGCTCCTCGAGGGCGGCGACGAGTCCCTCGCACGACTCCGGACCCGCCTCGCCGGGATGCACCAGCGCGAGTGCTCGCTGCACCCGCCCGAACCGGCCGAGCGCACCGAGGCTGGCCCGCGCGATCAGGGACGGATCCGCCCCCGACAGCTCGAAGCGGAGCGAGCCGCTCGGCGCGCCGGCCCGGAACGGGACGAGCACGAGGCTCGCCTCGGCCGCACCCCGCCGGGACCCGTGAGCGGCGTGGAACAGGGCGGCGTCGTCGGGTGAGGCCGGGACACGCGAGGCGGGAGCGGGGTGGAGGAAGATCGCTGAGGAGGTCATGCTGCGATCCTGCCGACCCTCGCACCCGCCGGGAGCGACGGCCCTCGGGATCATCGGAAGGATCTCGAGATCGCCGCCTGTGGAGGGAGAGGTCCCATCGACACCGAATCGCCGGCGCACGGATGGCGCCCTCCGGCCCCCAGGAATTCCTCCACAGGGACCGATCGGCCGAGTTCTGCACCGGTGTCCGATTCCCGCCGGTCGGTGGGGAGTCCCGCGGATACTCTCGACGCATGAGAACGACTCCCCTTCACGTCCGACGGACGACGAGCCCCCTCGGCCGCATCGAGGTGGGCAGCGACGGCGATGCGATCGTCTCGCTCGCCATCGAGCAGGCCGGTCTGCTCCCGCACGAGCACCTCCCGGAGTCGGACCTCCCGGTGCTCCTGCGGGCCGTCGAGCAGCTGGACGAGTACTTCGACGGGACCCGCCGCTCTTTCGATCTGCCGGTCGCTCTGCGCGGCACGCCCTTCCAGCTCGAGATCTGGCAGCGGCTCCAGGCTCTGGGCTTCGGGGAGATCACCTCCTACGGCGCACTGGGCACGGCCGCCGGTCGCCCCCGAGCGGGCCGGCCGATCGGCGGAGCGGTCGGTGCGAACCCGGTGCCGATCATCGTGGGCTGCCACCGCGTCCTCGCGAGCGACGGACGGATCACCGGCTTCAGCGCGGGCGAGGGCGTCGCCACGAAAGCCTGGCTTCTCGATCACGAGGGGATCCCCCACCGATGAGCACGGCCGACGGACTCGTCGAGGGAGAGGACGGCCTGGTCCGCTGCGCCTGGAGCGGCGCGGATCCGGAGTACCGCCGCTATCACGACGAGGAATGGGGCACCCCGCTGCACGGAGATCGCCTGCTGTTCGAGAAGATCTCCCTCGAGGCGTTCCAGTCCGGCCTCTCCTGGATCACGATCCTCCGCAAGCGGCCGAGGTTCCGCGAGGCCTTCGACGGCTTCGATCCGGCCCGGGTCGCCCGGTACGACGACACCGATGTCGAGCGGCTGATGGAGGACAGCGGCATCATCCGGAACCGCGCGAAGATCATCGCCACCCGGGACAACGCCCGGGCCGTGCTCGCGCTCCTCGAGCAGAGAGGCGAGGGCGCGCTCGACGAGCTCGTGTGGTCCTTCCACGATCCGGACGTCGAGGACCGGGTGGTCCGAGCCGCCGACGTCCCTGCGACGACGCCCGGGTCGACGGCGCTCGCGCGAGCGCTGAAGGCCGCGGGGCTCCGCTTCGTCGGACCGACCACCGCGTACGCGCTGATGCAGTCGGCCGGAGTCGTCGACGATCACCTCACCGGCTGCTGGCGCCGACGCTGACGCCTACGACTCCGGCACGACGAGGTCGAGCTCTCCCGTGTGCCGGTTCTCGGCGAGCAGGAACCCGCGCCCGGCCGCCCACGCCGAGAGCTCGCCGAGTGACTCCGTCGCCACCCGGTCCTCCGCCAGCGCCCTGACGAAGCGCCCCTTGCCCTGCTTGTTGAAGTGGTTCAGCGACCGGAGGGCGCCGTCGGCCCCGCGCGAGCGGACGCGGACGAAGAACCGCCCCTCGCCCGCGGGAACCGGTCCGAGCGCCGCGTACGCCTCGCTCCGCAGATCGAGGACGAGCCCGTCGAGCGCGCTCAGCACCCGCCCGGCCTCCGCTGCCCACCAGCGCTTGAGCGGCCTCCCCGGGAGACGGGAGTCGTGGGACAGACGGTAGGCAGGGATCAGGTCGAGGGCGCGGATCGGCCCCCAGAGCGCGGACTGCACGATCGCCGTCCGACCGAGCACCTCCCGTGCACCGGGATCGAGGCTGCGCGCGTCGAGCGCATCGAAGAGCACCCCGTCGAAGCGGTCGACCGCGGGGAGGCCTGCCGCGGTCGCGAGCGCCGCGTTGCGATCGATCTCGCCGAGCTGACGCGGACCGAGCTTCAGCGCCCGGGCCGAGAGCTCGCGGTCCCCGGCCAGCGCGATCAGCGCCTCCGCCAGCTCGCGCCGCTTCGGGTGGAGCTCGGGGAAGGCGAGCGACTCGAGCACGAACGGCTCGTCGCCGCCGTCGCGCTTCGTCTCGGACGGTGGCAGCAGGACGTGCACAGGACTCCTTCGGAGAAGAGGGACGGGCGGCACGACGAAGGGGCCGGACGATCGCGATGATCGTCCGGCCCCTCCGTGCCGCGGTGAGCGGCGGTGTACTAGACCAGCGATGCCTGACGGGCGACCACGGTCACCACGTCGTTCTCGACGGACAGGAAGCCGTCGTCGGCCTGCGCGGTGAGACGCGTTCCGTCCAGGGCCGTGACGCGAACCTCGCCGGTGGCGAGGATCGCGAGCATCGGCTCGTGGCCGGCGAGGATGCCGATCTCGCCCTCGACGGTGCGAGCCGTGAGCTGCTTCGCCTCTCCTGACCACACCTCGGCGTTCGCGGACACGACGCTGACCTTCAGGGTCCCGGCCATGATCAGCCGTTCTCCTTCTGGATCTGGGTCCACTTCTCCTCGACGTCCGAGATCGAGCCGACGTTGAAGAACGCCTGCTCGGCCACGTGGTCGAACTCGCCCTTGGTGATCGCGTCGAACGACTCGATCGTGTCCTTCAGCGGGACGGTCGATCCCTCGACACCGGTGAACTTCTTCGCCATGTAGGTGTTCTGCGAGAGGAACTGCTGGATCCGGCGCGCACGCGACACCGTGATCTTGTCCTCCTCCGACAGCTCGTCGACACCGAGGATCGCGATGATCTCCTGCAGCTCCTTGTTCTTCTGCAGGATCTGCTTCACGTTCGTCGCCACACGGTAGTGGTCGGCGCCCAGGTAGCGGGGGTCGAGGATTCGCGAGGTGGACGTGAGCGGGTCGACGGCCGGGTAGAGGCCCTTCGACGCGATCTCACGGGAGAGCTCGGTGGTCGCGTCGAGGTGGGCGAAGGTGGTCGCCGGCGCCGGGTCGGTGTAGTCGTCGGCGGGGACGTAGATCGCCTGCAGCGAGGTGATCGAGTGTCCGCGCGTCGAGGTGATGCGCTCCTGGAGCACACCCATCTCGTCGGCGAGGTTCGGCTGGTAGCCCACCGCGGAGGGCATGCGGCCCAGGAGGGTCGACACCTCCGAGCCGGCCTGCGTGAAGCGGAAGATGTTGTCGATGAAGAGCAGCACGTCCTGCTTCTGCACATCGCGGAAGTACTCCGCCATGGTCAGGGCCGACAGGGCGACGCGCAGACGCGTTCCCGGCGGCTCGTCCATCTGGCCGAAGACGAGAGCGGTCTTGTCGAAGACGCCCGCCTCCTCCATCTCGGCGATGAGGTCGTTGCCCTCACGGGTGCGCTCGCCGACGCCGGCGAACACGGACACTCCACCGTGGTCCTGCGCGACGCGCTGGATCATCTCCTGGATGAGGACGGTCTTGCCGACGCCCGCTCCGCCGAACAGGCCGATCTTGCCGCCCTGCACGTACGGAGTGAGCAGGTCGATGACCTTGATGCCGGTCTCGAACAGCTCGGTCTTGGACTCGAGCTGGTCGAACTGCGGGGGCTTGCGGTGGATGGGCCAGCGCTCGGTGATCTCGAACGACTCTCCGTTGATCTTCCCGTCGGCGTCGGCGTTGAGCACCTCGCCGATCACGTTGAAGACCTTGCCCTTGGTCACGTCGCCGACCGGGACCGAGATCGGCAGGCCGGTGTCGTGGACCTCCTGGCCGCGGACGAGTCCGTCGGTGGGGTTCAGGGAGATGGCCCGGACGAGGTCGTCGCCGAGGTGCTGCGCGACCTCGAAGGTCAGCTTGCTCGAGACGCCCTCGACCTCGACGTGCGTGTAGAGCGCGTTGTAGACCTCGGGGATCGCGTCGTGGGGGAACTCGATGTCAACGACGGGGCCGGTGACGCGGGCGATGCGGCCGATGGCCCCGCCCGACGTCCCGGTCGCCGCCTCAGGTGCGGTCAGTGTCATTGCTACTTCCTTCTGTGGTCTCACCGCTCCCGGAGGGCGGAGTCGAAACTGTGTGGAGCGGAGCCCTCTTACTTGGAGGAGGACAGGGCGTCGGCGCCGCCGACGATCTCGGCGATCTGCTGCGTGATCTCGGTCTGGCGGGCGTTGTTGGCGAGACGGGTGTAGGTCTTGATCAGCGTGTCCGCGTTGTCGCTCGCCGACTTCATGGCCTTCTGGCGTGCCGCGTGCTCCGAGGCCGCCGACTGCAGCATCGCGTTGAAGATGCGGCTCTCGACGTACACGGGCAGGAGGCGGTCGAGGACCGTCTCGGGGTCGGGCTCGAACTCGTAGAGCGGGTACAGCTCGCTGTTCTGCTCCTCGGCGCCCTCGACGACCTCGAGCGGCAGCAGCCGGACGACGGTCGGCTGCTGGGTGACCATGCTGACGAAGCGGTTGTAGACGAGGTGGATCTCGTCCACGCCGCCCTCCTCGTCATCGAGGTTGTACGACTCGACGACCGCGTCCGCGATCTCCTTCGCCGTCTCGAACACGGGCTGGTCGGTGCCGCCCGTCCAGACGCGGACGCTGGCCCGCTTCCGGAACGAGAAGTACGCGTTCGCCTTGCGGCCGACCAGGTAGAAGACGACCTCCTTGCCCTCGCTGCGCAGCAGCGCGGCCAGCTCCTCGGCCTCCTTGAGCACGCTCGAGGAGAACGCGCCGGCGAGGCCGCGGTCGGAGGTGAAGATCACGATCGCGGCCGTGTCCAGCTTCTCGCGCTCGGTCGTGAGCGGGTGCTCCACGTTCGAGTAGGTCGCGACAGCGGACACGGCGCGCGTGATCGCGTTCGAGTACGGCGCCGCGGCAGCGACGCGGTTCTGCGCCTTCTGGATGCGCGAGGCCGAGATCAGCTCCATGGCCCGAGTGATCTTCTTGGTCGTCTGGGCCGAGCGGATCTTCGACCGGTAGACCCGGAGTTGCGCTCCCATGTGTCTCCTGTTGTCCTAAAAGTGGCGAATCGACGGGGTGCCGCTGGTCAGCGACGGCCCTTGACGATCTTCTCCTGGCCGACCTCGTCGGCCGCGATGGCCTGATGCTCCTCGCGCCCGACCGAGGCGAGCGGCTTGCCCTCACCGGTCTGGAACTCCAGCTTGAAGCCGTCGACGGCACGGTTGAGCTCGGCGACGGTGTCGTCGGAGAGCACGTTGGTGTCGCGGAGGGTGTTCAGCACCTGGGTGTTGCGGCCCAGGTAGTCCAGGAGCTCGCGCTCGAAGCGCAGCACGTCGGGGACCGGAACCTCGTCGAGCTTGCCGTTCGTTCCGGCCCAGATCGAGACGACCTGCTCCTCGACGGGGTACGGCGAGTACTGCGGCTGCTTGAGCAGCTCGGTGAGGCGGGCGCCGCGGGCGAGCTGACGGCGCGAGGCGGCGTCGAGGTCGGAGGCGAACATCGCGAAGGCCTCGAGCGAGCGGTACTGCGCCAGCTCGAGCTTCAGCGTGCCGGAGACCTTCTTGATCGACTTGACCTGCGCGTCGCCGCCGACCCGCGAGACCGAGATGCCCACGTCGACCGCGGGACGCTGGTTGGCGTTGAAGAGGTCGGACTGGAGGAAGATCTGGCCGTCGGTGATCGAGATCACGTTGGTCGGGATGTAGGCCGAGACGTCGTTCGCCTTGGTCTCGATGATCGGGAGACCGGTCATCGAGCCGGCGCCGAGCTCGTCGGACAGCTTCGCGCAGCGCTCCAGCAGACGGGAGTGCAGGTAGAAGACGTCACCCGGGTACGCCTCGCGTCCCGGCGGGCGGCGCAGGAGGAGCGACACGGCGCGGTAGGCCTCGGCCTGCTTCGACAGGTCGTCGAAGATGATCAGGACGTGCTTGCCGCCGTACATCCAGTGCTGGCCGATGGCCGAGCCGGTGTAGGGGGCGAGGTACTTGAAGCCGGCGGGGTCGGAGGCGGGGGACGCGACGATGGTCGTGTACTCCATCGCTCCGGCGTCCTCGAGCGCGCCCTTCACCGAGGCGATGGTCGAGCCCTTCTGGCCGATGGCGACGTAGATGCAGCGGACCTGCTTGTTCGTGTCGCCCGACTCCCAGTTGGCCTTCTGGTTGATGATCGTGTCGATCGCGATGGCCGTCTTGCCGGTCTGGCGGTCGCCGATGATGAGCTGGCGCTGGCCGCGGCCGACCGGGATCATCGCGTCGATGGCCTTGATGCCGGTCTGCAGCGGCTCGTGGACCGACTTGCGCGACATGACGCCGGGAGCCTGGAGCTCGAGGGCGCGGCGGCCCTCGGAGGCGATCTCGCCGAGTCCGTCGATCGGGTTGCCGAGCGGGTCGACGACGCGGCCGAGGTAGCCGTCGCCGACGGGGACCGAGAGGACCTCGCCGGTGCGGGTGACCTCCATGCCCTCCTCGATGCCGGAGAACTCGCCGAGGACGACGACGCCGATCTCGTTCTCGTCGAGGTTCTGGGCCAGGCCCAGGACACCGTTGGAGAAGCGGATGAGCTCGTTGGCCATGACGCCGGGGAGGCCCTCGACGTGGGCGATGCCGTCGGCGGCGTCGATGACGTAGCCGACCTCGGTGGTGGAGGCCTTGCCCGGCTCGTACGACGAGACGAAGTCCTTCAGCGCGTCGCGGATCTCATCCGGGCTGATGGTGATATCTGCCATGGGAATTCCTATTCGTTGGGTCCGTGCGAGCCGAAGAGGTCGTCGGGGCCTGACCTGGATGGTGCGGGGGTCGAGGGCAGTGCCCTCTGAGGATACGTGCGCCCGTCAGGACGCGAGCTGGAGCTTCAGGTCGGACAGCCGTGCGGAGACGGTTCCGTCGATGACCTCGTCGCCGACGTGCAGGCGCATCCCGCCCAGGAGGGAGGGATCGACCACGACGTTGACGGAGACCGGTCGGCTGTACTGGCGCGTGAGCGCCGAGCGGAGCCGGTCGAGCTGCTCGGGGGCGATCGGTGCGGCGACCGAGACCGTGGCGAGGATGAACCCGCCCTGGTCGGCGACCACGCCTGCTGCGAAGCGGACGAGCTCCGGGATGCGGCGACCGCGCGGGTGCGCGATCAGCTGCCGGAGGATCGCCAGCGTCTCGGCCGCGGCCTTGCCCTCGAGGAGGCGCTGCACGAGCGCGACCTTCGAGTCGGCGGCGGCGAGCTTGCTGCCGAGCGCGAGCTCGAGCTGGGCGTCGGAGGCGACGACCTCGCCGAAGGAGTGGAGCTCCTTCTCGAGGTTGACGCCCTCCGGAGCGGACGACGCGATCGCGCGGACCCCGACCTCCTCGACCCCGGCGACCATGTCGCTCGGGCTCGACCAGCGGTGGCCGACGATCACGGTGAGCAGGCGCTTGGCCGGCTCGCCGAAAGGACCGAACACGCGGGCGACGAGAGCCTGCTTGCTGCTCGAGTCGGCGCTCGGGTCGGCGAGGGCCGCGCGCAGCTGCGCCTGGCCGTCGATGACCCGTGCGGCCTCGAAGAGCTGCTGGGCCGTGTCGAGGGACGCCTGACCGGCGAGGGCGGAGAGCTCCGCCTTCGCCGATGCGAGTGCCTGCCTGGACGCGCTGCCCATCAGTTGTTCGCCTTCTCCGAGGCCTCGAGGTCGGCGAGGAAGCGGTCCACGATCGCGGACGCCTTCGCGTCGTCGTTGAGGCTCTCGCCGATCACGCCGGAGGCGAGGTCGATGGCGAGGGTTCCGACTTCGGAGCGGAGCGAGACCACGGCGGCCTGACGGTCCGCCTCGATCTGGGCGTGCGCGTTGTGGAGGATGCGCTCGGCCTCGACCTGCGCCTGCTCCTTCTTCGCCGCCACGATCGCGTTGCCGTCGGCGTTCGCCTTCTCACGGATCGCTCCGGCCTCGGCGCGGGCCTCGGCCAGCTGGGCGGTGTACTTCTCGAGGGCGGCCTCGGCCTGTCGCTGGGCCTCGTCGGCCTTCGCGATGTTCCCCTCGATCGCGGCGGAGCGCGCGTCGAGCATCTTCTGCAGGCGCGGCAGGACCAGCCTCCAGAAGAAGAACAGCAGGATGAGGAAGATCACCCCCGACCAGAAGAAGTCGTAGAACTCCGGGATCAGAATGACCGCGGGGACGTCACCTTCTTCCGCAGCGATGTTCACAGCGGTGCTGAACACGACTACGCCGCGAAGATGAAGTAGGTGGCGAGGCCGATGAGCGCGAGCACCTCGGTGAACGCGATGCCGAGGAACATCGTGGTCTGGAGGCGGCCCGCCATCTCGGGCTGGCGCGCCATGGCCTCGACGGTCTTGCCCGCGACGATGCCGACACCGATGCCGGGGCCGATCGCTGCGAGGCCGTAACCGACCGTCGCGATGTTGCCGGTGAGTTCGGCGAGAACGGTGACTGAGTCCACGAGTGGGTCCTTTCAGTGGGGTGATCGTGAGAACGGGCGGGAGCCCGTGAGTAGTGGGGTCAGTGCTCCTCGGCGACGGCCAACTGGATGTAGACCGCAGCGAGGAGGGTGAAGATGTAGGCCTGCAGCACGGCGACGAGGAGCTCGAAGAGCGTGAACGCACCGCCGAAGGCGAAGGTCACGACGCCGAAGAGCTTGAAGCCCGGGTCGATCTGGGAGCTGAAGAGGAAGAACTGCGTGGCCGAGAAGCACAGCACCAGCAGGAGGTGGCCGACGATCATGTTCATCACAAGCCGCAGTGCGAGCGAGAGCGGACGGATGATGAACGTCTGCAGCAGCTCGATCGGCGTGAGGATGAAGTAGATCAGGAACGGCGCTCCGGGCGGGAACAGGGCGTTCTTGAAGAAGCCCATCCCCCGGTCCTTGATGCCCGCGTAGATGAACGTCACGTAGGCGACCAGGCCGAGGAAGAGCGGCATGCCCACCACGGAGGTGCCCGCGATGTTCAGGAACGGGACGATGCCGGTCAGGTTCATCGAGATGATCGCGAAGAAGATCGTCACGAGGATCGGGAGGAACCGGCGCGCGTCCTTCTCGCCGAGGATGTCCTTGGCGATGGTGACGCGGACGAAGTCGAACGCGAGCTCGACGACGTTCTGGAAGCGGCCGGGGACGAGGCGCAGCTTGCGCGTCCCGAGCCAGAAGAACAGCATCAGTGCGATGACCGCGATGAAGCGGACCAGCATGACGCGGTTGATCTCGAAAGGGGTTCCCTCGAAGAGGAAACCAGGCGGGAAGAACTCGGAGATCGACGGGGTGTGGAAGTCACTCTCACCGGTCGAGGACGAGACCAACAGGGTCACAGCGTTAGCAAACAGCGCTAGCTCCTGGAATTCGGGGCGTGGCACGTTGCAGCCGACCGAATCGAATCATTCGGACGCAACGCTCTCGCGACGACGAAAGGTGGGGTTTTCCGCTCGGACGGCGATCGTGCTCGACGACCGCCATCAACGATGAGACGATCTGAGGACACGTTCGCCTGCGGGATTCGTCCCTACTGTAGCAACAGAACGGCCTGAGAGCCGAATCGTGGTCCTCTCAGGAACCGTTCGGCTCGTCCTCATCGAGCGATGTCGCTGACGTTCGGCATGCGCGAGCGCGAGACGACGAGGACGTCGATCACCAGGGACCCCAGGACGGCGACGATGATCGTGACGAACATCGCGATGCTGTTCAGCCACGGCTGATCGCGCAGGACCAGGGCGGCGATCACGAACAGCACGAACTTGGCGAGCCACGTGCCGAGGACGACGGCGAAGAACCCGCCGATGTCGAGGCGGTTGGCGACGAGGATGCTCGCGGCGGTGAGGAGCACCATCACGCCGCCGACGATCGCGCCGAGGAGGGCTCCGATCGCGCCCTCTCCCCCGGCGGCGATCCCGCCGACGACGGTGCCGAGAACGGCCAGGGCGAGCACGAAGAGGCCGCCCACGACCAGCGCGCGGCGCAGGACGGGGACGGACGCGGGCTGCGGACGGGGGGTGGCCGGGGAGGCTCCGGTCATGATGCTTCCTTCCGCGCCGTGGTCGGCGCTGTCGTGTCCCGGTCGATCGGGAGTCCGGCCGGCGGACGGAGCAGCTCCGTCGAGGACGCGCGGTCGAGGGGGTCGAGGACGGGTGAGGCCTCCGCGGACTGCGCCGCCGCCTCGAGCCGCTTGCGGCGGCTGAGCGGGGCGAGCGTGACGACGGTGCAGAGCAGCAGACCGACTCCGAGGAAGACGAGCGGGACCCACAGCACGTCGACCACGAACATCAGCAGGCAGCTGACGGCGACGACGGCGGTCCACGCGTAGAAGATCAGCACGGCGTGCAGGTGGGAGTGCCCCATGTCGAGCAGGCGGTGGTGCAGGTGCTTCCGGTCGGCGCTGAACGGCGACTTTCCCGCGCGCAGGCGCCTGATCACGGCGAGGCCGAAGTCCATCAGCGGCACCACGAGGATCGCGAACGGCAGGATGATCGGGATGAACGCGGGCAGGAGCTCCTTCGCCGCGAGCTGGGCCGGGTCGATCTGGCCGGTGACCGCGATCGCCGAGGTGGCCATCAGCATCCCGATCAGCAGTGCGCCGCTGTCGCCCATGAACATCCGCGCCGGACGCCAGTTGATGGGGAGGAATCCGGCGCAGGCGCCGACGAGCAGGACCGCGATGAGCGAGGCCAGGTTGAAGTAGTCGGTGGGCGAGGTCTGCTGCACCAGCAGGTAGCTGTAGAGGAAGAAGACCCCGTTGGCGATCAGGGCGACGCCCGCCACGAGGCCGTCGAGGCCGTCGATGAAGTTGAGAGCGTTGGTGACCAGGACTATCGCGAGCACGGTGATGATCAGCGACATCCACGGCGAGCCGACGGTCAGGCCGCCGATCGGCAGGGAGACGATCTGCACGCCCTTCCAGGCGATCAGGCCGGCGGCGATCAGCTGACCGGCCAGCTTCGTGGTCCAGTCCAGGTCCCAGATGTCGTCGGCGACGCCGATGAGGACGATGAGCAGGCTCGCGCCGAGGATCGCGAGGATCGGCTCGGGATTGGCGAACACCAGCCGGAAGTAGGGCAGCTGGGAGGCGATGCCGAAGCCGACGAGGATCCCGAGGAACATCGCGATGCCGCCCAGGCGGGGGGTCGGCCGCGTGTGCATGTCCCTGACGCGGATCTTCGGGTAGAGCCGGTACTTCAGGCTCAGCTTCCAGATGACCCACGACAGCGCTCCGGTCACGAGCGCGACCGCGAGCGAGACGAGGGCGAAGGTGATCACCGGTTACTCACCCGGAGCGGCGTCGGTGCGGGCGGCGCCGGTGCCGGTGTTGGGCGTCGGCGCGTTCGTGCTCGACGAGCCCGTGTCCGGCGCATCGGCGGAATCGACGGGAGCGGAGTCGTCCTGCAGGCGGGCGCCGGAGGCCCAGTCGGGGCGCGCTGTCGGGGTCCGCTCGAAGGCGTACGGGTCGCTGCCGGTCGCGGTCTCGGCGGGCTCCTGCTGGTCCCCGGCCTGCGCCGCGCCGACCGTGGAGGCGTCCGGCTCCGACGTCTCGGCGCGGGGCGCGTCCGGATCCGGCAGCAGGTCGCCGACGACCTCGCGGATCCGCTCGGCCGACACGACGCCCTGGCGCAGGATGCGCAGGGTGCCGCCCTCGAAGCTCAGCGCTGTCGCGTCGACGATCGTGGAGGACTCGCTGGCGCCCGCGGGGCGGTCGCTGTAGCGCGATCCGGCGGCGCCGGCGTCGAGATAGACGTCGACGGAGTCGCCGAGCTGGTCGAACGCCTCCTGTGCGGTCGTGGCCGAGGGCTGCCCGGTGCGGTTGGCGGAGGAGACCGCCAGCGGGCCGGTCTCGGCGAGGAGCTCGATCGTGACCGGGTTGTCCGGCATGCGCAGCGCCACGGTCCCGCGCGTCTCGCCCAGGTCCCAGACGAGTGAGGGCTGGGCGTGCAGGACGATGGTGAGCCCGCCGGGCCAGAACTCGCGCGCGAGGTCACGCACCGCCTCCGGCACGTTCTCGGCGAGGGCGTCGAGGGCGGCCACGTCCCCGATCAGGACGGGCGGCGGCGACTGCCTCGTCCGTCCCTTCGCGTCGAGCAGGCGCTGGACCGCGGCGGCGTCGAACGCGTTGGCCGCGACGCCGTAGACGGTGTCGGTGGGGATCACCACGAGCTCGCCGCGGCCGATGGCCGTCCGCGCGAGACGGGTGCCGGTCAGGAGGTCCGTGTCGACGGAGCAGTCGTAGATGCGTGCCATAACGGGTCGATGATACCGGCGCGGTCCGTGTCCGGACCGGCTGCGGCGCGGCGGTCGCGTCAGCGCCGCCCGAGGCCGGGGCTCGGCGGCCGTCGCAGCGGCGCCCGACCCGCGCCGGCCGAGGCCGCCGGAGCGCTTCCGTGAGGCACTCGGCCCGGCGTGGCGGGCGCCTCCGCCGACAGGACGCCCACGAGCGCCACGGAGACGGCGAGCGTCGCGAGCGAGTGCTGATCGCCGAACCATGTGGTGTTGTCGGCCATCCCGTGCAGGAACGTCCAGAGTACGGCGACGGCGAGCGCCCCGACGGCGACGGCCTCGTTCCGGGCGACCCGGAGGAGCAGGCGCACGACGGCGACGGTGGCGAGGAGGAGGAACGCGAGGACGGGGAGCGCGATCAGGAGCCCGCCGTTGGTCCACGCGGTGACGAGGAGGTTGTGAGGCGGGCGCGGCTCGCTGTGCTGGGTGAACTGCGACCCGCGCGCCAGCCACAGCTCCTGCCATCCGCCGTACCCCAGCCCCAGCAGCCAGTTGTCGGGGAACGCACTCGCAGCCAGGCGCAGGAAGTCGCCGCGGGCCCCGAGCGTGAGCAGGCCCGCCTCCGCCAGCTGAGGGAAGGACACGGCGACGGCGTACACGGCCGTGATCCCGGAGGGGATGGTGATCATCCAGGCGACCGGACCGAGGCTGCGTCCCTTGAGTCCGCGGATCGCGGCGACCAGCAGGGGCAGGACGATCGCGAGGACGATCGCGGTCTTGGACAGCGTGAAGAGGGCGCCGACCAGCCCGGCGACGGCGACGAGCAGGAGGAGCCTCCCCCGCTGCCGTCTCCAGACGGCGAAGGCCAGCGCGCCGGTCGTGGCCATGTACATCGAGGCGATGTTGCCGTTGAGGAAGAACCCTCCCGACTTCTCCTGCAGGACGTTGTTGAAGGACGTCGTGAAGATGTCCCGCACGTAGGTGTCGGAGAACAGCACCGCGTCCGGCCACCGGAGGTAGGCGGTCTCCTGCACGGGATCGAGCTGGAAGAGGATCGTGAGCGTCACCTGGAGGAGGAACACGGGCGCCGCCCAGTTGAGGGCGCGGCCGACGACACGCCAGGCGCCGTCGCCGAGCCCGCGGACGGCCAGGTACGGAGTGAGGAAGGAGACGACGGAGACCACGTCGCGCAGCGCGGCCGCGCGTGCTCCGGAGTAGGTGAGCGCGAAGAGGGTGCCGGCGATCACGAGGAGGACCACGACCACGAACCGGTCGATCCGCCCGCCGCGCAGCCGCGCCACGGAGTACGGAAGGAAGAGCAGGCTCCAGGCGACCGGAGCGGTGACGGGGCCCAGGGTGTAGAGCTGCACGACGCTCAGCGCCAGGAGCACCGCGAGGAAGACGAGGACGATCCGCTCGTGCCGCCGCTGAGCGGGATCCGCCGGCGCGCGCGACGGCCGCCCGCGGGTCTCCGTAGCGTCGGTGACGCGGGTCGCGGCGATGACGGAGGGACGAGAGGCGGTCGGGCGGCGGAGGAGGGCGTCGTC
Organism: Rathayibacter sp. AY1B4; assembly: GCF_002932815.1. Classification (NCBI taxonomy): domain Bacteria; kingdom Bacillati; phylum Actinomycetota; class Actinomycetes; order Micrococcales; family Microbacteriaceae; genus Rathayibacter; species Rathayibacter sp. AY1B4. The sequence goes on along the minus strand of NZ_PSWN01000002.1, from coordinate 88,559 downwards.
GGCGTGGCGACCCATGTCAGAGCCGTTCCGCGGAGGTGCCGGTGGCGGCCTCCGTCTGGCGGAGCGGAGGAGCGGCGCGCCGATTCCGGGACGACGGGCCGACCTCTCGCGGCGGGAGGGTCGTCCGCGGGCGCCGGTCCGGGGCGGGAGGCGGATCGAGCAGCACGGGAGAGGCGGTGGCGTCGGCGGACGCGGGCGGGAGAGGGGATGCAGGTGGCATGTCGCGCCGACACTAATCGCGCGGCACGAGCCTCGACGGGCTTGGCGCGGAACGTCGATCCGCGTGCGCGCGGCGGCCCCGCGCCTCAGCCACGGGGGTCTGCCAGCAGCTCGTCCGCGCGGCGGGCGATGCCCGGCCAGCCGAAGTCCGCCGCTCGGCGCCGCGACGCCGCAGCGACCTCCGCGCGTCGCCGGGGATCGCGCAGCGAGGCGATGAGGGCGGGGAGCTCCGCGAGGACGGCGTCCGCGACCTCCTCCTCCGTGCCCGGTGGGACGAGGACGGATCCGTCGACCACTCCGTCGGAGGTGCGCAGGATCTCGGGGAGGCCTCCGCGCTCGACCGTCACGACGGGGATCCCCCGCGAGAGCGCCTCCACCACCACCATCCCGAACGGCTCGTTCCAGCGGCAGGGGTAGAGCAGGAGCGCCGAGGAGCCGAACAGCTCCAGCAGGTCCTCGTGCCGGAGGAACGGGAGCCGGCGCACGGCGCCGGGCAGGGTGGCGACCGCCTCGTCGAGCGCTCGGACGTACGGGGTGGGCGTCGCATCGTCCCCGAGGCCCGATGCGCCGGCGATGACCAGTCGCAGATCGGCGCCGTGCTCGGTCCGCATCCGCCTCACGATCTCGACGGCCTCGCGGGCTCCCTTCTCGGCCACCAGTCGCCCGGCGAAGACCGCCTCCGCAGTCCCGCCGAGCGGCGCCGGCGGGACCTCGGGCGGAGGGACGACCCCGTTGTACAGGACGGCTGTGGTGATCAGGCCGTACCGGTCGACCGCTCGGGCGCGCAGGAACTCGCTGCAGAAGATCCACTCGTCGACCGCGTCGAGGTAGCGCCGGGCCGCGGCGGGATCGGGCGGCAGGTGATCGAGCAGGTCGTTGTGCAGGTGTGCGACGATCCGCCCCCGGTAGCCCAGGCGGCGCAGGCGCACGGCGTAGCGGGGGCGGTTGTGGATCCAGACCGTCGGGACACGGCGCAGCGACGGAGCGAGCACCAGCAGCCAGAAGCGCCCGCCGAAGGACAGCCGGCGCAGCTCGGCGCCGGGGTCGCTGTCGCGTCGATGCGCCAGGAGGAGTGCCGCGCGCCGCTGGACCGCGTAGATCCGCCGGTACAGACGATGGGGCCTGACGTCCACGCCCGGTGACGCCGACGACCACGGCGCGTGCACGGCGATCCGGAGCGAGGACCGGGACACCGTCTCGCGGACCCAGGTCGCCACGGCTCCCCCGCTGCCGTCGAAGCGCTCCTCGGCGGCCAGCACCACGGCGACCTCGACCGGGGCGGCGGCGCCGGGCCGGAACCGGGCGGGCAGTCGTGACAGGACGAGCGATCGCGCCTCGGCGATGTCGCGCCCCGGCGCCAGGAGGGCGGTCGCTCCCAGCACGAGGCCCGCGAGCGCCAGCTCCACCGGGAGCAGCCGCAGGGGCGCGCCCTCGGGGAGGATGCGGAGCAGAAGCAGCACGATCGCCATCGGTGCGGCGAGCAGCGGCCCCGCCGCGCACGCGCGCAGGAACGCACCGAGGCGCACTCCGAGCACCACCCGCAGCACGGCGCAGGTGACGGCGAAGCCGAGAGCGCTCGAGAGCAGCAGCCCGCCGATCAAGCCGTCGAGTCCGAACAGCACTCCCCCGCCGACGATCATCGGGACCGTGATCGCGGTCTTCACGATGTTCACGACCAGCCCGAACCGCACCCGGTCCATCGCCATCAGGATGAAGCCGACCGGATTGCCGATCGCCCGCACCGCGCCCACCACCGTCAGTGCGCTCGTCATGCCCGCGATCCAGCCCCAGCCGGGTCCGTAGAACAGTCGCACGATCTCCTCGGAGCGCAGCGCCACCAAGATCAGCGGCGGGATGCTCGCCATGCTGAGCACCGCGGTGACGCGGAGGTGGTTCCGCGCGACGCGCTCGCGGTCGTGCTGGATCGAGGAGAACACCGGGAACATCACTCGCGTCACGATCGGGTTGACCCTCGCGGGGAGGTTCACGGCGAGGTTGTATCCCAGGGTGTACCCGCCCAGCTGGGCCGGTCCGAGCAGGCGGCCGATCGCGAGCGAGCCGGCGTTCGACCCCAGGTAGTTGACGATGCCGTCGAGGGTCTGGAAGACGCCGAAGGAGAGGAAGCGGGCGGTCTCGCGGATCCGGAACCGGAACCGCAGCCGGAACCAGCGGCGGGCCTGCACGAGGGCGAGCACGGAGCGCAGAGCCGCGGTCGCGACGAGCCCCCACGCGTAGGAGAGCGCCCCCGCGCCCGAGACCGCGAGGCAGACCGTCACGGCGAAGCCGCCGACGAGAGCGATCGTCTCGGACACGGCGACCGCTCGGAACCGGATCCCCTTCTCGAGCACCGCTCTCGGCACCTGCCCGGCTGCGCTGCCCACGAACACGAGCGAGGCGACGGTGAGGACCGGCGCCGCGGCGGCGGACCCGAGCAGGGAGGCGATCGGTGCGGCGCCCAGGAGGACGGCGACGGTGACCAGGAGCCCGACGGAGAGGTTGAGCCAGAAGACCGACGAGAGCTCGAAGCTGGTCGCCCGCCGGCGCTGGATGATCGCCTGGGCGACCCCCATGCCGAGGAAGATGTCGACGAACGCGTTGAGCAGGGCGACGATCGCGATGATCCCCATCTCGGAGGGGTCCAGCAGTCTCGCCAGGAGCGCGAACTGCCCGAGCTGCACGACGAGCGCGACGGCGAACGAGACCGCCGTCCAGGCGGTCGCGTCGACGGTGCTCCGGCGCAGGCTCACCTCTCCCGCCCGGCGGAGGCCGGACGGAGGCCAGGTCGCGGATCGTCGGCGCGGTGCTCGGCGCGGCTCATCCGCGATCTCCGTCCGTCGTCGACGCTGACCGCCCGGCCGTCCGGTCGTAGAGGTCCTCGAGGTCGCGGATCCGCTCGGCGAGGTCGAACGAGGCGAGCACGCGCTCCCGCCCGGCCGCGCCCATCCGCGTCGCGCGGTCCGGGTCCCGGAGCAGGGCGGCGAGCGCCCCGGTCAGGCCGGGCACGTCCCCCTCCGGGACGAGCAGCCCGGTGACGCCGTCCTGGACCGCCTCCGGGACGCCGCCGTGGCGGTACGAGACGACAGGGACGCCTGCGAGCGCGGCCTCGAGGAAGACCATGCCGAAGCCCTCGGAGTCGCCTGTCGCCGCGGTCCGCGACGGTGCGCAGAAGACCGCGGCGCCGGCGAGGAGGCGAGCGACCTCGGCGGGGGGCAGGGAGCCGGTGAAGGTCACCCGCAGGCGCAGCCGCGCCGCCTGCTCGACGAGTGCCTCCCGCAGGTGGCCGTCGCCGACGACGGTCAGGGGGACGTCGCGGATCGGTCCGGGGAGGGCGGCGACCGCCTCGAGCAGATCCGGGACGCCCTTCTTGTCGGTGAGGCGTCCGACGAAGACGATTCCCGCGCGCTCCGCAGCCGGTGCGGCCTCGGGGCGGGAGGTCGGGACGCCGATGTAGCCCACTCCAGTGCGCCGCGGGTCCGCCCCCAGGCGCAGGAGCCCGTCGGTGATGAAGCGGGAGACCCCGATCACCGCGTGCGCGGTGCGGAAGACGGCGCGGGCCTCGAGGGCGCGGTGAGCGCGGGCGAGGGGTCGGAGCAGGCGCGGAGCTCCGGTCGCGAGCGGCCAGCTGGTCACGTCGTAGCCGTGCCCCGTCACGACGAGCGGGAGGCGCCTCCTCCGTGCATATCGCGCGATGGAGACGGCGTCGATGAGGAAGTGCGCATGGATGAGGGCGGGCCGGTGCTCATCGACGATCGCGTCGAGCCGTCGTGACACTCCGAACCACCGCAGGAGGAGGGACCGCCGCCCGCGAGGGGTGATCGGATCGTGCAGGACGATGTCCGTGCGGTCGTGGAGGACGCCCGAGCCGGTGCGCTCGAGGCCCACTCCGAGGGCGCGCCAGCGCTCGAGTCCGTGCATCTGATTGCGGACGAACGTCTCGGAGTCCTGCAGCCACGCGCGCTTCCAGACCAGGACCAGCGGCCTCTCGCCGGCGACGCCGCCCGCGTGCTCAGCGGACGGCACGGCGCACCCGGTAGCGGAGGGCCGCGACCACGCTCGGCAGCACCCGCACGGCGTCGCCCAGATAGCGCCGCCAGAGCCTGCCGGGCTCCCGGCTGAGCCGGTGCGCCCACTCGAGGCCGAGGCGCTGCACCACGAGCGGCGCCCGCGGGATCTCGCCGGCGAGGAAGTCCACGGCGGCGCCGACGCCGAGGCACACCGCTCCCGTGCCGCCGACGGTGAGCAGGCGCTCGCGGACCTCCTCCTGCTTGGGGGAGCCGAGGCAGAGCGCGACGATGCGGACGTCGGCCGTGCGCAGAGTCGAGGAGAGGCGGGCGAGGTAGGCGTCGTCCGCGAGCTCGGCCGGCTCCGGCGAGACGACGACCGGAACCTGGAGCCCGGCGAAGCGCTGCTGCAGCTCGGCGGCTGCGCGATCGCCGACTCCGGGGCGTCCGCCGATGAGAGCGACCGGCGCACCCTCGAGCGCCGCACGGCGGCAGACCTCGGTGAAGAGGTCGATGCCCGTCACGCGGCTCGCCGTGCGGTGGCCGTACGAGCGGGCCAGCCAGACCAGAGGCGCCCCGTCGAGCACCACGAGGGACGCCCGGCCGTAGTACCGCCGGAACTCGCCGGAGTGCTTCCAGCGCACGAAGTGGTCGGTGTTCGGCGTGACGACCAGCTCGTCGCGGCCGCTCCGGGACAGCTCGAGCACGGCCTCCGCCGCCTCGTCGAGCGTGGTGATGCTGGCCGGCATCCGCTCGATGCGGCCGGTGATGTAGGAGGTCATGCCGGTGCTCCTCGGGGGTCGGTGCGGGAGGGAGGGAACGGAGCTGGTGTGCGGAAGGGGCCGGTCGCGGCCGCCTGCACGGGGACGGTCACGTCGTCCACCGGGTGCTCCTCCGATCGGAGAGCCGGCGGCGGGTGTCGTGCACGGCGTAGAGGATCCGGCTGAGCGCCGTGAAGGCGGCGGGGACGCGCTTGAGCACCAGCCCCAGGACGAGCAGCCGCGGCGACCGCGCGGAGCGGAGCACGCGGACGTCGCGCAGCGCCTCGGACCCGAGCCGGACGCCGGTCTCGACGAGCGCCGCGTCGGAGTTCTGGCGGATCGGGGTGAGCGCGACGGGGACGGCGTAGAACCAGGTCGTGAACCAGTCCGACAGCGGGCGCGGCACCTCCTCGAACGTTCGGGCGAGCGCCGCGCGCATCTCCTCGGCGCAGACCAGGAGGTTCCGGAGGTCCGGGTCGCGCCGACGGGTGATCGAGGACGCCGTGTGGACGTAGGAGTAGAGGATCTCCGGCACGAAGAGCACCCGTTCCGACGCCTGGACCGCCCGCAGCACGCCGACGAAGTCGGACTGGGAGCTCAAGCGCGGGAAGAGCTCCTCCTGCAGGACGGCGCGGCGGAAGAGCTTGTTCCAGAGGAAGCCGTGCAGGCGCCCGGACGCCATCCGCTCGAGAGCGAGTTCGGACGAGACCAGTTCGCGCCGGTCGAGCCCGTCGATCACGCGTCCGGAGGTCGACTGCCGGGTGCGGTAGAGCGCCCGGCAGACGACGACGTCGGCCGCCGTCCGCTCGGCCTCGGCGGTGAGGGTCCGGAGGATCTCCGTGTCCCATTCGTCGTCGACGTCCACGAACCAGACGAACTCGGAGTCGATGCCGTCGAGGGCGCGGTTCCGGGCGGCAGCGACGCCGCCGTTCTGCTCGAGGAGCAGGACCCGGGCGTCCTCGCGTCCCTCGGCCCACTTCTCGAGCACCTCCGCCGTGCCGTCCGAGGACGCGTCGTCGACGAGGACGACCCGCATCCCCGGTCCGAGAGTGAGTGCGAGCCGCGCGAGGAAGCCGTCGAGCCGGGCGATCGCGTTGTAGCAGGGAGCCACGACGGTCACCGAGTGCACGCCCCCGCTCACCGTCGGCCCCCGAGCTCGCGGTAGGCGGCGACGACGGGTCCGAAGACGGCGTCGGGTGAGGCGGCCTCGTCCACCCACGCCTTCGCGCGGTCGGCCTGCATCAGGAGCCCCTCGGGTCGCTCCAGAGCGGCGGCGAGGAGCTCGGCGATCCGCTCCCCGTCGGCGTCGGCGGGGAGCAGGAGGCCCCGACCGTCGGCGAGCAGCTCGCCCACACCGCCGACGTCGGTCGCCACGACCGGGCGACGGCGGGCCATCGCCTCCAGCATCACGAGCGGAGTCCCCTCCCACCGCGAGGTCGACAGGAGGAGGTGCGCCGCGTCCAGCGCTCCGGTCACGTCCGCCGACGGACCGGCGAAGTCGACCACTCCGGCTCCCCGGGCGCGCTCGCGCAGCACCGGCAGCATCGGACCGTCGCCGAGCCAGGTGCCGGTGACGGGCCGGACCCGGGCGAGGGCCTCGACGGCCGCGAGGAAGCGGACCGGGTCCTTCTGCTCCGCGAGCCGCCCGATGCCGAGGACGCGGACGACCGGCTCGGCGAGTTCCGGCGCGAGCGCGGGCTCCGCGGTGACGTTCGCCGGGGCGTTGCCGGTGACCACGACGCGCTCCTGCGGGCGGCCGTAGCCCTCGACGACCATCCGCCCCACGGAGGCGGAGACGGCGAACACCCGCCGGGAGCGGAAGGAGAGCGCTCGCCTGTCGATCCCGGGCAGCTCGGTGTGCGCGTGCTCGACCACGGGGACACCGAGCGCGGCGCCGACGAGGAGGGCCAGCAGAGCCTCGCGGCGCTGGTGGGCGTGCAGGACGTGCGGGCGGAACCGGCGGACGGCGAGAGCGAGCTCGCGGAGATCGGCCGCGAAGCCCTGTCCGGGTCTCGGCACCACGAAGACGGGCGACTCCTGCGCGGCGCGGTCGCTGAGCGGCCCGGGACGCCCCCAGTAGGCGGTCTCGCAGCCGTGCTCGCGGCTCCACGCGCCCAGGGAGAGGGCCACACGCTGCGCTCCGCCGTCCTCGAAGGAGTCGAGGACGTGCAGGATCCGCAGGGATCGGGAACGGGCGGCCCTCATGAGAGCGCCCCGTCGGGAACCGCGCCCGGGAAGCGGACGTCGAGTTCGGCCAGGACGGCGTCGACGTCGCGGCCCATCGTCCCGCGGTCGACGTCGTAGTGATCGGCGAGGAGGTCGACGACCTCGTCCCGGGGCCGGCGCTGCCGGATCACGGCCTCGAAGACCGAGGCGGCGCTCAGCGAGAGCACGATCGGGGGCACCGACGGGCGGGACAGGTCGAGCACGTAGACCTGACGGTCCGTGCGCTCGACGGCGAAGCGCTGGGCCGGCGGCGCGCTGCCACCCTGCGCCTCGGCGGAGCCCTCCACCGGATGCACGGCGCTCGCCGCGGGGTCGGACGAGGCCGGGAGGTCGCTCACCGGCGCCGTGGCCACCGCGATCGCCTCGAACGAGGACGCCGGGCCCTGCTCCTCGCTGCGGCCGCTCAGCGCCACCCGGGCGAAACCGGTGAGGGCGGAGGGGAGGCCTCGGAGCGCCCGCAGGGTCCGCTCCCCCCGGAGCCGGAGCCGACGCCGGACCGTCGTCGCCTCGGGATGGCTCGCCTCGAGATCCGCGCGGGTGGGGAAGGCGGCTCTCAGCAGCAGGCCTCCCTTCAGGCGCCAGGGAGCGGACGCCACGGCGTGCAGCCAGTTGAAGGTGTGCCGGTCGGAGCTGCGGCGCACGTCCCAGAGAGTCTGGGCGTGCCGGTAGCGCTCCTCGGGCGCGGAGGGGACTCCCCAGGAGGTGAGGAGCTCCGTCATCGGCGTCTGCGCGCCGAGCTCGACGGCCGCGTCGCGGATCGCCTCGCGCTCCTCGCTCGGAAGGCCGGCGCCGTGCGCCTTCAGAACCGCCAGCGCCGTGGTCGCCGAAGCGGAGCGCGCGCTGCGCAGCTGGTGCAGGGCGTGCAGCACGAGGTGGTGCGCGCGCCCGGGGATCCGCAGGGTCTCGTCGCTCAGCGGCAGATCCTCGGCGGCCGCCCAGAGGCGGTCGAAGACGATCCGCTCCTCCTCGAAGGCACCCGGGAAGGAGCGGTGGACGTCGACGTCGCACGGCCACGAGGGGTGGACGAGCGTGATCGAGTGGTCGACGAAGAGCGTCCAGCTGAGAGCCTCGGCGCGGCGGCGCCAGCCCATCGAGGCGAGCAGCCCGAGAGCCTCGTCGAAGCGCTCGGGGTCGACCCAGAGGTCGACGTCGGCCGACGTCATCGGCGCGCGGATCCCCTGGCGGTGCAGACCCTCGCCCTTCACCACGAGGCTGCGGACGCCGTGCGTCCGCAGGGTGTACTGCACCAGCACGGCGGCCAGGCGCAGGGCGACGGCGTTCGGCAGCATCGCGTCGGCGGAGGCGCCGACAGCCGGGACCGGTTCAGGCGACACGGACGCGTCCCTCCGCGAGGGCGAGGATCTCCTCGGCCGCGACGGACCACGGGCGCTCCCGCGCGAGCTCGGCGGCTCCCCGGGAGAGAGCCGTCCACTCGCGCCGGAGCCGGTGGAGGGCGTCCTCGTACTCCTCGCGCGTCGCGTCGTCGGAGAGGACCACGCCCGCCCCCGCCGCGCAGAGATCGGCCAGGACGCTCGACTCGATCGCGAGGACCGGCAGCCCGCTCGCCAGCGCGTCGAGTCCGGCGGCCGCGCCGGTCGTCGACGGCGTCAGGTGGGCGTACACGTGGGAGTGGCGGAGCACCTCGACGACGCCGTCGCGGTCCTGCTCGCCGACGGAGCGCAGCCCCGACGCGAGGTCGTCGGCGATGCCGCCGCCGTCGTCGATCACGGTGACGTACTCGGTGCCGTCCAGCCGGGCGAGGAGATCGAGCCGCTCGGCGCCCCGGTCGAGACCGAATGCTCCCACGGCGGCGAAGCGGAGGGGCCCGTCGGGGGCGGACGGTGTCGGGAACGACGCGTCCGGCAGGCCCAGGGGCACGACCGTTCCCGCGAGGGCGGACGCGAGCCGCTCCGTCGGGGTGACGACGACAGCACCGCGGCGCTCCTCCTCGAACCGGAGGCGCGGGAGCGCCGGGAGGTCGTCGGCCAGGAGGACGGTCGTCGGAGCGAGCCCGGCGAGCTCCACGGCCGTCCCCGGGAGAGCCACCACGAGGTCGGGCCGCTCCGGGGCGAGCAGTCGGCGGGCCCGGCGCGTGACGACGGCGAGCCCGACGGACCCGGCGCCCCTCCGGCTGGCGGGCTCGAGGAAGCGGGCGAGCACGCTGGTGCGGAGCTCCGCCCCGCTGAACCCCTCCGGGTCACCGGTCACCACGACCACGCGGTGTCCCTGGCGGCGCCAGGCGCGCTCGAGCGGAGCCGCGTGCCAGGCATCGAGGGCGACGATCCCGATGGTCAGCACGGGCGGACTCCCCCCGTCAGGGGGAATCGGCGGCAGGGACCGGGAGACGTAAGGAGCGCGGAGTCCCGCTGGTCGATGACCTCGTGCACAGGGCGGTACCTCTCTCCGTCGCGGCAGGCGGAGCCGCGGACGTCGGAGAAGTTATCCCCGTGCCCGGCGGCCTCCGAGTGGGAGGCGCGATACGGACGCGGAGGCGGCGTGCGCGCCGCTCACGGAGTCGGATCGCGTCGGCAGCGGTCGCTCGACCGTCAGTCCCCGCCACGGGTTCCGCGCCCGCTGCACCGGCATGCGGAGGCACCGAGGCGCCGCCGATAGAGTCGGCTCCGTGACCCTCTCCCCGCAGATCTTCACGCTCCCCTCGGCGGTGCAGCGGACCCCCGCCGCCGCTCCTCACCCGGGGCTGCTCCGATGAGGGGCATCGTCCTCGCGGGTGGTTCGGGGTCGCGGTTGTGGCCGATCACCAAGGGCATCTCGAAGCAGCTGATGCCGATCTACGACAAGCCGATGATCTACTACCCGCTGTCGACGCTGATGATGGCCGGGATCGACGAGGTCCTCGTGATCACGACCCCCGAGTACAACGACCAGTTCCGCGCCCTGCTGGGCGACGGGTCGAGCCTGGGCATGCGGATCGAGTACGCCGTGCAGCCCTCCCCCGACGGGCTCGCGCAGGCGTTCCTGATCGGCGAGGAGTTCATCGGCGACGAGTCCGTCGCCCTGGTCCTGGGTGACAACATCTTCCACGGCACCGCCCTGGGCACCGCCCTCGCGGCGAACACCACGATCGAGGGCGCCGTCATCTTCGCCTACCAGGTCGCCGACCCGCGCGCCTACGGCGTCGTCGAGTTCGACGAGCACTTCCGAGCCGTCTCCATCGAGGAGAAGCCCGAGCAGCCGCGCAGCAACTACGCCGTGCCCGGCCTCTACTTCTACGACAACGACGTCGTGGCGATCGCGAAGACGATCACGCCCTCGGCCCGCGGCGAGCTCGAGATCTCGACGATCAACGAGCGCTACCTCGAGGCGGGGCGGCTGAACGTCCAGGTCCTCGACCGGGGAACGGCCTGGCTCGACACCGGGACCTTCGATTCCATGATCGAGGCGACCGAGTTCGTGCGCGTGATCGAGCAGAGGCAGGGATTCAAGATCGGCTGCATCGAGGAGATCGCCTGGCGCAACTCCTGGATCGACGACGCCCGCCTCGCCGAGCTCGCCGCACCGCTGGTCAAGAGCGGATACGGCGCCTACCTCCACCGCCTGCTCAGCCTCGAAGGCGTGAACGCGGGCCGCTGAGCCCGGCCTCCCCCGACCTTCCCGACCTCCAGGAGAACCCGTGCGGATCCTCGTCACCGGCGGTGCCGGCTTCATCGGCAGCAACTTCGTCCACCTCACCCTGCGCGAGCGTCCCGACGCGCGGATCACCGTGCTCGACAAGCTCACCTACGCAGGCAGCCGCGACTCCCTCGCCCCCGTCGCCGACCGAGTGCGGCTGGTCGAGGGCGACGTCGCCGACGCCGAGCTGGTGGACCGGCTGGTCGCCGACGCGGATCTGGTGGTCCATTTCGCCGCGGAGTCGCACAACGACAACTCCCTGCACGACCCGACGCCCTTCCTCGCGACGAACGTCATCGGCACCTTCGCGCTCCTGCAGGCAATGCGCGCGCACGACGTGCGGTACCACCACATCTCGACGGACGAGGTGTACGGCGACCTCGAGCTCGAGGACCCCGCGCGCTTCACCGAGCACACCCCCTACAACCCCTCCAGCCCCTACTCCTCGACCAAGGCAGCCAGCGACCTCCTCGTGCGCGCCTGGGTGCGCTCCTTCGGCGTGCGCGCCACGATCTCCAACTGCTCCAACAACTACGGCCCCTACCAGCACGTCGAGAAGTTCATCCCCCGCCAGATCACCAACGCCATCGACGGCATCCGCCCCAAGCTCTACGGCACCGGCGCCAACGTCCGCGACTGGATCCACGTCGACGACCACAACACCGGCGTCTGGGCCATCATCGACCGCGGCGAGATCGGCGAGACCTACCTCATCGGCGCCGACGGCGAGAAGAGCAACCTCGACGTCGTCACCCGCATCCTCACCGCCTTCGGACAACCCGAGGACGCCTTCGACCACGTCACCGACCGCGCCGGACACGACCTCCGCTACGCCATCGACTCCACCCGCCTGCGCACCGAACTCGACTGGCGCCCCCGCTACACCGACTTCGACGCCGGACTCGCCGCCACCATCGACTGGTACCGCGCCAACGAGGACTGGTGGCGCCCCGCAAAGGCCGCCACCGAGGAGAAGTACGCGGTGCGGACAGCGTGACCGGACCGTACTCGAGGTCGGCCGCTGCGCGGAACCGGGGACCAGTGGCCTCGGCCGGATCGCCCTGCCTCCGTCACCGGAATCCGCGCGCCGCCGGACTCCGGGGGACGGGGCGTGCCGCATGCTGATCGTCGCCGCCGCCCTCGCTCTGCTGTTCCTGGTCGTCACCTTCCCGCGGCGCGCCGTCGGCCTCCGCGGCTACGCCGTCGGCCTCTCGATCTTCGTCCTCGGCATCGGCGCGAGCACCTCCGCTCCGGACGCCGTCCGCTACGCCTCGACGGGCGTCGCCGCGGTGTTCCTGATCCTGGCCTGGGCGTTCGGCGAGCGGACGCGGCCGAGGAAGCGCACGCGGCTCCTCCTGCTCGCCTGGTTCGTCTGGACGACCGGGGTGAGCCTCCTGATCTCCTCGAGCTCCCCGGCGACCGTCCTCGCCCTCATCGCGGTGCCGCTGCTGCTGTTCCCCGTCGTGTCCCGCCTCGGCGAGCAGGACCTGGTGCCGCTGCTGCGCTGGACGGCGCTCACCGTCCTCGTGCAGGTCGCCGTCGGCATCGCCGAGCTCACCGTCCTGCCCGAGCCGGTCTGGGGCTACCGCAACCTCACCACGGCGGGTCTTCCCGTCATCCGGTACAACCCGTTCCTCCCCGGCCTGATCCGGATCCAGGGCACGACCGGCCACCCGATCATCTTCTCGCTCATCGTGATGTTCGGCTTCTTCCTGATCCTCGCTCTCGGGTCGAAGCTGTCCCGAACGGTCCGGCTCGTCTCGCTCGCTGCTGCGGTCGCCGGCCTCGTCCTCTCGGGGACGCGCAGTGCGTTCGTCGCAGCGGCCATCGGCTTCGTCGTCTACCTCTTCTTCGCTCCCAACACCCGGACGCGGGTGAAGAACGTCCTGATCGTCATCGGGGCGGGAGTCGCGATCTTCCTCGGCGACTTCGGGCTCTCGGCCGTCGCGACTCAGGCGGCCACCTCGGACTCCTTCGGCCACCGCCTCGAAGGATGGGCGAGCGCGGATCAGCTCCTGCACCGCGGCTCTCCCACCGGAGCGATCGGCAGCGGCTTCTTCTCGGAGCTGAGCATCTTCGCGCAGGGCCTGCTGCAGCAGGACGGCTTCCTGGTCATCGACAACCACTTCATCTGGACGCTCGCGATCAGCGGTGGCATCGGGCTCGCCCTCATGGTGCTGGCGATGGGGGGCGCGTGGATCGGCTCCGACCGCCTCGGCCGGGCCCAGGTCGCCGTGATGCTCGCGATGGCCTTCTCCTTCGACCTGATGACGTGGGTCGTCTCAGTGAGCGTCTTCGTGATCTCGCTGACGCTGCCGCCGGACCTGATCGCGCTCGCCCGCCCGGCTCCGCCCCGCGAAGCGGAACCGCCTCCGACGCGGCGGGGGACGCCGAGTCCTCAGCGCGGAGGGGACCGCACCCGCGTGAGGACCCTCCCCCGCTCCTCGCGGTGACAGCACGCTCCCCCTTGCCCGACCAGACCGCACCTGACCAGCCGATCGGAGCTCACATGCCTGAGATCATCGACACCGAGACCTTCGTCATCGGCGATTCGACGAAGACGAACTCCCTGGGCCGTGCGCTGAGCATGGCGCTCACCGCGGCTGAGCTCGGACGCGTGCGGGTTCTCGCCTTCGAGGACGGGGAGCTCTGGGCCGGAGCGGGACAGTTCCCTGCGGAGGTCGTTCCTTTCGGGCGGAGGGATCTGTCGCGCATCGAGCGGGACGTCCGCGCGTCAGCGTCGGAGCGGAGGACCATCGTCTGGTTCTCGAAGGGGACGGACCCCCTGCCGCGTCTGGCCCGGCGCCTCTCCCGCATCCCGAACACCGTCGTGGTCGCGGATTTCGACGACGACGACGTCTCGATCATGGAGGCCTTCCGATCCGAGTCCCTCCTCAACCGGGCGAAGGCGAATCCGCTGCGCCGGAAGGCTCCGTCCCGGCTCCGTCGGAGCCAGGCCAGGATCGCGCGCCACGCCGGCCTCGTCACCTTCTCGAGCGCGGGACTCCGCGGGGTGTACGCCGAGCGCTTCGATCTCGGTGACGCGTCCGCGGTCATCCCCCATACCCGGGTGTCGACGACGCGTGATCGGCCGCGCGGGCCCTCCACCGACGGCCGTCTGACTCTGGGCTTCATCGGGACCGTCCGCAGCTACAAGGGCGCGGACACTCTGAACGCCCTGCTGCGGGCCGATCCGGACGTCGGCATCGTCACCTTCGCCCAGTCATGGACGCCGCCCTCCGATGTGGCGGCGCAGTGGGTCATGCGGCCTCCTAGGACACCGCTGTCCGAGATCTACGCGGACGTGGACGTGCTCGTCCTTCCCATGGACATCCGCAGCCCGGCAGCGCTCTACCAGCTCCCCGCGAAGCTCGTGGACGCGGCCGTGTTCGGGACTGCCGTGGCGGCGACGCCGACCCCGCCGATCGAGGAGTTCGCCGCCGGAGCCTTCCTGCCGGTCACCGACTGGTCGGATCCCGTCGGCGTCCTCGCAGCGATCAGAACCGCCGACAAGGAGCAGCTGGGAGCAGCGCTCCAGGCGAGGTTCACCACTCTTCTCTCCCCCGAAGCAACAGCCGACACTCTCGACACCGCTGTCCAGAAGGCACTGATCAGAAAGAGCACCCACCGTGCATGAACGACCGGCAGCCGTCCAGGTCCCCCTTCTCTCCGTGAAGGTCACTCCGATGACCGCTGCGGGAGTCGCCGACCTCGTGTCGAGCGAGCCCTCCGGGCCGACGCTGATCCTCAACCACAATCTGCACAGCAGCTACCTCCACCTCAAGCACGCCTGGTTCCGCAGGTTCTACGAGCGCAGCGACATCGCGGTGATCGACGGGTGGCCCGTCCTGGCCCTGGCCTCCCTGAAGCGCCGGGTCACGACCGAGGAGCGCATCGGGTCGACCGATTGGATCCACGCGCTCTGGTCCGACACGCGCTCGCCCGGCCGCCGGGTCTTCATCCTCGGCGGCACCGAGGAGATCAACGCCGCGGCCGTCAGCGCCTGGAGCAGGGCGCGTGCCGTCGACGACGTGGCCGGGACGTCCGGGTACTTCGCACGGGAGGACGAGGAGTCGGTGGTCGACGCGATCCGCAGCCACGCGCCGACCCTCCTCATCGTCGGCCTCGGAATGCCGAAGCAGGAGCGATTCCTGGACGAGCACTGGGACGACCTCCCCGACGCGTACATCGCCACCGTGGGCGGGGCCGTCGACTACATCGCAGGCGCTGTCGAGCTGAGTCCGCGCTGGCTCGGCTCGGTCGGCCTGGAGTGGGCGTGGAGGTTCCTGCACGATCCGCGGCGCCTCTGCACCCGGTACTTCGTGGAGCCGTTCGCGCTGGCCGGACTGATCCTCCGCAACACGCTCCGCGGAGCGGGGACCCGATGAGCCTCACCACCCGCGACGTGACCACCGTCGTCCCGACCCTCGGCAGGCCTGCGCTCGCCCGCGCTCTGCAGTCGGTGCGCGGACAGACGGGCGCTGGAGGCCGGACGGTCGTCGTTCTCGACGACCCCTCCCGAGAGGACCACGTGCGGAGTCTCCTCGAGGACGAGGTCCTCCTGGTGACGGCGGGCAGAACCGGCGGGGCGAACGCCCGCAGCACCGGAGCCCGAGCGGCCGAGACCTCGCACGTCGCGTTCCTCGACGATGACGACTGGTGGGAGCCGGAGAAGCTCGCCCGCCAGGTGAAGGCGCTCTCCGAGTCCTCGGCCGATCTCTGCTACACCGCCACCTACTTCCACGAGTCGGGCGACGGCGTGCGCCGGCTGCCGACGCGCGAGCTCGCGGCGGGTCAGTCCGTCGCGTCCTATCTCGTCGCCCGTCCGAGCCTCAAGCACGGCACGGGGTACATCCAGACGAGCTCCCTGCTCGCGAGCAGGCGCCTCCTGGACGAGCACCCGTGGGACCCCTCGATGAAGAAGCACCAGGACTGGGACCTCGTCGCGCGGTGGGCTGCGGCCGACGCGCGGATGACCTACGTCCCCCTCGCTCTCGTGCACGTCCAGCAGGGTTCCGCCGCCTCGATCTCGAAGACGGCGGACTGGCGCGCGAGTGCCGCCTGGCTCGCCCGCCACGGCGACGCCCTGGACTCCCGCGCCTACGGAGACTTCGTCGCCACGCAGATGCTGCGGGGCGCCCTCAGCGCCCGCGATCCGCGCGGAGTCGCCGCCTCGGTCGCGGAGCTGTCCCGCCGCCGACCCCACGTCGCCGCGATGATCGTGGGTCTCCACGGTCTCGTGGAGAAGTAGATGCGGGGAGCCGCTCCGAACGGTCCGCGGCGCTCGAAGCCGATCCTGCGCCTCCTCGGTTTCGTCCTGATCCCCCTGATCAGCGCCCTGAGCCCGCTGATCGTCATCCCCTCCATCACCAGCTCCTTCGGAGCGACGGCGTGGGCGTCCGTCGCCGTCGCCCAGTCCATCGGGTCCGCCGCAGCGGTCGTCGTCGAACTCGGCTGGGGCCTGAACGGCCCCCAGCGGATCGCCCGGATGGGGCGGCGGGCTCGATCGCAGACCTATGCTCTGGCCACGGCGACGAAAGTCCTCGTCTTCCTGCCGCTGGTCGT
This sequence comes from Rathayibacter sp. AY1B4, assembly GCF_002932815.1. Taxonomy (NCBI): domain Bacteria; kingdom Bacillati; phylum Actinomycetota; class Actinomycetes; order Micrococcales; family Microbacteriaceae; genus Rathayibacter; species Rathayibacter sp. AY1B4. The sequence goes on along the minus strand of NZ_PSWN01000002.1, from coordinate 72,157 downwards.
CCCCGTGGTGATCGTCACCGGCCTGCTCGCGCCGGCGGATCCGGTCGCGGCCGCGTGGATCGCCGTCGCAATCGCACTGAGCACGCTGTCGCCGGCGTGGTTCTTCATCGGCGCAGGCCAGCCGCGGAACATCCTGCTTTTCGACGCCCTGCCCAGACTGGCCGCCAACGGGCTCACCGTGCTCCTGATCAGTGCCGCGGGAGCGCCGCTGGCGGTCTACCCGCTGCTACTCGCCGTCGGTACGATCGTGCCTCCGGTCCTCGGCTGGTCCGCTGCAGGGAGCCGACTCGGGTTCCTGCGCTCTCTGGGCCCGCGCCGGATCCTCCGTGCCGTCCGCGCGCAGAACGTCGCCCTCCAGGGACGACTGGCCAGCGCGGCCTACATCGCCCTGCCGGTGGCGATCGTCGGAGCGGCCTCGCCAGGAGCTCTCGTCGTCTTCTCCGCCGCGGAGCGGCTCCAGCGCCTGGTGCTGGCGCTGCTCGCCGCCTTTCCCAACGCGCTGCAGGCATGGGTCGGGGCGCCCGGATCCGATACCGACCGCTTCCGCCGCATCGCGCGCGCCGTCGGCGCCAACGCCGTCCTCGGGCTCGTCGCCGGAACCGGCTTCGCCTTCTTCGGGGGCTTCGCGTCGCAGATCCTGTTCAGCGGCGAGATCACCCTCCCGCTCCCCATCACCGCTCTCTGCGGAGGGGTCATCGCCATCACCTGCGTGTCGCGGGCTACCGGCGGTCTCGGCCTGGTCGCTCTCCGTCGCCTGAAGGCGCTGCGCAACAGCGCGCTCGTCGGAGCGGCGACGGGGCCGGTGCTCATCTGGCTGCTGTCCCGGACGTTCGGCGCGCCCGGGGGTCTGGCCGCCGAGGTCGTCACCGAGCTCACCGTCCTCATCGTCCAGATCGTCTTCCTGCTCCGCGCTCGGAAGCGCTGAGCCCGCACCCCGGAGCGGACGATCCGCGTCTCCTCCTACCCTTTCGAGGGTCACCGGCCTCGAGGCTTCGTCAGTCCGGCCCGATCGCTCCTCACCGTGGATACCGTCGCAAGCGCACCGCATCGGCAATCCCGGGAGGACGCGCCATCATGCTCGACGCCCCTGAAGCGACTCCCCTGCACGACCGCTCTCACCGACGGCCGAACCGGTCCTCCTCCTCGCGCCGGCGGTTCCTCCGCTTCGGCAAGGCGCTCGCGGTGTCCTCCGTCATCGCTCTTCTGGCCGTTCTCGGCGCGGTGTCACCGGCCGGCAGCGCAGCCGCCGCGGGCAGCGGCCCCACGGCCGCCGACGTCACGACGGCGCACCCGAGGCTCGAGCTCGACCAGCAGTCGGTCGTCGATCTGCGAGCGTCGGTGTCGTCCGATCCCGCCGTCACCGCCGTATGGAACCGCGTCCGCGCGGAGGCCGACCGGATGCTCACTGAACCGGTTCTGAAGCGGAGCTCTCCGGACGGCATCCGCATCCTGGAGACGTCGCAGACCCTCGTCCAGCGCGCCCGGACTCTGGGCATCAGCTATTTGGTGACCGGGTCCCCCGCCTACGCGGACCGGCTCTGGCTCGATCTCGACGCGGCATCGAAGTTCGCCGATTGGAATCCGGATCACTTCCTCGACACCGCCGAGATGACGCAGGGGATGGCCATCGGCTACGACTGGCTCTACGCCCGCTGGACACCCTCCCAGCGGAGCACACTGAGCTCCGCCATCCAACGGCTCGGCCTCCAGCCGTCCGTGCCCGTCTACTCCGCGCCGGCGAACACCTCCGGCCCCTATGCGTACGGCGGCAATTGGGCCGTCGTCACCAACAACTGGAACATCGTGGCGAACGGAGGGATGATCGCCGGTGCAGTCGCGACGGCGCAGGACAATGCGGGCCTCTCCGATCGGATCCTCGGCTACGCGACCCCCAGTCTCCGCCGGGGCCTCGCGCAGTTCGGGCCCGACGGCGGGTACGCCGAGGGGCCGACGTACTGGGAGTACGCGACGCGGTATCTCGCCTCTGCGTTGAGCACACTCGATGTCGCAACCGGGACGGACTGGGGCCTGGCAGCCTCGCCCGGCGTCAGCACGACGGGCTACTTCCCCGTGCAGATGCTCGGGGCGTCGAAGGAGATGTACGACTTCGGCGACAGCGACTCGACGCAGCTCAACCCGCCGTCGCAGCTGTACCTGGCGAAGAAGTTCGACAACGCCGACTTCCTCTCCGTCGGCGGCAAGCAGACCGGCAGCGATGCGCAGCGGCTCATCTGGTACCAAGCCGCCACGACCGCCGCGGCCGGCCCCGGGGCGTCGAGGGACTCCTTCTCCGCAGCCGCCGGCGTGAGCACGATGAGATCGTCCTGGGACGCGGACGGCACCTCCGTCGGCTTCCGCTCGGCCAGCAGCCCCACGAGCGGGCACCAGCACCAGGACTCCGGCTCCTTCATCCTCGACGCTCTGGGCGAGAGGTGGTCCTCCGACCTCGGACGGGACGACTACAGCCTCGCCGGCTACTTCGAGGGCGAGTCCCGGTGGACCTACTACCGGAACAGACAGGAGGCGCACAGCACCCTCCTCGTCGACCCCTTCAGAAGCTCGACCGCCTACGCGACCGGGCGGTCGACGATGGTCCGCTCGGACGCCAACGCCTCCTCGTCGCTGGCGGTCAGCGACCTGTCCGCCCTTCTCCCGGGCGGCACCACCTGGCAGCGGGGCGTGAAGCTCTTCGACGGACGCGACCAGTTCCTCGTGCAGGACGAGGTCGAGCGGTCCGGCCCCGTCGAGGCGCTCTGGTCCATGAACACCGAGGCCCTGATCGACGTCTCGGACGACGGCCGCAGCGCCACCCTCTACCGCGACGGCCAACGGATGCTGGCCCGCATCGTCACCGAGGACTCCTTCCGGTTCTCCGTCATGGACGCCGCTCCCCTGGCCACCTCACCGCGACCGGCGGGTCAGAGCTCGAACCTCGCCGACAGGAAGCTGACCATCGCGGCCTCCGGGACCGACAGCGTCCGGATCGCCGTGCAGTTCTCCCCGCTCCACGGCGACGCCCCCGTGGCAGCGGCAGCCCCGGTCGTCGGCCTGTCATCGTGGTCACTGGATGCGGTCGGGACGAGCCGGGCCACCGGCGTGACGGTGGGCGGCACCCCCCTCCCGTCCTTCGCGGGCGACGACGTCGCCTACACAGCAGCAGTCGACCCGACCGGCCCGGTGCCTGTGGTCGCCGCGCAGGCCGCGGCCGGATCGGTCGTCACCTCGACCTCGCCCGCCGCCGTTCCCGGCTGGGCCTCGACCACCGTCACAGAGCCCGGCAGGACTCCGACCACCTACCGCGTCCTCCTCACACCGGGGCCGATCCGGATCGAGAGCGCGGTCGCCTCCCGGACGACGGCGGGGTCACCGGAGGTGACCTTCGACGGGACCGAGGGAGCGTACTGGTCCACGTGGGGCGACAACTCGATCACGTGGCAGCTCGCGCGCGCCACGGCGGTCGAGCGCCTCGACCTCTCCTGGGTCGCCAACTCCAGTCGACTGTCGAAGTTCGATCTCCTCAGCTCCCCCGACGGCCGGACGTGGACCGCTCGTACCTCCGGGTCCTACCTCGGGACCGGCGGATGGGCCTCCGTCGCTGCGGCGATGCCCTCCGATACCCGGTTCGTCCGCCTGGTCGGTCACGGGGACGGCACGAAGGACGTCTGGACGGCGCTGCGGGAGGTCAGGATCTACAGCTTCACCGAGGACGCGCACGTGCACGTGCCGGACAAGAGCCTCTCGTTCGCGACGGCCGCGATCTCCGCGTCCGAGGTGCAGGCCGGCGCAACGGCCGCGGCCTCGGCGACGGGTACCGGGCCGGACGGGCGGACGCTCCCCGCGTCCTCGGTGAGGCTCACCTGGGGCTCCTCCGATCCCGCCGTCGCCTCCGTCGACCGGTCGGGTTCGGTCACCGGGCGCACCGCGGGGACCGCCATGATCGGCGTGCTCGTCGAATCGGGCGGCGTCATCCGCTCGGCGAGCGTTCCGGTGACGGTGGTCGACAGGACGAAGGTCCGTCTCTACCCGACCGCCGACTCCTACGTCCAGGGCGGAGCATCAGCGGGCACCAACTACGGCGCCATCACCGGAATGCTCGTCAAGACCAGCGCCTCCACCACCACCGACCAGAGCTACACCCGCGTCGGCTACCTCCGCTTCGACCTCAGCGCCCTCCAGGGCCGCACCGTCACCGGCGCCACCCTCACCACCACCGCCGCCATCACCGACAACGGATCCCCCGTCCTCCTCGACTTCCACGACACCCCCACCACCTGGACCGAGAAGGGACTCACCTTCACCAACCGCCCCGCCCTCGGCCCCATCCTCGGCAGCACCCTCGTCGACACCACCAAGACCACCCGCACCACCGACCTCACCGACGCCCTCGCCGCCAAAGCCGCAGCCTCCACCCCCACCCTCTCCCTCGGCATCGACCAAGCCCACCTCCCCCCGGGAACAGCAGGCAGCGTCGTCCGCATCGAGACCCGCGAATCCACCACCACCCCCTACCTCGACATCACCTTCGGCGACTGAGATCGGACGGCCCGGGTGGCCAGGCCGGAGCTCCGCGACGCCTCAGCGCACCGCCACCGTCGCGCGGTCGCGGCCGGTGAGGTCGCGCTGCGTGGTCGCTCCGCGCCAGCCGTCGGCGGTGAGCAGGGCGCGGATCTCGGCGCCCTGCAGCTCGCCGTGCTCCATCACCAGCACTCCCCCGGAGCGGAGCAGGCGGAGGGCGGTCGCCGAGAGCGAGCGGACGACGTCCAGGCCGTCCTCGCCGCCGTAGAGAGCCGAGGGCGGGTCGAACAGGCGCACCTCCGGGTCGCGCGGGACGGCGGCGGCCGGGATGTAGGGCGGGTTCGAGACGACGACCGAGACGGTGCCGTCCAGCTCGGGAAGCGCGCGGGCGAGGTCGTCGAAGACGATGCGGGCGTTCTCGAGCCCGAGCCGCTCGCGGTTGCCGCGGGCCCAGATGAACGCCTCGGGAGCGTTCTCCACGCCGATCACTCGCGCGTGCGGCACCTCATGCGCGAGCGCGAGCGCCAGGGCTCCGCTGCCCGTGCCGAGGTCGACGGCGATCGGCTCCGGGTCGACGACCGCGCGGAGCGCGTCGATCGCGATCTGCGCGACGCCCTCGGTCTCGGGTCGCGGGACGAACACGCCGGGTCCGACCGCGAGCTCGAGCGAGCGGAACGGTGCGATCCCGGTGATGTGCTGCAGGGGCTCGCGAGCCGACCGGCGCTCGATAGCGCTCGCGAACGCCGCGGCGTGCTCCTCGTCGACGCTCAACCCCGTGATGAGGCGCGCCTGCAGCCGGCCGCGGCCGAGCCCGAGCAGGTGCCCGAGAAGCAGCTCCGCATCGACGTCCGGCGTGTGGACGCGGGCGGCGGCGAGGCGGGCGACCGCGTCCGCGAGGAGGGTGCGCGCGTCGACACCGGTGGTCACGAGGGTCACGCCTCCTCGGAGCCGATGTCGGCCAGGCGGGCCTCCTCGTCGGCCTGGATGGCGCTCTCCACCACCGGGTCGAGCGCGCCGTTCATCACGCCGTCGAGGTTGTACGCCTTGTAGCCGGTGCGATGGTCGGCGATGCGGTTCTCGGGGAAGTTGTAGGTCCGGATGCGCTCGGAGCGGTCCATCGTGCGGATCTGCGTCTTGCGCGCGTCCGAGGCCGCCGCGGCGATCTCCTCCTGCTGGCGGGCCAGGATGCGGGCGCGCAGCACGCGCATGCCCGCTTCACGGTTCTGCAGCTGGCTCTTCTCGTTCTGCATCGACACGACGATGCCGGTCGGGAGGTGGGTGATCCGCACGGCGGAGTCGGTCGTGTTGACGGACTGCCCGCCGGGACCGGAGGAGCGGTAGACGTCGATCTTCAGGTCGTTCTGGTTGATCGCGACCTCCTCGGGCGCGTCCACCTCGGGGAACACGAGCACGCCCGTGGTCGAGGTGTGGATCCGCCCCTGCGACTCGGTCACGGGGACGCGCTGCACCCGGTGCACGCCGCCCTCGTACTTGAGGTGCGCCCACACGCCCTGCGAGGGATCGGTGGCGTTGCTCTTGATCGCGACCTGCACGTTCTTGTAGCCGCCGAGGTCGGACTCGTCGCGGTCCAGGATCTCCGTCTTCCAGCCCTTCGCCTCGGCGTAGTGGAGGTACATCCGGAGGAGGTCGGCTGCGAACAGCGCGCTCTCGGCTCCGCCCTCGCCGCCCTTGATCTCCATGATGACGTCGCGGCCGTCGTCGGGGTCGCGCGGGATGAGCAGGCGCCGCAGCTTCTCCTGCGCCACCCGCAGCGACTCCTCCAGCTCGGGGACCTCCTCCGCGAAGGCCTCGTCCTCGCGGGCGAGCTCGCGCGCGGCCTCGAGGTCCTCGCCGGCCTGGATCCAGGCGGAGTGGGCCGCCTTGATCTGGCTCAGCTCCGCGTAGCGCCGGTTGACCTTCTTGGCGCGGGCGGCATCGGCGTGAAGGGCCGGGTCGGAGAGCTGCGTCTGCAGGTCCTCGTGCTCGGCGAGGAGGACGCTGACGGATTCGAACATGGGGTCCTGGCTTCCGGAGGTGGTCGGGGTCGGGCTCATCGCCCGGGGACGCGAAAACGCCCGCGGCCGCCCCCGGTGACAGGGGCGACCGCGGACGTCGGGGCGCTAGTGGTGGCCGTTGCCGTGGCCGGCGGTGGCCGGGCCGACGGCCGACTTCGAGACCTGCATGAGGAACTCGACGTTGGACGAGGTCTCCTTCAGGCGCGACAGGATGATCTCCAGCGCCTGCTGCTGGTCGAGCCCGGCGAGGGCGCGGCGCAGCTTCCAGGTGATCTTGACCTCGTCGGCGCTGAGCAGCATCTCCTCGCGGCGCGTGCCGGAGGCGTTCACGTCGACGGCGGGGAAGATCCTCTTGTCGGCGAGGTGACGGGAGAGGCGCAGCTCCATGTTGCCGGTGCCCTTGAACTCCTCGAAGATCACCTCGTCCATCTTCGAGCCGGTCTCGATGAGCGCCGTCGCGAGGATGGTGAGCGAGCCGCCGTTCTCGATGTTGCGCGCCGCTCCGAAGAACTTCTTCGGCGGGTACAGCGCCGAGGCGTCCACGCCGCCCGAGAGCACGCGGCCCGAGGGAGGAGCGGTCACGTTGTAGGCGCGACCGAGCCGGGTGATGGAGTCGAGCAGCACGACCACGTCGTGGCCCAGCTCGACCAGGCGCTTGGCGCGCTCGATCGCGAGCTCGGCGACGGTCGTGTGGTCTTCGGCCGGGCGGTCGAAGGTGGAGGCGACGACCTCGCCGCGCACGGTGCGCTGCATGTCGGTGACCTCCTCCGGACGCTCGTCGACCAGGACGACCATCAGGTGGACCTCGGGGTTGTTCTGCACGATCGCGTTGGCGATCTGCTGCAGGACGATGGTCTTGCCGGCCTTGGGCGGCGCGACGATCAGGCCGCGCTGTCCCTTGCCGATCGGGGCGACCAGGTCGATGATCCGCTGGGTCAGCTTGCCGGGCTCCGTCTCGAGGCGCAGGCGCTCGGTCGGGTAGAGCGGCGTGAGCTTCTGGAACTCGACGCGCGCAGCGGCCTCCTCGACGGTCTGGCCGTTGATCGAGTCGACGCGGACGATCGCGTTGTACTTCTGGCGGCCGCCGCCCTCGCCCTCGCGGGGCTGGCGGATGGCGCCGACGACCGCGTCGCCCTTGCGCAGGTTGTACTTCTTGACCTGTCCGAGGGAGACGTAGACGTCGCTGACGCCGGGCAGGTACCCGGTGGTGCGCACGAAGGCGTAGTTGTCGAGGACGTCGAGGATGCCAGCGACCGGGATGAGGACGTCGTCCTCGCCGATCTCGGGCTCGAAGTCGTCGCCGATCGCTCCGCCGCGGCGCTTGCGGTCGCGGTAGCGGCTGCGGCGGCCGTCCTCGCCCTCGGCCTGCTGGCCGTTCTGGGGCTGTCCGGAGCCGTTCTGCTGAGGAGCCTGCTGGCCCTCGGACTGCGCGGCGCGCGCGCCCTGACCGTTCTGCGGCTGGGACTGCGCGGCGGGGCTCTGCTGAGCATCGTTCTGGCGGTCGTCCCCGCGGTTGCGGTTCCGGTTGCGGCGGTTGCGACCGCGGCCGGTGCCCTGCTGGTCGCCGTTCTGCTGCTGGTCGCCGCCCTGCTGCTCCTGCTGGTCGCCGGAGTCGGAGGAGTCGGCGTCGTTCTCGGCGGGCGCCTGCTCGGCCTGCTCGCTCTGCTCGGAGGCGCCCCCGCGGCTGCGGCGGCGTCCGCGGCGCTCGCGCTGGCCGCCCTCGCGGGAGGAGTCGTCCGACTCCGGCCCGTTGGGCAGCTCGATGTCGATGACGGGCTTCGCGGCCTGGTCGGCGTCGCGGTCCTGCTCGATGACGGGGAGGTCGGGGATCAGCGACTCGACGCCGGTCCCGCCGGGGATGTTGAGGTGCTCGCCGGCGGCGACGGTGCCGCTGGAGGCGCGGCGCGAGCTGCGTCGGCGGGGCGCGCGCTCGGCGGGCTCGGCGACCGGCTCGGCCGCCGCGGGGAGCTCGAGCTCGACGGGGGCCGACTCGGCGGCCGTCGCGGAGGGCTCGTCGACGGTGGGCGCGGCCTGCTCGAGGACGTCGGCCGTGTCGGCCTCGGTGCTCTCGACGGGCGTCGGCAGCTCCGCCGGCGCCTCGGGCTGCGGAGCGGACTGCTCGGCCACATCGGCCGGCTCGGCCTCGACGCCGGTGGCGTCGACGTCCGGGGCGACCGCTGCGTCGTCCGGAGCGACCGCGTCGGCGATCGCGGCGGGCGCGTCCTCGGCGGAGGCTGCGCGCAGGTCCGAGATGGCCTGGACCAGCTCGCCCTTGCGGAGCTTGGAGGCGCCGCCGAGGCCGAGCCGCGTCGCGAGAGCCTGGAGCTCGGCGACGCGCAGACCGGAGAGGTCGGCGGTGAGGTCCACGGTCGAGCCGTGGGTGTTGACGTCTGTCACTGGAGAGGGTTCCTTCCCCCCGGGAACGAGTGCTCACCGGGAGAGCTCATCGACCGTGCGGTGCCATCGCGTGTTCTGATCCACGCGATGCTCTCGGCCGCCGGGACCGACTGCCGCAGAGAGCGAGGAGAGGGCCCGGAGACCAGGCGCCGGTCTGCAAGAGGAGCAGGGGCGCCCTTCACACGATGTGATGGCCGTGGTTGTCGGGACGATCCGTCGGACAGATTCCGCTCGTTACGCGGTTCCTCGGGATGCGATCCCCACTGTAGCACCCTTGAAGTCGACGGCCAGCATGTGCGCGCGCCACGGCGTGGGGGCCTCCCGCTCCACCAGATCCGCGGCGGCGAGGCGCTGCGCGGGGTCGCTGCAGAGCACCAGGACGCTCGGTCCGGCACCCGAGACGACCGCCGCGTAGCCGTGCGAGCGCAGCAGCGCGATCAGCGCTGAGGTCTCGGGCATGGCGGCCGCGCGGTAGTTCTGGTGCAGCTTGTCCTCGGTCGCCGCGAACAGCAGCTCCGGGCTCTGGATGAGAGCGGCGATCAGGAGCGAGGAGCGCGAGACGTTGAACACCGCGTCCTCGTGCGGCACGCTCTGCGGCTGCAGCGAGCGTGCCAGCCGCGTCGACATGGTGTGCTCGGGCACGAAGACGACCGGGGACACGCCGCGGTGGACCATGAGCTTCTTGGAGCGCGGTCGCAGCGGCGAGTCGTCGGCGCCGGAGGCGTGCGGCTCGACCCAGGCGATGGTGAGGCCGCCGAACAGTGCGGGCGCCACGTTGTCGGGGTGCCCCTCCATCTCGGTGGCGATGCGGAGGAGGTCGTCCGAGTCGAGCTCGACGACGCCCTCGAGCAGGCCTTTCGCGGCCATGATGCCGGAGACGATCGCGGCGCCGGACGAGCCCATCCCGCGGCCGTGCGGGATGATGTTGCGCGCGATCACCTCGATGCCGGGCATCTCCTGCCGCTGGTCGGCGAACGTGTACGCGATGGCCTGCACGACGAGGTTCGTCTCGTCGGTCGCCACCTCGCCCTCGCCGACTCCGTGCACGGTGACCCGCGCACCCGTGGCCGCGACGGCCGTCACGTCGAGCTCGTCGTAGAACGAGAGCGCCAGGCCGAGCGTGTCGAAGCCGGGGCCCAGGTTCGCCGAGGTGGCGGGGACCTTGACGTGGACGGTGCGGCCGACGGGAACCGCCGAGGTCATGCGCCGGCCAGCCCCAGCACGTCCGCGATCGCGGCGGTGTCGACCGGGACGACGGTCGGCGTGATGTCCGCGCCGTCGGCCGTGCGGAGCGCCCACTGCGGGTCCTTGAGCCCGTGGCCGGTGACCGTCAGGACGACGGTCGCGTCCTTCGGGATCGCTCCGGCCTCGGCGCGCTCGAGGAGCCCCGCGACGCTGATCGCCGACGCCGGCTCGACGAAGACGCCGACCTCGCCCGCGAGGATGCGGTACGCCTCGAGGATCTTCTCGTCGCTGATCGCGCCGAAGTAGCCGTCGCTGACGGTGCGCGCGTTGAGGGCGAGCTCCCACGAGGCCGGGTTGCCGATCCGGATCGCGCTGGCGATCGTCTCGGGGTGGCGGACCGGGGCGCCGTGCACGATCGGAGCGGAGCCCTCGGCCTGGAAGCCGAACATGCGCGGGAGGCGGGTCGACTCGCCGCGCTCCAGCTCCTCCGAGTAGCCGCGGAAGTAGGCGGTGTAGTTGCCCGCGTTGCCGACCGGGACGATGTGGAAGTCCGGAGCATCGCCCAGCACCTCGACGACCTCGAAGGCCGCGGTCTTCTGTCCGGCGATGCGGTCCGGGTTCACCGAGTTGACCAGGTGGACCGGGTAGTTCTTCGCGAGGTCGCGGGCGATGTCGAGGCAGTCGTCGAAGTTGCCCTGCACCTGCAGCAGCTGCGCGTTGTGCGCGATCGCCTGGCTGAGCTTGCCCAGGGCGATCTTGCCCTCCGGCACCAGGACGGCCGCGGTGATGCCGGCGTGCGTCGCGTAGGCGGCGGCCGACGCGGAGGTGTTGCCGGTCGAAGCGCAGATGACGGCCTTCGCGCCGTGCTCGACGGCCTTCGAGATCGCCATGGTCATGCCGCGGTCCTTGAAGGAGCCGGTCGGGTTCATGCCCTCGTACTTGACCCACACCTTCGCGCCCGTGCGCGCCGAGAGGGCCGCCGCGGGGATGAGCGGCGTGCCGCCCTCGCCGAGAGTGATGACCGGGGTCGCCTCGGTGACATCGAGGCGGTCCGCGTACTCGTGCAGGACTCCGCGCCACTGCTTGGCCATCTCAGGCTCCTTCAACTCGTAGAACGGACGTCACGGCGCCGACGAAACCATGCGAATGGAGGGCGGTGACGGTGGCCGCCAGATCGGATTCCGCCGCGGCGTGCGTGCCGATGACCAGGGTAGCGGTCGGCTCGCGCCGCTCCGCACCGCCCTGCTCCTCCAGCGGGTCGGCGCCGGGCGGGGTCTGCACCAGGGTCTCGACCGAGACGCCGTGGTCGGCGAAGACGCCCGCGATCTGCGCGAGCACGCCGGGGCGGTCGAGCACCTCGAGGGTGACCTGGTACCGGGTCGTGACGTGGCCGATCGGGAGGACCGCGAGCCCGGAGCTCGCGCTGGTCACCAGGCCGGGGCCGCCGACGACGTGGCGGCGGGCGGCCGAGACGACGTCGCCGAGGACGGCGGAGGCCGTCTCGATCCCGCCGGCGCCGGCGCCGTAGAACATCAGGTCGCCGGCCGCCTCCGCCTCGACGAAGACCGCGTTGTTGGCCCCGTGCACGGCCGCGAGCGGGTGGGAGCGGTGCACGAGCGCGGGGTAGACCCGCGCGGACACGCCCTCCACGCCGGTCTTGGCGTCGGTCAGCCGCTCGCAGATCGCGAGCAGCTTGATCACGTAGCCGGAGTCGCGGGCCTGGTCGACCTGCGCCTTCGTGATGCCGGTGATGCCCTCGCGGTGCACCAGGGTGACCGGGACGTCGGTGTGGAACGCGAGGCGGGCGAGGATCGCCGCCTTCTGCGCCGCGTCGTAGCCCTCGATGTCGGCGGTCGGGTCGGACTCGGCGTAGCCGAGCTCGGTCGCGCGGGCGAGCGCGTCCTCGAGGCTCGCGTGCTCGGTGTCCATCCGGTCGAGGATGTAGTTGGTCGTGCCGTTGACGATGCCGAGGATGCGGTGGACCCGGTCGCCGGCGAGGCTGTCGCGCAGCGGCCGGATGATCGGGATCGCGCCGGCGACGGCCGCCTCGTAGTTGAGCTGGGCGCCCACCTGGTCGGCGGCCTCGAAGAGCTCGTTGCCGTGGGCGGCGAGCAGCGCCTTGTTGGCCGTGATCACGTCCGCGCCCGACGAGATCGCCGTGAGGATGTGGCTGCGGGCGGGCTCCAGCCCGCCGATCAGCTCGACCACGATGTCGGCGCCCAGGATCAGCGACTCGGCGTCGGTGGTGAGCAGGTGCTTCGGGATGTCGGCGGTGCGGGGCGCGTCCACGTCCCTGACGGCCACGCCCACGAGCTCCAGCGGCGCCCCCACGCGCTGGGCGAGCTCGTCGCCGTGGTCGAGCAGGAGGCGCGCCACCTGGGCACCGACGGACCCGGCGCCCAGCAGGGCGACGCGGAGGCTGCGGTACTCGATCATCGGGAGGTGGCCTTTCGTTCGATGCCGGCGTCGCGGCGGAGGAGGTCCTCCTCGGTCTCGCCGCGCACGAGGACGCGCGAGCGCCCGTCGCGGACGGCGACCACCGGGGGGCGCCCGAGGTAGTTGTAGTTGCTGGCGAGCGACCAGCAGTAGGCGCCGGTCGCGGCGACGGCGAGCAGGTCGCCCGGCCGCACGTCCGCGGGCAGGAAGTCGTCGTGGACGACGATGTCGCCCGACTCGCAGTGCTTCCCGGCCACCCGCACGAGGGCGGGCTCGGCCGAGGAGGAGCGGTCGGCGATCCGCGCCGTGTAGTCGGCGCCGTAGAGCGCCGGACGGGCGTTGTCGCTCATGCCGCCGTCGACGCTGACGTAGCGGCGGACCGCGGTCGAGCCCTCGGAGCCGACCGTCACGTCCTTCACGGTGCCCACCTCGTAGAGGGTGACGCCGGCGGGCCCGATCAGCGAGCGGCCGGGCTCGATCGCGATGTGCGGCACCGGGACGCCGCGGGCGGCGCACTGCTCGGCGACCGCGTCGGCGACGGCGGCCGCGATCTCGGCGATCGGCGTCGGGTCGTCGGCGCTGGTGTAGGCGATGCCGAAGCCGCCGCCGAGGTTGAGCTCCGGCACGGGGCCGTCCGCGAGCAGTGCCGCGTGGACGTCGAGCAGGCGCGACGCCGACTCCGCGAACCCGGCGGAGCCGAAGATCTGGGATCCGATGTGGCAGTGCAGCCCGAGGAACCGCAGGGAGGAGAAGGAGCGGATGCGGGCGACCGCGGCCGGGCAGTCGGCGAGTGCGAGGCCGAACTTCTGGTCCTCGTGCGCCGTGGCGAGGAACTCGTGGGTGTGCGCGTGCACTCCGCTGTTGACCCGGAGGCGCACCGCCTGCACGCGGCCGTGCCGCTCGGCCGCGGCTGCGACGCGCTCGATCTCGACGAGGCTGTCGAGCACGATCGTGCCCGCGCCCACCTCGACGGCCCGGTCGATCTCGCGGAGCGACTTGTTGTTGCCGTGGAGGCCGAAGCGCTCGGGCTCGATCCCGGCGGCGAGGGCCACCGCCATCTCGCCGCCGCTGGAGAGGTCGAGGTTCAGGCCCTCGTCGCGCATCCAGCGGGCGACCTCGGTCGAGAGGAACGCCTTGCCCGCGTAGTAGACGGTGACGCCGGTGCCGATGCGGCCGAGCTCGCGGGCGAAGACCTCGCGCATCTCGACGGCCCGGCGGCGGGCGTCGGCCTCGTCCACCACGTAGAGAGGAGTGCCGTGCTCGCGCACCAGCTCGGCGACGGGCACTCCGGCGATCCGGATCCCGCCGTCCTCGCCGCGCTCGGCGCTGTCCGGCCACACGCCGTCGGCCAGGGCGTTCGGGTCGGCGGGCGTGTGCAGCCACTCAGGCGCGAGCGGATGCCGGGGGGCGCGGGCGCGGGCGTCGACGGTGTCCACGGGTGAGACCTCACAGGAGAGAGTGGGAGCGTCACTGCGGGGCGAGCGGGTCCGGATTGACCCCTGAAGCCAGCGATGTCAGTGTTCGGCCCGCGGAAGACGCCGGCACAGGGCTCCGATCCTACCGGTCCGGGGCGGCGGCTCCGCGCGGGCTCAGGCGCAGGTGCCCGGTTCCTGCTCCGCGGGGTCGCTCAGGAACGTCGGAGAGAGCGCGAAGCTCGCGTTCAGCGACTCGTCGGCGACCTCGACCCCGGTCAGCGTCAGTCCGCGCGGCACCGAGTCCGCGATGCACACGGAGGACGGAGCGAGCAGGTCGCCGGAGACGGCGCCGAAGCGGTCGCGGAAGTCGGTCGCCGAGAAGGTCGCACCGGCGGCGGAGACCTCGGCCGGGGTCAGCCGGATGGCGCCGTCCACGGCGGCGAGCTCCATCCCCACGCCCGCGCCGAGCCGGAGGCCCAGCACCTCGGCGGAGGCGGTCACGCGCACGAGCGGAGCGTCCAGGGTCACCTCGTCGACAGGAACGGTGCTGCGCTCGGTGACGAGCCGCGACACCGAGGCCGCGTCGATCGCGACCGTCGTGCTGCCGGACACGACCGCTCCGACGCCGCTCACCGGCACCCCGATCAGGGTCGCGGCGACGTCGCCGTCGAGCTCGCCGAACGTCACGTCCGAGCTGCGCAGGTCGAGCCGGTCCAGCCGCCCCGAGACGAGCTGCGGGAGCACGGCCCAGCCCGCGACGTCGACGTCCACCGCCCGGTCCGCGGGCAGTGCGAGCGCCTCGCGGAGGCTCGCGGCGGCGCGGTCCGCGACGGCGCGGCGGGCGAGCGAGTCGCCCACCACCGCCGCGACCACGAGCAGCACCAGCACCACGACGACCACCACGGCCGCGCGTCCCCCGCGCCGGCGCCGCGGCGCCGCCCCCGACGCGCTCACATCCGGTCCGGGGCCGTGACGCCCAGCAGGGAGAGCCCGTTGCGGAGCACCTGCCCGGTCGCCTCGTTCAGGCGCAGCCGGGTCGAGTGCACGGCCTCGACCGGGTCCTCGCCCTGCGGCACGACCCGGCAGTTGTCGTACCAGCGGTGGTAGAGGCCGGCGACCTCCTCGAGGTACCTCGCGACGCGGTGCGGCTCGCGCAGCTCCGCGGCGTGCGCCACGATGCGCGGGAACTCCTGCAGGCCGCCGAGCAGAGCCGACTCGGTCGGATGCACCAGCGTCTCGGGCGCGAACGGCTCGACGGGGACGCCCGACGCCGCGGCCTTCGCCGCGACCTGGCGGGTGCGCGCGTGGGCGTACTGCACGTAGTAGACGGGGTTGTCGTTGCTCCGCTTGGTCAGCAGGTCGAGGTCGATGTCGAGGGTCGAGTCGGCCGAGGAGCGCACCAGCGAGTAGCGCGCGGCGTCCACGCCGACGGCCTCCGTGAGGTCCTCCATCGTGACGACGGTCCCCGCCCGCTTGGACATCCGGACCGCCTCGCCGTCGCGGAGCAGGTTGACCAGCTGGCCGATCAGGATCTCGAGGTTCACGCCCGGGGTGTCGCCGAACGCCGCGCACATCGCCATCATCCGGCCGATGTAGCCGTGGTGGTCGGCGCCGAGCATGATGATCGCCCGATCGAAGCCGCGCTCGCGCTTGTCGAGGTAGTAGGCGAGGTCGCCCGCGATGTAGGCCGCCTCCCCGTCGCTCTTGATGATGACGCGGTCGCGGTCGTCGCCGAACGAGGTGGTCCGCAGCCAGGTGGCGCCGTCCGCCTCGAAGATGTGCCCGAGCTCGCGGAGGCGCTCGATCGCGCGGTCGACGGCACGCGACTCGTGCAGGGAGTTCTCGTGGAAGTACACGTCGAAGTCGACGCCGAACTCGTGCAGGCTCTGCTTGATCTCGCCGAACATCAGCTCGACGCCGATGGAGCGGAAGGTCTCGGCGAGCTCCTCCTCGGGCAGGACGGCGAGGTCGCCCGGGTAGGCGGCGGCGACGCGCTCGGCGATGTCGCCGATGTAGGCGCCGCCGTAGCCGTCCTCCGGGGTCGGCTCGCCGCGGTGGGCGGCGAGGAGGCTCCGCGTGAAGCGATCGATCTGCGCGCCGTGGTCGTTGAAGTAGTACTCGCGGGTCACCTCGGCGCCCTGCGAGAGGAGCATCCGTGCCAGGCTGTCGCCGACCGCCGCCCAGCGCGTCCCGCCGATGTGGATGGGGCCGGTGGGGTTGGCGGAGACGAACTCGAGGTTCATCCGGACGCCGGCGTAGGCGGACCCGGTGCCGTAGGCCTCGCCCGCATCGACGATCGCGCCGGCCAGGGCACCCGCGGCCGCGGCCTCGAGCCGGACGTTGAGGAAGCCGGGACCGGCGACCTCGACCGTGGCGACGCCCTCGACCGCGCCCAGCCCCTCGGCCAGCTCGGCGGCGAGCTCGCGCGGGTTCGCGCCGACCCGCTTCGCGAGCTTCATCGCGATGTTCGAGGCCCAGTCGCCGTGGTCGCGGTTCTTCGGGCGCTCCAGCACGACGTCCGAGAGCTCGACGCCCGCATCGCTCCCCCGTCGCTGCACGGCGTCGAGGACGAGGGCGTGCAGGGAGGCGGCGAGCTGTTCGGGAGTCACGGGGAGCGATTCTACCGGCCGCCGCGCCCGCGCCCCCCGCCCCTCCTGCACCGTGGGGCC
Organism: Rathayibacter sp. AY1B4; assembly: GCF_002932815.1. Classification (NCBI taxonomy): domain Bacteria; kingdom Bacillati; phylum Actinomycetota; class Actinomycetes; order Micrococcales; family Microbacteriaceae; genus Rathayibacter; species Rathayibacter sp. AY1B4. Next base: position 55,525 of record NZ_PSWN01000002.1, on the reverse strand, counting down.
GCTCGGCAGGGCGGCGTTGCTAGGGTGCGACGCATGCGCCGTCCCGCCGCCCTCCTCCTCGTCGCCCTCGCCGCGGCGGCCCTCTCCGGCTGCTCCCCCGCGGCCGACCCGGAGCCGAGCGCGAGCGGCGCCGTCAGCGGCACGCCGATCCCCCTCGCCTGCGAGCAGCTGGTCCCGGCCTCGGCGCTCGCGGGCCTGTGGGGCGGATTCTCCCCGGACGACGGCATCGGGACCACCGCCGTCTCCGAGGAGATCTCCCAGTACGACGGCCTGGTCTGCGGATGGTCCGACGATTCGGGCGCCGAGCTGCAGCTGGCCGTGGCCCACCTCGACCCCGCGGTGATCGAGGCGCTCAAGAACGAGTTCTTCACCACCAGCAAGGCCGTCCCCACCTACGGCAAGCCGCCGGAGATCGAGGGCTACTACCAGGTGGCCGAGGGGCGGGGCGTCGCGGACGCCTTCGTCGGCGAGTACTGGATCGAGGCGTCCAGCGCCTCCTTCGTCGAGCCGGGCGACCCCGAGCCGCTCGTGCGGTCGGCGATCGGCGTCCTCGCCGGCTGAGCCCCGGCGTCAGCCCAGGCGCACCGGCGAGACGTGGTCGTCGACGAGCGCCGCGTCGCAGTCGGCCTCCACGCTCATCCCGGTCAGGCGCAGGTCCGTCAGGTAGCTGCTGAGGAACGCGGTGTCCGCCGTGTCCCGGCCGGACGAGATGCGCAGCATCGACCCGCGCGGAGCCAGCCGGGTCGCGTCCACGACGTGCCAGGCGCCGCCCACCCAGGCCTCCGTGACCGCGTGGAAGTCCCGCGGCTCGAGGCCCGGCGCGTAGACCGCCGTCACCCGGGCGGGGATGTCGAGGGCGCGGAGCAGCCCGGCGACCGTGTGCGCGAAGTCCCGGCACACGCCCTGGCCGCTCTCGATGACCTGCGCCGCTCCCCCGGTGCCGACCGTCGACCCGTAGACGTACGACAGGTGGCCGTGCACCCATTCCTCGACGGCCGTCAGCGCCTCGAAGCCCCGGGCCCGCCCGAACTCGCGCCGGGCGATCCCTCCGAGCACGTCCGCCTCGGCGTACCGGCTCGGCCGCAGGTACTCGACGAGCTCGAGCTCGCTCGGCTCGTCCGGAGCGCCGTGGCCGGCGACCCGCGCCCGGTACTCGACCCGCAGGTCGCCCTCGTTCCCCGCGACGCGGTGCACGCGGGCGCCGTGCCGCGCCGGGAACTCCCGCACAGGCACGTCCTGCCCGTCGAGCCGGACGGTGAAGGAGTCCTCGAACGAGTCGCCCGTGGGCGTCGCCGCCACCAGGAAGATCAGGTCGGTCGGGCCGTTCAGACGCAGATCCAGCGAGGCGGAGACAGTGCGCAGCATGGCTCCATCGTGGCATGCGCGAGGACCGCTCCCGGCGTCGGGGCCCGCCCCGCCCGGGTGCTAATGTGGTCAGGCACTCCTGGCCCCCATAGCTCAGGGGATAGAGCACTGCCCTCCGGAGGCAGGGGCGTAGGTTCGAATCCTACTGGGGGCACATCCGCGGTCCTCCGCTCTCCTCCCTCGCACATGGGCGCTCAGCTCCGGTGCTCGACGCCCCTCGAGGCGCACCCCTCCACCACGGACCGAGCGGCGTCACCCGGTGGGCGACCGAGTCCGACCGTGGCGCTCCTCACCCGGCGCTCCGACCCTCCCCGGACAGCACGAAGGCCCGCGATCGTCGATCACGGGCCTTCGGGACGTTCACCACCGGCACTCGGCCGGTCGGGCTCACTCGTAGAGGTGGAAGGTGCCGGCGCAGTCGGCCGAGCAGAAGCCGTCGCGGCGACGGGCCGAGGCCGCTCCGCAGGCTTCGCAGCGGCGGCGTCCGAGCATCCGCGAGATCAGGCTCTGAGGCGCCGACGCGACCACCGAGACCGGGGTGTCGGGGCGCACGGGGGCTCCCGTGGTCGAATCGAGCTGGATCCCAGCGGTGTCGAGCGTGGCGCGAAGCATCCGTGTTCCTTCCGATCGGTGAACCATGTGCGAGCACTGTATTGCCAGTCCCTGAGATTCTGCGAAGGGCTTGACGCGGCTCGCGATCGAGAGTAGCCGAAATCGACATCTGTCGGTCAGTCGGGATCGACCCGGGGAACGACGAACAGCCGCGCCCCCTCCTGGCGGAGAGAGGCACGGCTGTTCGGGTGTCGGGGATCGGTGGGCGGACGACGCCGGAGCTCATGGGAGCGGGGCGTCGGGCCCGGAACGACCGGGAAGTGGGCCTAGTACGCGCCGCTGGTGCTCCGGGTGTCGATCGCCACCGTCGATGCGGGAACCGGCACCGGTCGCAGGGCGGGGAGCGAGGCGCTCCTGCCCGTGCGGAACGGCAGCAGGACGAGCATGACGGGGAGAAGGACGATCCACAGGAGGACCGACAGCGCGAGACGCGCCCAGATGGAAAGAATATTGAGCATGTTTGTGCCGCCTTCGGGTGACGGTAGAGGTGAACTTCGCGAACAGTATCATCGGGCCGACGGGGGGAGAAGAGTAGAATTGCGCCATTGATCGCGCCTCTCCCGCCACGCCCCCGAGCGGTCTGTTGCTCCTCATTCGTCGCCGAGCGCCGATCGGATGGGTCGATCCCGCATCCGATCGACACACGGCCAGCCCAGAGCGTCCTCCTGGGAGCCGGGCCGTAGGGTGAGCGCGTGAAGATCCTTGTCGTCGAAGACGATCCAGCCATGGGTGAGGCCCTCGTCGGCGGCCTCGAAGACGCCGGCTACGAGGCCGTGCTGACCACGAACGGCATCGACGCGCTCGTCGCGTTCAGCAACGCCGAGTTCTCGGCCGCCATCGTGGACGTCATGCTCCCGGCGATGTCGGGCTTCGAGATCTGCCGCCGGATCCGCGAGCTCGGCCGGCCCACGCCGATCATGCTGCTGACCGCGCGGGACGCGATCGAGGACCGCGTCTTCGGGCTCGACGCCGGAGCGGACGACTACCTGACCAAGCCGTTCGCGTTCACCGAGCTCAACGCGCGCCTCCGGGCCCTCCTGCGCCGCAGCCCGTCGCTGATGTCCACCTCGATCGACGTCGGACGCATCACCGTGGACGGATCGAGCATCCGGCGCACCGCCGACGGCTCGCGCATCCACGTCAGCCCGAAGGAGCTCGAGCTCCTCAAGCTCCTCATCACTCCCGTCGGCTCCGTGGTGACCCGCCAGCGGATCCTCTCCGAGATCTGGGGCGGCGGCGAGATCGTCGACAACAACATCGTCGACCAGTACGTCAGCTACCTGCGCAAGAAGCTCCCGACCGAGGACACGGGCGTCAGCATCGTGACCGTCCGCGGCAAGGGCTACTTCCTCCGCCCGGTCGAGTAGCCCGTGTCGCGGATGAGCACGGCACGCCGCCGGGTCGGCGCGCTCTCGATCCGCGCGAGGATCACCGTGGGAACGGTCGCTGTGGCGACCGCCCTCTTCGCGCTCGCGGCGCTGCTCTTCTACCAGGTGGTCACCGGCATCGTCGACCGCAGTGAGCGGACGATCCTGATGTCGATCGAGGACGAGGTGCGCCGCAACATCTCGGCGGGCAACGTCCCGCGCACGCAGGGCTCGTCGACGGGCCAGCTGTTCCTCGCTCTCGCGCCCGACGGGAGCGTCAGCACCTCGACCATGCCCTCGCGCCTGAGCGGCGAGGTGCTCAGCGCTCTGGCGGAGGAGCCGGCCGACACCTCGCCCCGGTACGCCGACGTGACGACGGCGAACGGCAGCTACCTGGTCCGCTTCACGGCCATCGAGAGCGATCTCGGCGTCTGGCAGGTCGCCTCCGCCCGCGATCAGGCCGCGTCGCAGCTCGTCCTCGACGACTTCGCCCACGTGCTCGTCTACGCCGCGATCTTCCTCGTCGTCACGTTCGGGCTCGCCTCGTGGATCCTGACGGGCGCGGCCCTCGCCCCGGTGCGCCGGATGCGGGCGCGCGCGGATCAGATCGCCGCCGAGCCCGGGCAGGGCGACCAGCTCCCGGTCGTCGGCACGCGCGACGAGATCGACGAGCTCGCGGTGACGCTGAACGCGTTCCTGACCAAGCAGACCGCGTCGCTGGCCCGGGAGAAGCAGATGGTGTCGGATGCGAGCCACGAGCTCCGCACTCCCCTCGCCGCGCTCTCCGCGCAGCTCGAGATCGCCCACCACCGCGTCGACGATCCGGTCGCGGTCGACCGGGTCATCCTCGACGCGCAGAAGAGCGTCGACCGGCTCGTGCGCCTCGCGTCCGCCCTGCTCGACATCTCGCGCATCGAGAGCCGCACCGTCCGCCCGACCGCTCCCTTCGCCGAGCTCGTCGACGAGCTGGTGGGCGCCGTCGACCGCACCCGCCTGCTCGCCTCGGAGTCGGGGGTGGAGATCGACTACGAGATCGACGAGCGCGAGCCGGCCCGGCTCTACGCGGTCGCGTCCCAGGACTTCGGCCGGGTGATCGACAACCTCGTGAGGAACGCGATCCAGGCGATGAACGGCGGCGGCATGATCGTCGCCTCCCTCTCGCAGTCGGACGGGCGCCTGATGCTCAGCGTCTCGGACGACGGACCGGGGATGCCCGACGCCTTCATCCCGGTCGCCTTCGACCGCTTCTCCCGCCCGGACGACTCCCGGACCCTCGCCTCCGGCGGCAGCGGTCTCGGACTGGCCCTGGTGCACACCACCGTGCTCTCGGCCGGCGGGACGGTCGCCCTGGTCAACCGCTCCCCCCGGGGTCTCGCGGTCGACATCGTCCTCCCGCCCGTCGGCTCCGCCTGAGCCGCCCCGCCCCGGGAACGACGAAGGCCCCCGGCGGACCGGGGGCCTTCGTCGAGGATCGTCAGCGCGGGTCGTCCTCGGGGCGGACGGGCTGCGGCTGCGGGTCGCCGACCGCGGCGGGCGGCGGAGCCCAGGTCGTCTGCGGCGCCTCCGCCGGGGAGGTGCCGCCGTCGAGCAGGTTGCGCGCGCGGTTGACCACCTCGGGGTCCACGAGCACGGAGTAACTGGTCGCGATCACCTGCATGGTCGAGGTGAAGTCGCGACGGCGGCGGTTCACGGCGTAGGAGGCGAGCCCGAAGAGCATCCCGAAGCCGGCGCCGAGGAGGACCGCCGCGATGAGGAAGGAGAGCTCCGTCGTCGGCGAGAAGATGATGAGCAGGAGGCCCAGGAAGACGCCGAGCCAGGCGCCGGAGGCCGCTCCGGCGAGGGCGACGCGGCCCCAGGTGAGCTTGCCGGTCACCCGCTCGACGCTCTTGAGCTCGTTGCCGATGATGGCGAGCTGGCGCACCGGGAAGTCGGCGCGGGCGAGCACGTCGACGGCGGCCTGCGCCTCCTGGTACGTGTCGAACGTGGCGAGGATCTCCCCGCGCGGGATCGTGGGGAAGGCCGGCCCTCGGCCGCTGAACGGCGTCTGCTGAGTCACCCGGGCAGAATCGCACAGGCCACTTGAAGGTCTCTGAACGGATTCGGAGAACCGGCCGAGGGCGAGCCGGGAACGCTCGGCGTCCGCCCGGCTGCACGGGACTAGGTTTGTAGCCGTGAGTTCCGCCAGAGTCTTCGTCGCGCGCTTGGCCGGATGCAGTGTCTTCGACCCGGCCGGCGATCGCGTCGGCAAGGTCCGCGACGTGCTCCTGGTCTACCGGCAGAACGACGCCCCGCGGGTGGTCGGCCTGGTGGTCGAGATCCCCGGGCGCCGTCGCGTCTTCGTGTCGATCGGCCGGGTCACCAGCATCGGCAGCGGCCAGATCATCACCACCGGGCTGATCAACGTGCGCCGCTTCGAGCAGCGGGGCGGCGAGGTCCGCGTCATCGCCGAGCTCCTCGGCCGCCGGGTGAGCTTCGTGGACGGCTCCGGTGACGCGGTCGTCGAGGACGTCGCGATCGAGGAGGCCGCTCCCGGCGAGTGGGAGCTCGCGCAGCTCTTCGTCCGCCGGCCCAAGACCAGCCCCTCCCCCTTCGCCAAGGGCGCGACCGCCTTCGCCGGCTGGCGCGAGGTCCGCGAGAGCGTCTCGACCGAGGCGCAGTCCGCCGAGCAGTACGTCGCCAGCCTCTCCGAGCTCAAGCCCGCCGACCTCGCCAGCACGCTCCTCGACCTGCCGCAACAGCGGATGCTCGAGGTCGCCGGCGAGCTCTCGGACGACCGCCTCGCGGACGTGCTCGAGGAGATGCCCGAGAGCGAGCAGGTCGAGATCCTCGGCCGGCTCGACGACGACCGCGCCGCCGACGTCCTCGACCAGATGCAGCCGGACGACGCGGCCGACCTGATCGCCCAGCTCTCGGAGGAGCGCGGCGAGGCGCTCCTGGAGCTGATGGAGCCCGAGGAGGCGGACGACGTCCGCATGCTCCTCACCTACGCTCCGGAGTCCGCCGGCGGTCTGATGACCACGGAGCCGATCATCGTCTCCTCCGAGGCGACCGTCGCCGAGGGTCTCGCCCTCATCCGCCGCCACGAGCTCGCCCCGGCCCTCGGCGCCGCCGTCTGCGTCACGCTGCCGCCCTACGAGCCGCCGACCGGCCGCTTCCTCGGCATGGTGCACTTCCAGCGAATGCTCCGCTACCCGCCGCACGAGCGCCTCGGCACCCTGCTCGACCAGAGCATGGACCCGATCACGCCCGAGACCTCGGCGGCCGAGGTCGCCCGGATCCTGGCCAGCTACAACCTCGTCTCGGTGCCCGTCGTCGACGCGTCCCACCGCCTCGTCGGCGTCGTGACCATCGACGACGTCCTCGACTACCTCCTCCCCGACGACTGGCGCAGCCACGGCGACGACGACGAACCGAGGAAGCCGGTGACGACGGCGACGCAGGGCGTCCCGCTCGTGCCGCCGGCACCCGCGGCGACAGGCAGGACACGACGGGGACGGAGGGGCGCGCGTGGCTAGGGACACCAAGCAGGACCGGCGCCTGGACGCTCCCAAGGGCTTGCGCACCCGCGTCCTCTCGCGGCGGAACCGCCCGAGCAGCGACCGCTTCGGCCGCCTGACCGAGTCGTTCGCCCGCGGCATGGGCACGCCGTGGTTCCTGGTCGGCATGACGATCTTCTGCGTCTTCTGGCTGATGTTCAACACCTACGGGCCCGCGGACGCGCGCTTCGACTCGCAGGCCCTCGGCTTCACGGTGCTGACGCTGATCCTCTCGCTGCAGGCCTCCTACGCCGCGCCGCTGCTGCTGCTCGCGCAGAACCGCCAGGACGACCGCGACCGCGTCCAGATCGAGCAGGACCGGCAGCGGGCCGAGCGCAACCTCGCGGACACCGAGTACCTCGCGCGCGAGGTCGTGGCCCTGCGCCTGGCGATCCGCGACATGGCGAGCAAGGACTTCATCCGCTCGGAGCTGCGCGGACTGCTCGAGGAGCTCGAGAAGGATCGGGCGCAGGAGCCCGAGCGGCGCGATGCCTGACGTCGCCGCCATCGAGACCGCCGTCAGGACGGCGCTGGCCCGGGTCGTCGATCCGGAGATCCGGAAGCCCATCACCGAGCTCGACATGCTCGAGTCGGTCGAGGCGGCCGTCGACGGAGCGGTCCGCGTCGCGATCCGGCTGACCATCGTCGGCTGCCCGGCCGCCTCCGCGATCGAGCGCGACGTACGCGAGGCCGCGGCCTCGGCTCCCGGAGTCACGGCGGTCGACGTCGTGGTCGGAGTCATGACGCCGGCGCAGCGCACCGCCCTCACCGAACGCCTCCAGGGCGGGCGCCGGAGCATGCCCTTCGGCCCGGACTCGCTCACCCGCGTGTACGCGGTCACCAGCGGCAAGGGCGGCGTCGGCAAGTCGACCGTCACCGCCAACCTCGCGGTCGCCCTCGCTCAGCGGGGTCTCGCTGTCGGCCTCGTGGACGCCGACGTGCACGGCTTCTCCATCCCCGGCCTGCTCGGCCTGATGCACGACGGGCGCGTCGCGGGGCCCACCCGCGTCGGCGAGCTGATGCTGCCGCCGGTGGCGTACGGCGTGAAGGTCATCTCGATCGGGATGTTCCTCGAGGGCGACACCCGGGGGGCGGCCGTCTCCTGGCGCGGACCCATGCTGCACCGCACCATCTCCCAGTTCCTCACCGACGTGTACTTCGGCGACCTCGACGTGCTCCTGCTCGACCTGCCTCCCGGCACGGGGGATGTGGCGATCTCCATCGGGCAGCTGCTCCCGCATGCGGAGGTCCTCATCGTCACCACCCCGCAGCCGGCGGCCGCCGACGTGGCCGAGCGCAGCGGCGCGCTCGCCCGCCAATCGGGTCAGCGCATCGTCGGAGTGGTCGAGAACATGTCGGGGCTTCCGCAGCCCGACGGCTCGGTGCTGGAGCTCTTCGGCAGCGGAGGCGGGGCCGAGGTCGCGCGTCGGCTCACTGCGACGGGCGACGAGGTGCCGCTGCTCGCGTCGCTGCCGATCTCCGTCGCGCTGCGGGCGGGGGGCGACGAGGGCGTGCCCGTCGTCGTCGCCGATCCTGAGGATCCTGCCGCCCGGGCGATCGACGCCCTGGCGGCGACGCTCGCCGCGCGGCCGCGGGGACTGACCGGCCGTCGGCTTCCGCTCTCCGTCGGCTGACGCCTCCGCGCGGCTTCGTGCGGGCGGCGTCGGTCGAGACGCCCGCCCGGCGCTCCTCGCGGAGCAGGGCTCAGGTGGCCTCGGAGTCGATCGGCGGCGGCGCGACGCTCGAGAGCGTGCCGGACGAGACGGAGCGCTGCATCGTCGTGTAGTAGCTGTCCTGCGCGGAGCCGGTGCCGCCCGGCACGACCGGAGCGGCGACAGCGGTGGGCGGCTTCACGGTGGGGGCCGGATCGTCCTCGAGCAGGGCGTCGCGGATGATGCGGCGGGGGTCGTACTGGCGCGGGTCGAGCTTCTTCCAGTCGACGTCGTTGAACTCGTCGCCCATCTCGTCCTTGACGCGCTCCCGGGCCTGCGTGGCGAATCCGCGCACCTTGCGCACGAGCTGCCCGAGCTGGGCGGCGTAGTGCGGGAGGCGGTCGGGACCCAGCACGAAGACGGCGATGACCCCGATGATGAGGAGCTTGTCGAACGTCAGACCGAACACGAGGACAACACTAACCCGCCGCGCCTCCCTCGCGGAGCCCGCGCGCCACCGTACCCTGACGATGCCCGGGCGCGATCCGCCCGGTGCACCGATCAGAGGAGCGCCCCCGTGTCCGACAAGGATGCCAACTGGAAGTACGCCGAGGACGCGGTCGTCGAGTCGGAGGCCATCGCCTCGGCCCGCCGGCTCTCGGTCGAGCTGGGCATCGACGCCGTCTCCCCCTCGATCGGCGCGCAGGCCGCGCTGGTCGCCGCCGCGGCGCGCGCGACCTCCATCATCGAGATCGGCACCGGCACCGGAGTGAGCGGCCTGTGGCTGCTCGACGGCGCCCCCGAGGCCATGCTCACCTCGATCGACTCCGAGGCGGTGCACCAGCAGCACGCGCGCGCCCAGTTCCACGAGGCGGGCATCTCGCCGAATCGGCTCCGGCTCATCCCGGGCCGCGCCCTCGAGGTGCTGCCCCGGATGAACGAGAACTCCTACGACATCGTCTTCGTCGACGGCGATCCGCTGCAGGTCATCGAGAACGTCGAGCACGCGCTGCGGCTCGTCCGTCCGGGCGGGACGGTCCTCGTCCCCCACGCGCTCTGGCGCGGACGCGTGGCCAACCCCGCGCAGCGCGACGAGATCGCGACGGCGTTCCGCACGCTGGTGGCCGAGGTCTGCGCCTCCCCCGCCGTGGTCAGCGTGCTCTCGCCGATCGGCGACGGCCTGCTGCAGGCCAACAAGCGCCGCGCCTGACGAGCGCGGCCGACCGGGGACAGACGGAACGCCCGCCGCACGGTGTGCGACGGGCGTTCACGACGGTGCGGATCAGGCGGGAGACACCACCGACGCGAGCGCGTCGTGCAGCTCTTTCGCCTCTGCATCGTTGACCGAGACGACGAGGCGTCCGCCTCCTTCGAGCGGAACGCGCACGACGATGAGTCGGCCCTCCTTAACAGCCTCCATCGGTCCGTCTCCGGTCCTCGGCTTCATGGCCGCCATAGAGTTCCCCTTTCGTGACGTATCCCCCTATTATCGTGCATCCGCGGGGGTGTTCCGAACCGCGCCCGGAAGTCGGGCGTCAGCCGATCACGGCGGGGACCAGTCGCCGGGGGTGAACACCCAGCACAGCAGCACCCAGACGATCTGCCCGACGATCGATGCGGCCACCACGAACACCCTCAGGAGGGTCGACCGCGGCACCGCGAGCGCCCCGGCCAGCGGGAACATCGGCATCAGGATGCGGAACGTGCTCGACTGCGGGTAGAAGAACGCGAAGAGGTAGATCGCGTAGCCGCCGACCCAGAGCCGCGAGTAGACGTCGAGGCTGCGCGTGGCCCGCGAGAACAGGATCGCCAGGAATCCGAGCACCACCACGACGGTGATGCCCATGCCCGTGATCGGCGAGCCGAACCAGAGGCCTCCCCACCAGCCCCCGCCGGCGAACCAGGAGGTGAAGGGGATGAGCTCGCCCTCGCCGATGAAGACGCTGCGCCAGGCGAGCTCGGTGTCGGTGTAGGCGGTGAAGGAGCCGGTGACCGCCCAGGCGATGAGCAGCCAGGCGAACCCCACCGCGAGGGACCAGACCGTGAGGGAGACCGTGAAGGCGAACTCCCGGCGGGCGAACGGCTCGGTGCCGCGCACGTGGCGCCAGACGCGGTAGAGGAAGTAGAGGCCCGTCATCGCCGCGATCGCGAGACCGCTCGGGCGCAGGAGCCCCACGATAAGCACGACGGGGAACGTCCAGATCCACTTGCGGCGAACCAGCAGGAGGAGCAGCACGGCCGTCAGGAGGATGCCGCCGGACTCCGCGTAGCCGATCTGCAGGACTGGGGACGTCGGAGCGACGCAGAAGAAGACGATCCCCATCAGCGCCTGGCCCTCGCTGAGCGAGACGCGGAACAGCCGGTAGATCACCAGGCACGCCGCTGCACTGCAGACCAGGGCGACGAGCACCGCCGCGTTCGCCCAGTCGAGCCCGGTGATGTTCATCAGGCCGCGGACGGTGAACGGGTAGACGGGCATGAACGCCCAGGGGTTCTGCTCCACGGCTCCGGACGGCGAGAGCGGCAGGACCGACGGGTACCCCGTCATCCCGATCCGCTCGTACCAGCCGCCGTCCCACGTCGTCGCGAACCGGACGTAGGTGTCGCGGAGTCCCGTCCACTCGACGCCCTGACGCACGGCGCCGACACGGAGCATGATCACGGTCGTGACGACGCGGGACACGGCGAAGACCAGGAGCACCTGGATCCACCACGGGATCCTCCGGAGCAGACCCCAGCGGGAGCGGGACGGAGAGGCGTCCTCCGTCTCCGGCGCGATCGCGGTGGCGCTCACGCGAGCGGCCCGTGGTTCGTCGCGGAGGGGGTCGTCAGCGGGGAGCGGGCGGGTGTCGCCGCGGCTCGCCGGCGGGTCGGCCGGAGGAGGGGCGACGCGTGTCGCGGCTCACCGGCTGGCGTGAGGGGAGACATTCCGACGAGCATACCCGTGCGGGAGTCGGGAGTCCCCGGAGGAGCACCGCGCCGGGCGGGCGCTCGGCACGATCACGGCGGGGTCCAGTCCGATCCGGCGACGGCCCAGCAGATCGAGATCCAGACGATCTGGCCGCCGATCCCGAGCAGGACCAGCGCGACGCGGAAGACCGGCGAGCGCGGCACCGCCAGCGCTCCGACGAGCGGGAACATCGGGCCCAGCAGCCGGAAGGTGCTCGACTGCGGGAAGAAGAACGCCAGCAGGTAGACGCCGTACCCGGCGACCCAGGCCCGGCTGAAGAGATCGAGCCGCCGTGTCCACGGTGCGGCGAGGATCCCGACGAACGCCGCCAGCAGGAGCACCACCAGCACGACGCCGACGGCCGGAGCACCGAACCACCACGAGCCCCACCAGGCGCCGCCCTGGAACCACGGGGTCAGCGGGAGCAGCTCCTGGTAGCCGATGTAGACCGCACGCCACGCCAGCTCGGTGTCGGTGTACGCGGTCATCGACCCGGTGACGGCCCACGCCACGGCGGGCCAGAGGAAGCCGACCACGAGCCCCCACGCCGTCAGGCCCACGGCCGGCAGCCACTCCGACCGCGGGAACGGCTCCGTGCGGCGCCGGACGAACCGGTAGACGACGTACAGGCCGAGCGCGGCCGCGAAGGCGAGCCCGCTCGGCCGGGTCAGGCCCAGCAGCAGCACGACGGGCACGACCGCGAGCCAGCGGCGCCGCACCAGGAGGAGGAGCGTGACCGCGGTCAGGAGCATCGCCATCGACTCCGCGTAGGCGAGCTGCATCAGCGGCGAGGTCGGCGCCACGCAGAGCAGCAGCACCGCCGTCAGCGACTGCGACTCGCCGAGGGAGTGCCGGAAGAGGCGGTACAGGACGAGGCAGGCTCCGGCTCCGCACAGGACGGAGACGGTCACGGCGGCCGGAGCCCAGGTGAGGCCGGTGAGCGCCATCAGCGCCTTCACGACGCCCGGGTAGAGCGGCATGAAGGCCCAGGCGTTCTCCCCCACGTGGCCGTCCTGCGTGATCGGCAGGAAGCCGGGGTACCCGGTGGCCGCGATGATCTCGTACCAGCGGCCGTCCCACATCGACGCGAAGGCCGAGTAGGACGGGGAGGGTCCGGTCCACGGGTTCGCGAGCTGGTGCGCGGCGAACTGCAGCAGGATCACCGTCGTGACCACGCGGGTCGCGATGTACACCAGGAGGACCCGCGCCCACCACGGGACCAGGCGCAGGCGGAGGCGGACGGGGACGGCCGTGGCGCTCGCGCTCACGAGGACGCGGTCAGCCAGCGGCGGAGGCCCTCGGTGCACTCGGTGATCTCGTGCACCGCCACGCGCTCGTCGTCGGCGTGGGCCCGGAGCGGGTCGCCCGGTCCGTAGTTGACAGCCGGGATGCCCATGGCGGAGAACCGCGCGACGTCGGTCCAGCCGTACTTGGGCTTCGCCTCGGCTCCGACGGCCGCGAGGAAGGCCTGGGCCAGAGGTGCGTCCAGCCCCGGGCGGGCGCCCTCGGCCAGATCGTCCACCGTCACCTCGAACCCCTCGAAGAGCTCCTCGAGGTGGGCGAGCGCCTCCTCCCCGGACCGGTCGGGGGCGAAGCGGTAGTTGACCTGCACCGTGCAGAGGTCCGGGATCACGTTGCCCGCGACCCCGCCGGTGACGCGCACGGCGTTGACGCCCTCGCGGTACACGAGGCCCTCGACCTCGACCTCGCGCGGCACGTAGGCGGCGAGGCGGTCGAGGATCGGCGCGGCCGCGTGGATCGCGTTCTCGCCGACCCAGCTGCGGGCGGAGTGGGCGCGGACGCCTCGGGTGACCACGTCGACCCGGAGCGTCCCGTTGCAGCCGCCCTCCACTGCTCCGCTGGTCGGCTCGCCGAGCACCGCGAAGTCGGCGGAGAAGAGGTCGGGGCGGTGCCGGGAGAGGCGGCCGAGGCCGTTGAGGTCCGCTGCGACCTCCTCGTTGTCGTACCACATCCAGGTGATGTCGACGGCCGGATCGGAGAGCTCGGCGGCGAGGACGAGCTGCACCGCCACTCCGGCCTTCATGTCGACGGTCCCGCGGCCGACCAGGTGCTCGACGCCGTCGATCGTCTCGGCGACGACGGGGAGGTTGCCGTTGACCGGCACCGTGTCGAGGTGCCCGGCGATCACGACGCGCTGGTCGAGGCCGAGGTTCGTCCGCGCCACGACGGTGTGACCGTCGCGGATGACCTCGAGGTGGTCGTACTGCTCGAGCGCCCACTGCACCGCGTCCGCGATCTCGAGCTCGTCGCCCGAGACGGACGGGATGTCGCAGAGGATCCGCGTCAGGGCGACCGGATCGGTGCGCAGATCGAGCGGAGGGGCGGTGGTCGGATCGGCCATGCGCCCCAGGGTAGCGGCCGGACGCTCCGCGCTACCCTGATCGGCATGACCCTCGAGCACTCCGCAGACTCCTCCGCGCCCGCCTCCGCCTGGGGATACGGGCTCGCCACCGTGGCCGCCGACGGCACCGTCCTCGACACCTGGTTCCCGGAGCCGCGCCTCGGCACCATCCCGGCCGGCCGCGACCCCTGGATCGTGCCGGCGGAGTTCGAGGAGCAGGCCGGCGAGGATCCGCGCCGCGAGGTCCGCATCGACGTGGTCACGCTGCAGATCGACGTGCAGGCGCCGCCCGCCTCCACGTCCGACGCCTACCTGCGGCTGCACCTGCTCTCGCACCTCCTGGTCCGCCCGAACGAGGTGAACCTCGACGGCGTCTTCGCCCACCTGCCGAACGTGGTGTGGACGAACGCCGGTCCGGTCTCGCCGGAGTCGTTCACCCGCCTGCGACCCTCGCTCCGGCGCCACGGCATCCAGGCCACCGGGATCGACAAGTTCCCGCGGCTGACCGACTACGTCACCCCCGCGAAGGTGCGCATCGCGGACACCTCACGCGTCCGCCTCGGGGCGCACCTGGCACCCGGCACGACGGTGATGCACGAGGGCTTCGTCAACTTCAACGCCGGGACCCTCGGCAGCTCGATGGTCGAGGGGCGCATCTCGCAGGGCGTCGTGGTCGGCGACGGCTCGGACATCGGCGGCGGCGCGTCCATCATGGGCACCCTCTCGGGCGGAGGAGTGCAGCGCGTCTCGATCGGCGCGCGGGCGCTGCTGGGTGCGAACTCGGGCATCGGCATCTCCCTCGGCGACGACACCGTCGTCGAGGCCGGCCTCTACGTGACCGCCGGCACCAAGGTCGTCGTGGTCGGCGGAGCGCCGCGCGCCGACGGCGCCCCGCAGACCGTGAAGGCCGTGCAGCTCTCGGGCGTGCCGAACCTGCTCTTCCGCCGCAACTCACTCACCGGAGCCGTCGAGGTCCTCCCCCGCACCGGCGCCGGCATCGAGCTGAACGCCGCCCTGCACGCCTGAGGACGGGCGTCCGGCGCCGCCGGGCCCAGCAGGCGGCACCCCGGGACGAACCGTGCTGATCGAGTCCGCGGCGACCACGCCGCTCTGCGTCCCGCCTCGAAGGAGAGGTTCGAGCCTCGGACGGCTGACGAGAGGCGGGTGCGCTGCACAGCGAGAGCCCGCCCCCGGCGGGGACGGGCTCTCGGGGACCGGTCAGCGGTCGGTCGGCCAGTGGCGCTCGGGTGACCCCATGTAGAGCTGCTGCGGGCGGCCGATCTTGGTCTGCTTGTCGGTGTTCATCTCGCGCCAGTGGGCGATCCAGCCGGGCAGGCGGCCGATCGCGAAGAGCACGGTGAACATCCGGGTCGGGAAGCCCATCGCCTTGTAGATGACGCCCGTGTAGAAGTCGACGTTCGGGTAGAGGCGCCGCTCCTTGAAGTAGTCGTCCTCGAGAGCGAGGGCCTCGAGCTCCATCGCGATGTCGAGCAGCGGGTCCTTCACGCCGAGGGCCTGCAGGACCTCGGAGGCGCTCTCCTTGACCAGCTTCGCGCGCGGGTCGTAGTTCTTGTACACCCGGTGGCCGAAGCCCATCAGGCGCACGCCCTCCTCCTTGTTCTTCACCCGCTCGACGAACGTCGACACGCTCTCGCCCGACTCGCGGATCCGGCCGAGCATGGTGAGCACCGCCTCGTTCGCTCCGCCGTGCAGAGGGCCGAACAGGGCGTTGATGCCGGCCGAGACGGAGGCGTAGAGGTTCGCCTCGGTGGAGCCGACGAGGCGGACGGTCGACGTCGACGCGTTCTGCTCGTGGTCCTCGTGGAGGATCAGGAGGCGGTCGAGCGCCTTCGAGAGCACCGGGTCGACCTGGTACTGCTCGGCCATCGTTCCGAAGTTGAGGCGGAGGAAGTTGTCGACGAAGCTCAGCGAGTTGTCCGGGTAGAGGAACGCCTGGCCGATCGCCTTCTTGTGGGCGTACGCCGCCATCACGGGCAGCTTCGCCAGGAGGCGGATCGTGGTGAGCTCCACCGCCTCCGGATCCTTCGGGTTGGAGCTGTCCTCGTAGTACGTCGACAGGGCCGAGACTCCGGCCGAGAGCACCGACATGGGGTGCGCGCTGTGCGGGAGCGCGTCGAAGAAGCGCTTGAGGTCCTCGTGGAGGAGCGTGTGGCGGCGGATGCGCTCGTCGAAGCCCGCGAGCTCGTCGGCCGTCGGCAGCTCGCCGTAGATGAGGAGCCAGGCCACCTCGAGGTAGGTCGCGTTGGTGGCCACCTCCTCGATCGGGTAGCCGCGGTAGCGGAGGATCCCCTGGTCGCCGTCGATGTAGGTGATCTGCGACTTGGTCGCCGCCGTGTTCACGAAGCCGTAGTCGAGCGACATGAAGCCGGTCTGCTTCGACAGGGTCGAGAAGTCGATGCTCGAGGAGCCGTCGACGCTGCGCAGGACCGGGAAGTCCGCGGTGCGGTCGCCGAAGGTGAGCGTGACCTTCTCGGGGAGCTCCTGCTCCGCCGGCGCGGGAGGCGGCGTCGTGGCGCTCCCGGTCGCGGGCTCCGCGGAGCCCACCGTCGCGGTTCCGTCGCTCTGCGTGCCGGATTCGGTCACAACGCCTCCCAGGTCGTCGCGGTCGCACCCCGGAAGCGCTCGCGCGGAGCGGGCGGCGCCGGGTCTGGATCGTGGTGCAGCCGGGGCCTCGCGAGGCGCCGTCGACCGAACCACATACAGCCTATGGGCAAAGCGGGGGCACTGTGACATCGCCCAGCGCTGGGGCCAGGGCCTTGTCGGAACCCGCCAGGATCGGCCGGGTCGAGCGCCTCAGAGGCCGCCGGACAGGCGCTCGACGGCCGCGTCGATCCGCTCGTCGGAGGCCGTCAGCGAGAGGCGCACGTGCTCGGGGAAGCCCTCCCCGTAGAAGACGCCGGGGCCCGCGAGGACGCCGAGGCGGGCGAGGCGGTCGATGGACTCCCAGGCCGGGCGGCCCTCGGTCGCCCACAGGTAGAGGCCGGCCTCGCTGCGGTCGATCCGGAAGCCCGCGGACTCGACGGCGGGCCGGAGGCGGTCGCGGCGGGAGCGGTAGCGCTCCTTCTGCGCGGCGACGTGCTCGTCGTCGGCGAGGGCGACGATCATCGCCTCCTGCAGCGGACCGGGCACGATCATGCCCGCGTGCTTGCGGACGGTCACCAGGCGCGCGATCAGGGCCGCGTCCCCGGCGACGAAGGCGGCGCGGTAGCCGGCGAGGTTCGACTGCTTGCTCAGCGAGTAGACGCCGAGGACCCCGGTGCGGTCCTCCCCCACCACGCGCGGGTCGAGGACGCTCGGGATCGGCTCGTCGGCCCAGCGGCCGTCCCAGCCGAGCTCGGCGTAGCACTCGTCCCCCGCGATCACGGCGCCCAGCTCACGGGCACGGGCGACGGCGCGCCGCAGGGCGGGCACATCGAGCACGGCGCCATCGGGATTGCCGGGAGAGTTGAGCCAGACCAGGCGGGTCGTCGCGGGCCACTCGGCGGGGTCGTCGGAGGCGAGCGCCTCGGCCCCGGCGATCGCCGCGCCCATCGCGTACGTCGGGTACGCGGCGCGCGGATGCACGACCACGTCCCCCTCCCCGAGTCCGAGGAGGAAGGGCAGCCAGGCGACGAGCTCCTTGGAGCCGATCGTCGGCAGGACCTCGTCGACTCCGAGGCCCTCGACTCCGCGCCGCCGCGCGTACCAGGCGGCGATCGCCTCGCGCAGAGCGGGGGTGCCCACGGTCGTGGGGTACGCGTGCGAGTCCGTCGCGCGGGCGAGCGCGTCGCGGATCGGGGCGGGCGTCGGGTCCACCGGCGAGCCGATCGACAGGTCGACGATCCCGCCGGGGTGCTCCGCCGCCGTGCGGGCGAAGGGCGCCATCAGGTCCCAGGGGTAGTCGGGCAGCGCGCCGAGGGCCACGGGAGCGGCCTCAGTGGCTCTGCGGAGGCAGCGCCGCGATGACCGGGTGGTCCTTCGCGATCACGCCGACCTTGGCGGCTCCTCCCGGGGAGCCGATCTCGTCGAAGAACTCGACGTTGGCCTTGTAGTAGTCGGACCACTCCTCGGGGAGGTCGTCCTCGTAGTAGATCGCCTCGACGGGGCAGACCGGCTCGCAGGCACCGCAGTCCACGCACTCGTCCGGGTGGATGTAGAGCGAGCGCTCGCCTTCGTAGATGCAGTCGACCGGGCACTCGTCGATGCAGGCGCGGTCTTTGACATCGACGCACGGAAGTGCGATCACGTAGGTCACGGTGCTCCAGGTCCCTTCGAACAGTGTCTCTATCGTACGGGGGCCGACGGGGCGTCGGCGTCCGCGGGCCGCGGGGCGGCGGCGGGAGCGGCCGCCCGCAGCCGCGGCCAGGCGATCACGACGAGGGCGATGAGGGCGGGGAGGAAGGTCCAGGCCACGCCGAGGCCGTTCGCCGGGACGAGGACGGATCCGCCGGTGCTGCGCAGGGCGAGCAGCCCGATCATCCCGAGCAGGCCCATCGCGGTGCAGAACGCGACGAACCGGTCGATGAGCACGAGGCGCAGCCCGAGCAGGAGCAGCAGCACGCCGGCGAGGGAGGCGGCCAGGCCGACCGGGAGGACGACACCGCCGACCGACACGGTGCTCTGATGGGCGACGGTCGTGATCGCTCCGACCACCGCGCCGACCAGGACTCCGGCGACGCCCGACAGCACGCGCGATCCCAGCGTCGGACGCTCCTCCGGCAGCGGCGCCGGACGGCCCGCCTGCGCGACCGGGCGGAAGCGCTCGATGCGGCCGATGGGGAACGGCGGACCGCTCGAGAGGCGGGCCTCGTCGCCCTCGACCACCAGCTGCGTCGCGTGCGCCTCGAGGGCCGCGCGCTTGCGGGCGTGGTCCTCGGCGGACAGCTCGATCACGACGTCCCCGGGGAGGGGCGGGGCCGCGTCGGGGAGGACGGCGAGGAAGCGCAGGCCCAGCAGCTCGGCGGCGCGCTCGGCGACCCGGGCGGTGCGGACGTGGTCCGGGTGGCCGTAGCCGCCGCCCGCGTCGTAGGACAGCACGACGCCCGCATCGACCTGCCGCAGGACGGCGACGAGATCGGCCACCTCCTCGTCCTCGGGCGCGGCGGTGAAGGACGCGGGATGCACCGGCTCGAGCGGCACCGGGACGCGGCCGGGCCCCCACTGCATGCCGGAGTCCCGGTAGACGCGCGGAGCGAGGCCGGGTGCGCGGGCGCCCGCCTCGCCGAGGAAGCGGTGGTCGGCGACGCCGAGGGCCGTCAGGGCGACGACGAGCTCGGTCGTCCGATGCGCGGCCAGCTCGGCCGAGCCCTCGAGCGGAGCGAGGTCCTCGGGGATGACCTCGCCGCACTCGCCTCGCGTGGCGGTGACGACGGTGACCGAGGCGCCCTGCGCCACCAGCCGCGCCAGGGTTCCGCCCATGGTGATCGTCTCGTCGTCGGGGTGGGCGTGCACCGCCACCACCCGCTCCGCTGCTGCGTCCCGGCCCGCGTCCACTCTCCGCCTCTCGTCCTGCGCGGCCTCCGCTGCGGGCGCTTCTGGACAGCGACCGGGCAGCGGACTACAGTCGAGCCGGGTTAGGCAAGGCTTACCGAACAACGGAGCCCCGCCGACCGGATCGACTCGGGGCGGGAGTCGCCCCCTCCTCGTCCACCATCGACCAAGAGAACACGCGTGCTCGCAAACTACCTCATCGGCCTCCGCGAAGGCCTCGAAGCCGGCCTCGTGGTCGGCATCCTCGTGGCCTACCTGACCAAGCTCGGCCGGCGCGACGTGCTGCCGCGGCTCTGGACCGGTATCGCCGCCGCGATCGCGATCTCGCTCGTCACCGGTGCGATCCTCACCTGGGGCCCCTCGACCCTGTCGTTCCAGGCCCAGGAGCTCATCGGCGGCGGCCTCTCGATCCTCGCGGTCGGGCTGGTCACCTGGATGATCTTCTGGATGGGCGCGAACGCCCGCAGCCTCAAGGGCGACCTCGAGTCCCGGCTCGACGGCGCCGTCGCGGGGTCGGCCCTCGGCATCGTGGTCCTCGGCTTCATCAGCGTCGGGCGCGAGGGCATCGAGACGGCCCTCTTCGTCTGGGCGAGCGTGTCCTCGAGCAGTGCGGGATCGGGATCCAGTGCGTGGGTCGGCACGGTCGGCGCGCTGCTGGGCATCCTCAGCTCGGTCGTCATCGCGTACCTGATCTTCCGGGGCTTCGTCCGGATCGACCTCGGGCGCTTCTTCACCTGGACGGGCGGCTTCCTCATCCTCGTCGCGGCCGGCGTCCTCTCCTACGGCGTCGGCGACCTGCAGGAGGCGTCGCTCCTGCCCGGCTGGGGCACCCCGCTGTTCTCGCTCGGCCCGATCCTCCCGCCGCCCGTGACCGCCGTGGTCGGCGGCCTCTTCAACTACACGCCCGAGCCGACCGCTCTGCAGTTCGCCGCCTGGCTGCTCTACCTCGTCGTCGTCGGCGCCCTGTTCGTCCGCCAGGTCCGCCTGCGCGGTCCGCGACGGGGCAGCGCGGCCCCGGTCGCCGCTCCCGCTCCCACCTCCGTCTGACCCGCTCCGGCACCGCCGGCGCACTCGCCCCGATCCAGGAGAAGCATGTCCTCGCGCGCTCGTCCCACCCTCCCCCGCGTCACCCTCGGCCTCGTCGGCGCCGGCGCCCTGGCGCTGATCCTCACGGGCTGCGTGCCGAACACCCCCGCGTCCTCCTCCTCCGCCGCGCTCGACGTCGCGATCAGGGACGACGCCTGCGAGGTGTCGACGGCGACCGCCGAGGCGGGAGCGGTGACGTTCTCACTGACCAACGGCGGCTCGGACGTCAACGAGTTCGAGATCCTGGCCGAGGACAAGCTGCGGATCGTGGGCGAGAAGGAGAACGTGACCCCGGGCCAGAGCGTCTCCTACGTCGCTCAGCTCGAGCCGGGCACCTACTACACCGCCTGCAAGTTCCAGCAGGTCGGCGCCCCGGTCGGGCTGAGCGAGTTCACCGTGACCGGTGAGGCCACCGCGCAGTCGGCGGACGAGGAGGCGGCGACGGAGGCGGCGGTCACCAACTACGTGGCGTACGTGAAGTCGCAGGTGGGCGAGCTGCTCCCCGCGGTGGCCGAGTTCGCCCAGGCCTACGAGGCCGGCGACGACGAGAAGGCGCGCGGCCTCTTCGCGTCGACCCGCGTCTTCTACGAGCGGATCGAGCCGACCGCGGAGGCGTTCGGCGACCTCGACCCGCGCATCGACTACCGCGAGGTCGACGCCGTCGCCGAGGGCCTGGACTGGACCGGCTTCCACCGCATCGAGAAGGACCTGTGGGCCCCCGCGGAGGGTGCGCTCAACTCCGACGGCACGAGCGCGCTCCTCGACTGGGCGCCCTCCACCCCCGAGCAGCGCGCGCAGTTCGGCCAGGGCCTCGTCGACGACGTGCAGAGCCTGGCCGACCTCGTGAACGCGCCCGGCTTCACCGTCTCGGTGGGCGACATCTCCAACGGCGCCATCGGCCTGCTCGACGAGGTCGCGGCCGGCAAGATCACGGGCGAGGAGGACTGGTGGTCGAGCACCGACCTCACCGACTTCGCCGCGAACGTCCAGGGCGCGGAGGTGGCGTTCGGCAACGTCGAGCCGATCGCGACCGCCAGCGGCGACGAGGGCGCCGACCTCACCGGACGGATCACGCAGCGGTTCTCCGAGCTCGACGCCCTGCTCGCGCAGTACGGCTCGATCGACTCCGGCTTCGCCGCGTACTCCACCGTCACCGCGGAGCAGAAGAAGGAGCTCTCGGACGCGGTCAACGCTCTCTCCGAGCCGCTCTCGCAGCTGACCCACACGGTGCTGGGCGTCGAGGAGCCGGCCGCGTAGTGGGCGCCGAGCAGCACGAGGGAGCCCGGCCGACGGAGTCCGAGCAGCCCGCCGACGAGCCCCGCCGCCTCTCGCGGCGCGGGCTTCTCGGCCTCGTCTCGGCGGGGACGGCCGGGCTGGCCGCCGGAGTGGGCGGCACGGTGGCCGTCACGTCGTCCGCCAGCGCGACGGCCTCCTCCGCCACTCGCACCGTGCCGTTCTTCGGCGCGAACCAGGCGGGCATCACCACCGCCGCGCAGGACCGTCTGCACTTCGCCGCGTTCGACCTCGCCGCGGGCACCACGCGCGAGGACCTCGTCGAGCTCCTGAAGGACTGGACGCTCGCCGCCTCGCGGATGACCCAGGGCCTCGAGGTCGGCGAGACCGGCGCGGTGGACGGGCCGGACACGGCTCCCCCGGAGGACACCGGGGAGGCGCTCGGGCTCGACGCCGCGTCCCTCACCGTCACGGTCGGCTTCGGACCCACCCTCTTCACGGACGAGTCCGGCGCCGACCGCTTCGGCCTCGCCGACCGCCGGCCTCCGCAGCTGCAGGCCCTGCCCCGCTTCCGCGGCGACGCGCTCATCCCCTCGGCCGGCGGCGGCGACCTGTGCATCCAGGCCTGCGCCGACGATCCGCAGGTCGCCGTGCACGCCATCCGCAACCTGAGCCGGATCGCGTTCGGCCGGGCCTCGCTCCGCTGGTCTCAGCTCGGCTTCGGCCGCACCTCCTCGACGTCCACCGCCCAGGCGACTCCGCGCAACCTCTTCGGCTTCAAGGACGGCACGGCGAACGTGAAGTCCGAGGAGGCCGACGCCGTCCAGGAGCACGTCTGGGTCCCCTCCTCCGACGGCCCCGCGTGGATGGTCGGCGGCAGCTACCTGGTCGCGCGGAAGATCCGGATGATCATCGAGACGTGGGACCGCAGCCAGCTGGGCGAGCAGGAGCGGGTCATCGGCCGCAGCAAGGGGTCCGGAGCGCCGCTCTCGGGCGGCACGGAGTCCACCGAGCCGGACTTCGCAGCGGCCGGCGCCACCGGTGCCCCGCTGATCGATCAGGAGTCGCACGTGCGCCTCGCGCATCCGAGCGTGAACAACGGGGTGCGGCTCCTGCGCCGCGGCTACAACTTCGTCGACGGCAACGACGAGCTCGGACGCCTGAACGCGGGGCTGTTCTTCCTCTCGTTCCAGCGCTCCCCGGAGCAGTTCGTCACCGTGCAGCGGAACCTCGCGACGGACGCGCTGAACGAGTACGTGAAGCACGTCGGCTCGGCCGTGTTCGCGGTGCCGCCCGGTGCCCGCGACGAGACCGACTTCCTCGGCTCCGGCCTCTTCGCCTGATCCCTGAGAGGACCCGCACTCCGTCCCAGGATCCGGCGGGCGCACTCCACGGCGCGCCGAAGCCTGCGCCCGTAGCGTCGTCGGCGATGTCCGGGAACAGTGCGAGAAGCGGCCTGACCAAGCGCGAGCGCCAGGAGCTCGCCCGAGCGCAGGCGCGGGAGCGCCGCGAAGCGGAGAGGCGCCGGCGGCGCCGGAACCGGCTGCTCGGGCAGGGCGGAGCGGTCGTCGGGCTCCTCGCGGTCGTGGCCCTGGTCTGCTGGAACGTCTGGTCGCAGCAGGAGGTCGCGAGCGCCGGCCCGGCGAACATGCTCAGCGACGGCATCGTCCTCGCGGGCGACGGCTCGGCCGTGACGGCGACGACGACCGCGGCACTCGCTCCGGGGGCCTCCCCCGTCCCGACCGACGAGAGCGCCACGCGGGCGGGCGGAGTCGTCGCCGTCGACCTCTACGTCGACTACCTCTGCCCGTACTGCGGGCAGTTCGAGAAGGCGAACGCCGAGCAGCTGCAGTCGTGGTTGACGAAGGGGGCGATCACGCTCGAGATCCACCCGGTGGCGATCCTCGACTCCTCCTCGGCCGGCTCCGAGTACTCCAGCCGGGCCGCGAACGCCGCGGCGTGCGTCGCCGACGAGGATCCGGACCGCTTCCTCGCCGTGAACGCGGCGCTCTTCGCGCAGCAGCCGGCGGAGGGGACGACGGGCCTCGACGACGACGCACTGCGGGCGCTGGTGACCGGAGCGGGCGTCACCGACGACGACGTCCTCGCCTGCATGACCGCGGGCGAGTTCCGGCCCTGGGTGAAGGCCGCGACCGAGCGGGCCACCTCGCTCCCCCTCGCGAACTCCTCCCTTCCGAAGCTCGAGTCGACGCCGACCGTGCTGGTGAACGGCGAGCAGTACACGGGGAAGCCGGACGACGCGGCGGCGTTCGTCTCCTTCGTCACCTCGACGCTCGAGGCGGAGTCCGCGACCCCCTCTGCCTCTCCGAGTCCGGCGGGCTGATCCGGACCGCGAGGGACGGGATCGGCGCTGCACGCTGCAGCACCGGGCGGAGACGACGAGACCGGCCGGAGCATCGCTCCGGCCGGTCTCGTCGTGGGCGGGCGCCGAGGCGCCCGGGGCTCAGCCCTGCTTCTTGAGGCGGCTCGTCATGCGCGCGCGGGCGTTCGCATCGAGCTCCACCTTGCGGATGCGGACGACCTCGGGGGTGACCTCGACGCACTCGTCCTCGCGGGCGAACTCGAGGCACTCCTCGAGCGTCAGCTGACGCGACGGCGTCATCGACTCGAAGGTGTCGGAGGTGGACTGACGCATGTTGGTCAGCTTCTTCTCCTTGGTGATGTTGACGTCCATGTCGTCGTTGCGCGAGTTCTCGCCGATCACCATGCCCTCGTAGACCTCCTCGGTGGGGTTCACGAAGAAGGTCATCCGCTCCTGGAGCGCGATGATGGCGAACGGGGTCACGACGCCGTTGCGGTCCGCGACGATCGACCCGTTGTTGCGGGTGACGATCGCGCCGGCCCACGGCTCGTAGCCGTGCAGGATCGCGTTCGCGATGCCGGTGCCGCGCGTGGTGGTGAGGAACTCGGTGCGGAAGCCGATCAGGCCGCGCGACGGGACGATGAACTCCATGCGGACCCAGCCGGTGCCGTGGTTCGACATGCCGTCCATGCGGCCCTTGCGGGCGGCGAGGAGCTGCGTGATCGCGCCGAGGTACTCCTCAGGAGCGTCGATCGTGAGGTGCTCGAAGGGCTCGTGCGTCTTGCCGTCGACCTGGCGGGTGACCACCTGGGGCTTGCCGACGGTCAGCTCGTAGCCCTCGCGGCGCATCTGCTCGACGAGGATGGCCAGCGCGAGCTCGCCGCGGCCCTGGACCTCCCACGAGTCGGGGCGTCCGATGTCGACGATCTTGAGCGACACGTTTCCGATGAGCTCGCGGTCGAGGCGGTCCTTGACCATGCGCGCCGTGAGCTTGTGGCCCTTGACCTTGCCGACGAGCGGCGAGGTGTTGGTGCCGATCGTCATCGAGATCGCCGGGTCGTCGACCGTGATGGCCGGCAGCGGGCGGATGTCCTCGGGGTCGGCGATGGTCTCGCCGATGGTGATCTCGGGGAAGCCCGCGATCGCGACGATGTCGCCGGGGCCCGCGGACTCGGCCGGGTAGCGGTCGAGCGCCCTGGTGATCAGCAGCTCGGTGATGCGCGCGTTGGTGTGGGTGCCGTCGTGGTGGACCCAGGCGACCGTCTGCCCCTTCTTGATCGTGCCGTTGAAGACGCGGAGGAGGGCGAGGCGGCCGAGGAACGGCGACGCGTCGAGGTTGGTGACGTGGGCCTGGAGGGGCGCGTCGTCGTCGTAGGTCGGCGCGGGGATGTGCTTGAGGATCGCCTCGAACAGCGGCTCCAGGTCCTCGGCGTCCGGCAGCGTGCCGTCCTCGGGCTTGTTCGCCGAGGCGCGGCCGGCCTTGCCGGAGGCGTAGACCACGGGGACGTCGAGGATCGCGTCGAGGTCGAGGTCCGGCACGTCGTCGGCCATGTCGGAGGCGAGGCCGAGGAGCAGGTCCTGGCTCTCGGCGACGACCTCGTCGATGCGCGCGTCGGGGCGGTCGGTCTTGTTGACCAGGAGGATGACGGGGAGCTTCGCCTCGAGCGCCTTGCGCAGCACGAAGCGGGTCTGGGGCAGCGGGCCCTCGGACGCGTCGACGAGGAGGCAGACGCCGTCGACCATCGACAGGCCGCGCTCGACCTCGCCGCCGAAGTCGGCGTGGCCCGGGGTGTCGATGACGTTGATGGTGATGGGACCGTCGCTCGCGTGCTTGCCGCTGTACGAGACAGCGGTGTTCTTCGCGAGGATCGTGATGCCCTTCTCGCGCTCGAGCTCGTTGGAGTCCATCGCGCGCTCGTCCACGTGGGCGTGCGCGTCGAAGGAGTTCGTCTGCTTGAGCATGGCGTCGACCAGCGTGGTCTTGCCATGGTCGACGTGGGCGACGATCGCGACGTTGCGCAGGTCGGAGCGGGTGGCACTTGCCATGGATACGGACTCGTCTCGTGTTCTCGTGCAAAAGGGGGACCATCCATCGTACCGCAGCGAGGCGTCCGCACGGCGAAGGGCCCCGGATCCCCGCTCCGGAGGGCTCCGAGGAGCGCTCCAGGCGGGGCCGGGGCCCTGGTGACGGTCGGTCAGACCGCGAACTCGATGCCGGCGCCGGGGATGGCGTCGAGCAGCTCGCGGGTGTACTCCTGCTGCGGCGAGTCGAACACGGTGTCCGTCGGGGCGTGCTCGACGATCCTGCCCTTCTGCATCACGCAGACGTCGTCGGCGATCACGCGGACCACTGCCAGGTCGTGCGTGATGAACAGGTAGGTCAGCCCGAGCTCGGCCTGCAGGTCGGCGAGGAGGCGGAGGATCTGCGCCTGGACGAGGACGTCCAGAGCCGACACGGCCTCGTCGAGCACCACGATCTCCGGCTTCAGCGCGAGCGCGCGGGCGATCGCCACGCGCTGGCGCTGGCCGCCGGAGAGCTCGTTCGGGTACCGGCTCGCGATCACGCGCGGGAGGGACACCTGGTCGAGCAGCTCGAGGACGCGCTCGCGCTGCGACGTCCGGTCGCCGACCTTGTGCACCCGCAGCGGCTCCGAGATGGTGTTGCCGATGTTGTGCAGCGGGTCGAGCGAGCCGTACGGGTCCTGGAACACCGGCTGCATGGAGCGCCGGAGCGCCAGCATGTCGCGGCCCTTGAGCTTCTCTGTCCGGCGACCGGCGATCGAGATCGCTCCGGACGTCGCCGTCTCGAGGCCCAGCACCAGGCGGGCGATCGTCGACTTGCCCGATCCGGACTCGCCCACGAGCGCCGTGGTGGTGCCCTTCGGGATCGAGAACGACACGTTGTCGACGGCCGTGAAGTCCTCGGCCTTCAGGCCGCCGCGGCGGATCTTGAAGACCTTGGTGAGGCCGTCGACCCCGATCATCGGGGCGCCCGAGGCGACCGCGCCGGCGTGGTGCGCGACGCCCGCGCCGACCAGGTCGACCTCGCGCACGGCCTCCGACTCGCCGGGGACCGACTCCACGGCCCGACCGGCCGTCGACTGGATGCGGCGCGACGCGAGGCTGGGCGCCGCCGCGATCAGGCGCTGCGTGTAGGGGTGCTGCGGGTTCTGCAGCACCTCCACCGAGGCGCCGGACTCGACGATGCGGCCCTTGTACATGACGATGAGCTTCTCGGCGCGCTCGGCGGCGAGGCCCAGGTCGTGCGTGATGAAGAGCAGCGCGGTGCCGTCGGTCTTCGTCAGCGTCTCGAGGTGGTCGAGGATCCGGCGCTGGACCGTGACGTCGAGCGCCGAGGTGGGCTCGTCGGCGATCAGCAGCTGGGGGGCCGCGGCCAGGCCGATGCCGATCAGCACGCGCTGGCGCATGCCGCCCGAGAACTGGTGCGGGAACTGCTTGAGGCGCTTCTCCGCGTCGGCGAGGCCCGCGTTCTGCAGGACCTCGATCGCCTTGGCGCGCACTTCCTTGCGACCGGTCGCGAGGCCGTTGGCCTTGATGGTCTCCTCGACCTGGAAGCCGACCGACCACACGGGGTTCAGGTTCGACATCGGGTCCTGCGGGACGTAGCCGATCCGGCGGCCGCGGATGTCCTCGAGCTCGGTCCTCGTCGCCTTCGCGAGGTCCTTGCCGTCGAACAGCACGGAGCCGGCGGTGACCTGGCCGGTGCCGGGGAGCAGGCCGATGATCGCGGCGGCGGTCGTCGACTTGCCGGAGCCCGACTCCCCCACGATCGCGACGGTCTGGCCGTGCTCGATCGTGAGGCTCACGCCGCGGAGGGCGGGGACCAGTCCGCTGCCGGTCTGGAAGCCGACCTCGAGGTCGGTGACCTCGAGCAGCGGCCCCTGCGGTGCGTTCGGTGTCGTGGCGGTCATCGGAGGGCCCTCGCCTTCGGGTCGAGCGCGTCGCGGAGCGACTCGCCGAGGAGGATGAAGCTCAGCACCGTGACCGTCAGGGCGATCGACGGGTAGATCAGCGTCTGCGGATTGGTGCGCAGATCGCGCTGGGCCTGGCTGATGTCGTTGCCCCACGACATGACCGAGCCGGGCAGGCCGACGCCGAGGAACGACAGCGTCGCCTCCGCGGTGATGGCCGCGCCGAGCGAGATCGTCGTGACGACGATGACGGGGGCGATCGAGTTCGGCAGCACGTGCCGGAACAGGATCGCCATGCGCGAGAGGCCGGTCGCGGTGGCGGCGCCGACGAAGTCGGCCTGCTTCACGCGGAGGACCTCGGAGCGCAGGACGCGCGCCGTCGTCGGCCAGGCGAACGCGCCGATCGCCAGGGCGATGACGAACACGTTCCGGTAGGCCGAGAAGACGGACATGATGACGACCGCGGCGAGGATGTAGGGGATCGAGAAGAAGATGTCGCCGAGGCGCATGATCACGGTGTCGACCCAGCCGCCGAAGAAGCCGGCCAGCGCGCCGCCGATGACGCCGGAGACCGTCGTGATCACGATCACGATGAGGCCGACGGTCAGCGACGTGGACGTGCCGTGGATGATCCGCGAGAAGACGTCGCAGCCCTGCTTGGTGTAGCCGAGCAGGCTGCCGTCGCCGGGGCCCTGGTTGCTGAACGAGAGCGCGCACTGGCGGGGGTCCACCGAGGTGAACAGGCCCGGGAACAGCGCGACGGCGATGATGACGAGGATCAGGACGCCCGAGATCCAGAACATGGGCCGCTTGCGCAGGTCGCGCCACGCGTCGGTCCAGAGGTTGCTGGGCTTCTCGTCGAGGCTGACGGCGTCGACCGACGCGATCGGCGTCTCCTCGAGCGGGGCCACGAAGTGGTCGATGCGGCGGGCCTTCTGCGCGCCGCCGGTGGACTCATTTGGCATAGCGGATCCTCGGGTCGAGTACGGCGTAGAGCAGGTCGACGAGGATGTTCACCACGAGGTAGAACAGCACCATGACCGTGACGAAGGAGACGACGGTCGGCCGCTCACCTCGGATGATCGCCTGATAGAGCGTGTTCCCGACTCCGGGAACGTTGAAGATGCCCTCGGTCACGGTCGCGCCGACGATCAGGAGGCCGAAGTCGGCTCCGAACTGCGTCGTGACCGGGATGAGCGAGTTGCGCAGGACGTGCACGGGGATGACGCGGCGTCGCGAGAGCCCCTTGCTGTACGCGGTGCGGACGAAGTCCGAGCCGGCCGTCTCGATGACCGAGCCGCGCGTGAGGCGGATGGCCGAGGCGACCACGAAGAGGGCGAGCACGATCGCGGGCAGCAGCAGCCTCTGGAACGACGCGTCGGCTCCGACGGTCGGAGGGAACCATCCCAGCTGGATCGCGAAGAAGGACTGCGCGATGAAGCAGAGCACGAAGATCGGCACCGACACGAGCAGGAGGCTGACGACCAGCGCGCTCGCGTCGAAGAAGCTGCCCTTGCGCAGACCGCTGATGAGACCGATGGTCAGCGCGACGACGATCTCGATGACGATCGCCATCATGGCCAGCGTCAGGGTGACCGGGAAGGTGCGGGCGAGGATCTCGTTGACGGACTGGCCGGAGAACGAGATGCCGAAGTCGCCGCGGACGACGCCTCCCAGGTAGTACAGGTACTGGACGAAGAAGGGCTCGTTCAGGTGGTACTGCTCCTCGAGGCGGGCGAGGAGTGCGGGGCTCGGCGTCTTGTCGCCGAAGAGCGACAGGAGCGGGTTCCCCGGCATGGAGAAGACCATGAAGTAGATGAGGAACGTGGTGCCGATGAGCACGGGGACGGCTTGCAGGATGCGTCGGACGATGTAGGCGAGCATGTCAGCCCAGCCGGTTCCGGAGTCGCATGGATGGGGACCTCATTCGATTGTGACCGAAACAGGGCGCTCCGCCCGTGCCGCGACCTGGTGGCCGACGGCACGGGCGAAGCGCCCCAGTGGTTCGAGCTTAGTTCTTGGTGATCTCGTAGTAGAGCGGCACCGAGTTCCAGCCGAACTCGACGTTCGACACGCCCTCGCCGTAGCCGCCGGTCACGTTCGCGTACCACAGGGGCAGCGACGGGAGGTCCTTCAGGAGGATCTCCTGGGCCTGCTGGAACGTCTTGTTCGCAGCGTCGGCGTCGGCGTCCGACAGGCCCTGCTGGAGCAGGGTGTCGAACTCGGGGTTCGAGTAGTCGCCGTCGTTGGACGAGGCGCCGGTCACGTAGAGCGGTCCGAGGAAGTTGTAGAGGCTCGGGTAGTCGGCCTGCCATCCGGTCCGGAACGCGGTCTCGATCGAGCGGTCGACGATCTTGGTGCGCGCCTCGGCGAAGGTCGGGTACGCGTCGCCCTCGGCGTCGATGCCCAGCGTGTTCTTGATCGAGTTGGTCACCGCGTCGACCCAGCCCTGGTGGCCGCCGTCGGCGTTGTAGGCGATCTTGAAGGTGCCGTCCCAGGGGCTGATCGCGTCGGCCTGAGCCCACAGCGCCTTGGCCTCGTCGGGGTTGTACTCGAGCACGTCGGCGCCGGAGAGGGCGTCGCTGTAGCCGTCGATCACCGGGGAGGTGAAGTCGGAGGCCGGGGTGCGGGTGCCCTCGAAGATCACGTCGGTGATCTCCTTGCGGTCGAAGGACATCGAGATCGCCTGGCGGCGGAGCTGGCCCTCCTCGCCGTCGAAGTGCGGGAGACGGCCCGGGATGGTGAAGGACTGGAACACGGCCGAGGGCTGGTTCACGGCGCGGTCGCCGAGGTCGCTCTCGAAGGTGCCGAAGGCGGAGTCCGGGATCTGGTCGATCACGTCGACGTTGCCGCCGAGGAGGTCGGCGTAGGAGGCGTCCTGGGTGGCGTAGAAGACGATCTTCAGGCCGCCGTTCTGGGCCTCGCGGGGGCCGGTGTACTCGTCGTTCTTGACGAGCTCGATCTGGACGTCGTGCTGCCACGCGTCGTCGCCGTCGAGCTTGTACGGGCCGTTGCCGATCGGGTTCTCACCGAAGGCGGCCATGTCGTCGAACGCGGCGGCGGGCAGCGGGTAGTACGCCGAGTAGCCGAGGCTGATCGGGAAGTCCGACTGCGGGGACTTGAGCGCGACGGTGAAGGTGGTGTCGTCCACGGCCTTGAGGCCGGTGAGCTCGCTGTCCTCGGTGTCGCTGAAGCCCTCGAAGTTCGAGAAGAACGACGCGCTGAGCTGGTTGTTCGACAGCTTGGCGCCGTAGTTCCAGGCGTCGATGAACGAGCTGGAGGTGACCGGGTCGCCGTTCGTGAAGGTCAGGCCCGACTTGATCTTGATCGTGTAGTTCTGCGCGTCGTCCGACTCGATGGACTCGGCGACGTCGTTCTCGGGGGCGCCCTTGGCGTCGTAGTAGACCAGGCCCGCGAAGATCTCGTCGAGGATCTTGCCGCCGCCCACCTCGTTGGTGTTCGTCGGGATCAGCGGGTTCTGCGGCTCGGAGCCGTTCGTGGAGATGATCGCGGCGGCGTCGCCTCCCGATGCACCTCCGCCCGAGTCGTTCGAGCTGCTGCAGCCGGCCAGGACCAGCGTGCTCGCGGCGACGAGCGCCAGAGCCCCGAATCCGTAACGTCTGATGTTCACTATTCCTCCAGTGATGTGGGGGCGCGCGAGAAGTGGTTTCCCTGACGCGTGGAGTGCCGTGCGCGTGGCGACGGCGGCGGCGCACGAGACTGGTGGCCGTCGCGCGGATGCCTTCAACGAGACTATGTATTCGCCCGCTATCTGCACAAAAGCATGTGGCAACCGTTACACAGCGGTAACCGGGAGGTGGAATCCTTGCGCTGTTCTGCACGAAACGTGCGTGCCGGGCGGCCGTCGCGCAACACATCGACTTCAGAGGAGACGCACGGAGTGTCCACCGACCTGTCAGGATCCGCGCCCGGACGCCGCCGGATCCGCGTCGAGATCCTGCTGGTCCTCGGGCTCTCGCTGGGCGCCTCCGCGGTCTACTCGGTGGTCTCCATCGCCAATCGGCTCACCCGCTCGACCGCGCTGGCCGACCAGACCGCGACGATCAACGGCGCCCTCAGCGACCGCCCGGGCTTCGACCTCGTCTACCAGCTGCTCGCGCTCTTCTTCGACCTGGTGCCGGTGGCCCTCTGCGCGTTCCTGCTCTGGCAGAGCTCGGGCCGTCCGCTCGGGCGCCTGGGGCTCGACCTGCGCCGGCCGTTCGCGGACCTGGGGACCGGGACCGTCCTCGCGGTGGCGATCGGCGCGCCGGGCATCGCGCTGTACGCCGTCGGACGCGCGCTGGGCATCACCGTGGCGGTGGTGGCCTCGCCGCTGGACGCGTACTGGTGGACGGTGCCCGTGCTCGTGCTCTCCGCGATCCGGGCGGGAGTGCAGGAGGAGGTCGTCGTGATCGGGTACCTCTTCGCCCGCCTGGGCGATCTGGGCTGGGGGCGGTGGCGGATCCTGGTGACCAGCGCGCTGCTCCGGGGCAGCTACCACCTGTACCAGGGCATCGGGCCCTTCATCGGGAACGTGGTCATGGGCCTGGTGTTCGGACTGTTCTACCAGCGCTTCGGCCGCACCCTGCCCCTGGTGATCGCCCACTCGATCATCGACATCGTCTCTTTCGTCGGCTACCCGCTGGCCGTCGCCCTCTGGCCCGAGCTGTTCGCGCCGCCGGCTCCGCGGACGTGACGTCGGACCGATCGCATCCGAGGAGCCGCAGGACCGCGCCGCGGCTCTCCACTGCCGCGGCGTGACGCCCGCACGGTGGAGCTGCTCGCTCGTCGCTACTCCGTCGAGCCCTGCCGGCATCTCCACCACGCGTTCCCCACGGTCGGGCTCCCTCGTGCATCGGAGTCGCCGTGCGCCGTTCCCCCCGGATCGGGAGGACTGCGACCCACTCCGCGCCTGTGCGGGACCGACGGTATCCGCAGCCGAGGGTGGGAGATGACAGGACGGGCTCGAGGCTCCGTTCCTGCTCTCTCACCCTCGGTTGCGGACGAGCGCGTGCGGGCGGCTCAGGCGAAGGCCTCGATGGGCGGGCAGGCGCAGACGAGGTTGCGGTCGCCGTAGGCCTGGTCGATCCGGCGGACCGGCGGCCAGTACTTGCCGCGCACCAGCGAGCGGACCGGGTAGACGGCCTGCTCGCGGCTGTAGGGGTGCGTCCACTCCTCGGCCGTCAGGCACTCGGCGGTGTGCGGGGCGCCGCGCAGCGGGTTGTCGTCCACCGGCCACTCCCCCGCGCCGACGCGGTCGGCCTCCGCCCGGATCCCGATCATCGCGTCGATGAAGCGGTCGATCTCGGCGAGGTCCTCGCTCTCCGTCGGCTCGACCATCAGGGTCCCGGCGACGGGGAAGCTCATGGTCGGGGCGTGGAAGCCGTAGTCGACGAGGCGCTTGGCGACGTCGTCCACGGTCACTCCGGTCGCCGCCGTCAGCGGACGGATGTCGAGGATGCACTCGTGGGCGACGAGCCCGTTGTCCCCCGTGTAGAGCACCGGGTAGTGCTCGCGGAGGCGCGCGGCGACGTAGTTGGCCGAGAGGACGGCCGCCCCGGTCGCGGCCCGCAGGCCCTCCTCGCCCATCATCCGGGCGTACGCCCACGAGATCGGCAGGATGCCGGGGCTGCCGTAGGGCGCTGCCGACACCGGTGCGCCGCCGTGGACGATCCGCTCGCCCTGCGTGCCCACGCCGTGCTCGAGCCGCTGCGCGAGCGGGTGGCCGGGCAGGAACGGCGCGAGGTGCGCCTTCGCGGCGACGGGACCGACGCCGGGACCGCCTCCGCCGTGCGGGATGCAGAACGTCTTGTGCAGGTTGAGGTGCGAGACGTCGCCGCCGAAGTCTCCGAAGCGGGCGAAGCCCAGAAGCGCGTTGAGGTTCGCGCCATCCACGTACACCTGTCCGCCGGCCTCGTGGACGAGGCGGCAGATCTCGGCGACCTCGTGCTCGTAGACGCCGTGGGTCGACGGGTAGGTGATCATCAGCGCGGCGAGGGAGCCCGCGTGCTCGGCGATCTTCGCCCGGAGGTCGTCCAGGTCGACGTTGCCGAGCTCGTCGCAGGCCACGACGACGACGCGCATGCCGGCGAGGACCGCACTCGCGGCGTTGGTGCCGTGGGCGCTCGAGGGGATCAGGCAGACCGTGCGGTCCTCGTCGCCGTTCGACCGGTGCCAGCCGCGGATCGCCAGCAGGCCCGCGAGCTCGCCCTGCGAGCCGGCGTTGGGCTGGAGCGACACGGAGTCGTAGCCGGTGAGGTGGGCGAGCCACCCCTCCAGCTGGTCGATCAGCGCCAGGGAGCCCTGCACGTCCGCCTCGGGGGCGAACGGGTGCAGGTCCGCGAACTCGGGCCAGCTGACCGCCTCCATCTCGGTGGCGGCGTTGAGCTTCATGGTGCAGGAGCCGAGCGGGATCATGCCGCGGTCCAGCGCGTAGTCCGAGTCGGCGAGGCGCTTGAGATAGCGCATCATCGAGGTCTCGCTGTGGTGGCTGCTGAAGACCGGGTGCACGAGGAACGGCGTGCGGCGGTCGAGCTCGGCGGGGATGCTCCGCGCGGAGCCGCTGAGGAAGCCGAACGACGAGTCCAGCTGCCCGACTGCGGTCGCGACGGCGATCACCTCGAGGTCGGTGACCGTCTCGTCGATCGACACCGAGACCGTGTCGGCGTCGACCAGGCGCACGTCGAAGCCGGCCTGGCGGGCGCGGGAGACCGCCGCCTCCGCGCCGCCGGGCACGACGACCGAGACGGTGTCGAAGAAGTCGGCGTGCCGGAGGGAGTGGCCCCGGTCGAGGAGGAGGCGCGCGAGGAGCGCGGCCCGGCCGTGCACGCGCTCGGCGATCGCGGCGAGCCCGTCCGGTCCGTGGTAGACCGCGTACATCGCCGCCATGACCGCCAGGAGGACCTGCGCGGTGCAGATGTTCGAGGTCGCCTTCTCGCGGCGGATGTGCTGCTCGCGGGCCTGGAGGGACAGGCGGTAGGCGGGGTGGCCGTCCGCGTCCTGGCTGACGCCGACGAGGCGGCCGGGCAGCTGGCGCTCGAGTCCCTTGCGGACGGCGAGGTAGCCGGCGTGCGGTCCTCCGAAGCCCAGCGGGACGCCGAAGCGCTGCGTGGTGCCGACCGCGACGTCCGCGCCGAGCTCGCCCGGCGAGCGCACCAGGGTCAGCGCGAGCAGGTCGGCGGCGACGACGGCCAGGCCGCCGTGGGCCTTCACCGCGGCGAGCACCGCCGACGGGTCCCAGAGGTGCCCGGACGCGCCGGGGTACTGCACGAGGGCGCCGAAGCACTCCGGCACCTCCTCCGCGGCGGTGCGCGAGAGCGGGAGCTCGACGATGCGGATGCCGACGGCCTCCGCCCGGCCGCGCAGCAGCGCGAGGGTCTGCGGGAGAGCGTCGGAGTCGACGACGAAGACGTCGGTGCGCGCCTTCGAGGCGCGGCGCGCGAGCAGCATGGCCTCGACGACGGCCGTGCCCTCGTCGAGCATCGACGCGCCGGCCGTGTCGAGGCCGGTGAGGTCGGAGACCATCGTCTGGAAGTTGATCAGCGCCTCCAGGCGCCCCTGCGAGATCTCGGGCTGGTACGGCGTGTAGGCCGTGTACCAGCTGGGGTTCTCGAGCACGTTGCGCTTGATCACCGCGGGGGTGTGCGTGCCGTAGTAGCCGAGGCCGATCATCGGCCGACGCACCGTGTTCCTCGCGGCGAGGGCGCGCAGCTCGGCGAGCGCCTCCGTCTCGGTGGCCGGAGCGGGCAGCACTTGCGGGAGGTCGCGGACGTGGATCGACTCGGGGACGGCGGCGGTGACGAGCTCCTCCACGGAGTCGTAGCCGAGAGCCGACAGCATGGTGCGCTGCGCGTCGGCGTCGGTCCCGATGTGGCGGGACTCGAAGGCGCCGGGGGTCCTGGTGGCCGCCATCTACTCGCCGACCAGCTCGGTGTAGGCGGCGGAGTCGAGGAGGCCGTCGGGCAGGGCGTCGAAGCGGACCCGGATCAGCCACCCCTCGCCGAACGGATCGGAGTTGACGAGCTCGGGGCTGTCGACGACGGCCGTGTTGGTCTCGAGGACCTCGCCGTCGACGGGGGCGAACAGCTCGCCCACCGACTTGGTCGACTCGATCTCGCCGACGACGCTGCCGCCCTCGACGCGGGCTCCCGCCTCGGGGAGCTCGACGAAGACGACGTCGCCCAGCTTGTCCGCGGCGTAGGCGGTGATGCCGACGGTCGCGACCTCTCCGTCGACCCGGATCCACTCGTGGTCGGAGGTGTACTGCAGCTCGGTGGGCACGGCCATGTCAGTTCTTCTTTCTCGAGTAGAAGGGGAGCTCGGTGACGGTCATCGGGAGGCGCGTGCCGCGGATGTCGACGGCGAGCGCCGTCCCGGGCTGCGCGGAGGCGGGGGCGACGTAGGCCATCGCGATCGGGACGCCCAGGGTCGGCGAGAGGACGCCGCTGGTGACCACTCCGACCTCGTCGTCGCCGGAGAGGACGGTGTAGTCGGCACGGGCGGCGCGGCGGCCCTCGCCGACGAGCCCGACGAGCACGGGAGCGTCTCCGGAGGGACCCTCCTCGCTGGCCGCGCGGCCGACGAAGTCGATCGGCTTCCCGAAGGCGACGACGCGGCCGAGGCCGGCCTGTGCGGGGAAGACGTCGCGGGAGAGCTCGTGGCCGTAGAGCGGCATGCCCGCCTCGAGGCGGAGGGTGTCGCGGGCGGCGAGGCCGGCGGGGACGAGGCCCGCTCCGGCGCCGGTCTCGGCGAGAGCCTGCCAGAGCGTGGGAGCGGAGTCGGGCGAGACGTAGATCTCGAAGCCGTCCTCGCCCGTGTACCCGGTGCGCGCGATCAGGATCGGGTGCGCCTCGAAGGTCGCGGGCACGGCGCGGTAGTAGCGCAGCTCCGCGAGCAGGCGGGCGGCGTCGTCCGTGTCGAGCACCGACTCCGCTCCCCGCTCGGTCTCGACGGCGAGGCCCTGGACGTTCTGCAGGATCTCGAGCGAGCGCGGGCCCTGCAGCGCGATGAGGGCGACGTCGTCGCTCTCGTCGAACAGCTCGCACTCGAACATCGCGGTGCGGTCGCGGAGCGTCTCGACGACGATGTGCCGGTTGGCCGCGTTCGCGACGACCATGAAGCGGTCCTCGCCTGTGCGGTAGACGACGAGGTCGTCGATCACGCCGCCCGTGCGCTCCAGGAGAAGGGTGTACTTCGCGCGGCCGGCGGCGACGGCCGAGATGTCGCTCGCCAGCGCGTAGTCGAGGGCGTCGACCGCCTCGGGGCCGACGACGAGGATCTCGGCCATGTGCGAGAGGTCGAAGAGGCCGGCGGCGGTGCGCACGGCGTGGTGCTCGGCGAGATCGCCGGAGTAGCGGACCGGCATCTGCCACCCGGCGAAGTCGGTGAAGGACGCGCCGGCGGCGACGTGCACCTCGTGCAGGGGCGAGTAGCGGGCTTCGGGGCTGGTCGTCGGGGTCTCGGACATGAGTTCTCCATTTCGTCGCAGTGCTGGACTCGCGCCGCGTTCGCGGCAGAGCACAGCAGTGCCGTGGGAACTCCCCCTCTGTCGTGGAGCCTGAGAGATTCGCGCCGCCCCGAGGGGTCGAGCGCTTTCACCATGGGCGGATCCGAGCGGATCGCTTTCCAGAGTGGCCAGTTCGACGCGGTACAAGACCTGAGAGATTGGCGGGGAGGCTTGCTCCTTCGGTGCCGACCTGAGTCGGCTCTCCCGCGTCGCGTATTGCGGCCCGGTATTCGGTTGTGCGGTCAGCCTAGCGGGCGGGGCGGGCCCGTAGCGGCGTGTCGCTTCTCCCGCTAGGTGTTCAGGTGTTGGTGACACTAAGCTGATCCCAGCACTTACAGTCGGTGCGACTCTTAGTAGGGGGCATCGGATGCCGGACGTGCAGCTTGCCGTGTCGACGGTGATCTTCGCCCTGCGGCCGCACCCGGAGACCGGAGCGAGCACCGTCTGGATCCCCGTCGTCCGGCGCATCCGCGAGCCGTTCGAGGGACTCTGGGCACTGCCCGGCGGACCGCTGCATCCGGACGAGGATCTCGCCGAGTCGGCCCGCCGCACTCTCCGCGAGACCACCGGCCTGGCTCCGCGCTACCTCGAGCAGCTCTACGCCGTCGGCGGCACCGACCGCTCCCCCGGTGAGGACCGCGTCGTGTCGATCGTCTACTGGGCGCTCGTGCGCTCCGCCGAGGCCGACGAGGCCATCGTGGGAGAGAACGTCGCCTGGCTCTGCACCGATCTGCCGCTCGAGCTCGCCTTCGACCACGGACTGATCGTCGACTACGCCCTCTGGCGCCTGCGCAACAAGATGGAGTACTCCCGCATCGCGCAGGCCTTCCTCGGCGGCGCCTTCACCCTGTCCCAGCTGCGGGAGGTCCACGAGGCCGTCCTGCAGAAGCCCCTCGACCCGGCCAACTTCCGCCGGACGATCGAGAGCTCCGGCACCGTGGTGCCCACCGGGGAGCGCCTGACGGGCACCCGCCACCGTCCCCCGCGCCTCTACCGCTACGACGAGTCGGCGGCGCTCGTCGACAACGGCCCGCTGCCCGTCTGAGCGCGCCGCCCGACTCCCCCACCCGCCTCACGAGGAGAACACCGTGACATCCGTCGACAGCACCATCCGGCTCATCGAGGGCGGCTCCGCGCCCGGCGCCACCTGCGCGCCCGAGCTCGCGGAGGCCCCCTGGTCGTTCGACCTCGGCCTGCCCGCCTACGGGCCCGGCGCCTCCCAGGCCGACCCGATCCCGGCCGACGCCCCGGTCCAGGGACGTCTGCCGGAGGAGTACACGACGGCGAGCGCCGACGAGCTGCACCACCGCATCCTCGCGGCGAAGGAGACGCTCGGCGAGCGGGTCGTCGTGCTCGGGCACTTCTACCAGCGGGACGAGGTGGTGCAGTACGCCGACTACGTGGGCGACTCGTTCCAGCTGGCGAAGGCGGCGACGAGCCGGCCCGACGCCGAGGCCATCGTCTTCTGCGGCGTGCACTTCATGGCGGAGACGGCCGACATCCTCTCCGGACCGGAGCAGGCCGTGATCCTCCCGAACCTGGCGGCCGGCTGCTCGATGGCGGACATGGCCGACATCGACTCCGTCGAGGACGCCTGGGCCGAGCTCACCGAGCTCTACGGCACCGAGCCGGACGCCGACGGCCGCGTGCCGCTCGTCCCGGTCACGTACATGAACTCCTCCGCCGCGCTGAAGGCGTTCTGCGGCCGCAACGGAGGCGTGGTCTGCACCTCCTCGAACGCGGCGACCGTGCTCGAGGACGCGTTCGCGCGCGGGCAGCGGGTGCTGTTCTTCCCCGACCAGCACCTCGGCCGCAACACCGCCAAGGCGATGGGCGTGCCGCTGGAGCGGATGCCGATGTGGAACCCGCGGAAGCCGCAGGGCGGCTCCGACACCGCGACGCTCCTGGACGCGCAGGTGATCCTCTGGCACGGCTTCTGCTCGGTGCACAAGCGCTTCACGACGGCCCAGATCGCGAAGGCGCGCGCCGAGCACCCGGGCGTGCGCGTGATCGTGCACCCGGAGTGCCCGATGGCGGTCGTCGACGCGGCCGACGAGTACGGCTCGACCGACTACATCGTGAAGGCGATCCAGGCGGCACCCGCGGGATCGACCTTCGCGATCGGCACCGAGATCAACCTGGTGCAGCGCCTCGCCGTCCAGTACCCGCAGCACACGATCTTCTGCCTCGACGACGTGGTCTGCCCCTGCTCGACCATGTACCGCATCCACCCCGGCTACCTCGCCTGGGTGCTCGAGGGACTGGTCGCGGGGACGGTGCTCAACCGCATCGAGGTCGCGGAATCGGTGCAGGCCGAGGCGCGCACCGCCCTCGAGCGGATGCTCGCGGCCGTTCCGCCCGCCGGGCCGACGGCGGTCTGACATGGCGCGGGTCGTCGTCGTCGGCAGCGGCATCGCCGGGCTGGTCGCCGCGCTGACGGCGCAGCACCGCCACGAGGTGCTGCTCGTCACCAAGGGCGCGCTGGCGGAGTCGTCGACGCGCGCCGCGCAGGGCGGGATCGCCGCGGTCACGGCGCCGGACGACTCCGTGGCGCTGCACGTGGAGGACACGCTCACCGCCGGTGCGGGCCTCGCCGTGCGCTCGGCGGTCGAGGTGCTCTGCGCCGAGGGGCCGGAGGCTGTCGCGGTGCTGCAGGAGTGGGGCGTCGGCTTCGACCGCGAGGGCGGCGAGCTGGCGCGGGGACTCGAGGGCGCCCACTCGCGTCCGCGGATCCTGCACGCCGGCGGCGACGCGACGGGCGCCGCGATCGAGGCCGCTCTCGTGGCGGCGGTGCGGGCCTCGTCCGTCGAGGTGCGCGAGCACGCCGCCCTGGTCGACCTGGTGGGGGAGGGCGGCTCGGTCACGGGCGCCGACGTCCTGCACGACGGCGTGCTCGAGCGCCTGGCGGCCGACGCGGTCGTGCTGGCCACCGGAGGCGCCGGGCAGCTCTACCGGCACACCACCAATCCGTCCGTCGCGACCGGGGACGGACTCGCCGCCGCCCTGCGGGCGGGAGCGGAGACGGCGGACCTGGAGTTCTACCAGTTCCACCCGACCACGCTCGCGCTGCCGGGCGGCTTCCTCGTCTCGGAGGCGGTGCGCGGCGAGGGCGCGGTGCTGCGCGACGCCGCCGGCGAGCGGTTCCTGGCCGGGGTGCACCCCGAGGCCGAGATGGCGCCGCGCGACGTCGTGGCGCGCGCGATCGCGGAGCGGATGCGGCTGCAGGGCGGACTGCCCGTGCACCTGGACGCCCGGGCGATCGACTCCGAGGTGCTGGCGAAGAGGTTCCCGACGATCTCGGCGGCCTGCCGCGAGAACGGGCTCTCGCTCGCCGACGACCTGCTGCCCGTGACTCCGGCCGCGCACTACTGGATGGGCGGGATCGCGACCGACCTGGACGGGCGCACCAGCCTCCCCGGGCTGCTCGCAGTGGGCGAGGTCGCCCGCACCGGCGTCCACGGCGCGAACCGCCTCGCCTCCAACAGCCTGCTCGAGGGCGTCGTGTTCGCGCGCCGCGCGGCGCTCGCCCTCGACTCCCTCTCCTGGAGCGGCGGCCCGGTCGCCCCTCCCCGCGCCGTCGTCCCGATGACGCTCGACCGCGCCGCTCTCCAGGACGCGATGTGGGCGGGAGCCGGCCTCTCCCGGAACGCGGCGGGGCTCACAGCGGCGCGCGACGTGCTCGTCGCCTCCGCCTCGCCCGCTCCGCTCGGACTGAGGACGCTCGAGGACGCGAACCTGCTGACCTGCGCCCTCGCTCTCATCGACGCCGCGCTCGCGCGCACGCACTCCGTCGGCGCCCACCACCGCACCGACTCCCCCGACCCCGCGACGGCGAGCGCCGCCGCCCCCACCAGAGAGGCGGCCCTTCCGTGCTGACCCGCCAGAGCATCGACCGCGTCGTCACCCTCGCCCTCGAGGAGGACGCGCCCTGGGGCGACCTGACCTCCGACACCCTCCTCCCCGCGGACGCCACCGCGAGCGCCGCCCTCATGGCCCGCGAGCCCGGCGTCCTCAGCGGCGGCGCCGTCCTCGTCGGCACGATGCGGCAGGTCGACTCCCGGATCCGCTGCTCGGTGCTCGTAGAGGACGGCGCGGTCTTCGAGGCCGGGCAGACCCTCGCCCGGATCGAGGGCCCCGCGGGCGGCGTGCTCCGCGGCGAGCGGGTCGCGCTCAACCTCGTGCAGCGGATGAGCGGCATCGCCACCCTGACGGCGCAGTACGTCGCCGCGGTGGAGGGGACGCGCGCCCGCATCGTCGACACCCGCAAGACCACGGCGGGCCTGCGCGCGCTCGAGAGGCACGCCGTCCGCAGCGGCGGCGGCCGCAACCACCGCTTCTCGCTCTCGGACGCGGTGCTGGCAAAGGACAACCACCTCGCGGTGCTCGCCGCGCGCGGGATCGACCTGACCGCGGC
This sequence comes from Rathayibacter sp. AY1B4, assembly GCF_002932815.1. Classification (NCBI taxonomy): domain Bacteria; kingdom Bacillati; phylum Actinomycetota; class Actinomycetes; order Micrococcales; family Microbacteriaceae; genus Rathayibacter; species Rathayibacter sp. AY1B4. The sequence goes on along the minus strand of NZ_PSWN01000002.1, from coordinate 13,698 downwards.
CCTGCGGGCGGCGCGCGCCTCGATCCCGCACACGGCGCACCTCGAGGTCGAGGTCGACCGGCTCGACCAGATCGAGCCCGCGCTGGCGGGAGGCGCGGACACGATCATGCTCGACAACTTCACCCCCGAGCTGCTCCGCCAGGGCGTCGCCCTCATCGGCGGGCGGGCCGTGGTCGAGGCGAGCGGCGGCGTCGACCTCTCGACCGTGCGCGCGATCGCGGAGGCGGGGGTCGACGTGATCTCCGTCGGCGCGCTCACCCACAGCGTCCGCTCGCTCGACCTCGGCCTGGACATCGCGGTCGAGTGATCTACCTCGACCACGCCGCGACCTCGCCCGTGCGCCGCGAGGTGCTGGAGGCCATGTGGCCGTTCCTCACCGCGGAGTACGGCAACCCGTCGAGCAGCCACTCGCTCGGCGACGCCGCGGCGCGCGCGCTGGAGGCGGCGCGCGCTCACGTGGCCCGCTTCCTCGGCGGCCGCGCCTCCGAGACGCTCTTCACCTCCGGCGGCACGGAGTCGATCAACACGGCGGTCAAGGGCCTCGCGCTGGGATCGCCGAGCGGACGGCACCTGGTGATCTCGGCGCTCGAGCACGAGGCGACCGTCGAGTCGGCCGACCACCTCCGGCGCCTGCACGGCTTCGAGGTGTCGACGGCCCCCGTCGACGCGACCGGCCTGCTCGACCTCGACGCGCTCGCCGCGCTGGTCCGGCCGGACACCGCGCTGGTCTCGGTGCTCGCGGCGAGCAACGAGATCGGGACGGTGCAGGACGTGCCGGCGATCGCGGCGCTCTGCCGATCGCGGGGCGTGCCGCTGCACGTGGACGCCGTCCAGGCCGCCGGCTGGCTGGACGTCGCGGGCTGGGGCGCCGACGCGGTCTCGGTCTCGGGGCACAAGCTCGGGGCGCCGAAGGGCGTGGGGGCGCTGCTGCTGCGCAGCCGGCTCCCGTTCGAGCCCCTGCTGCACGGCGGCGGCCAGGAGCGGGAGCGGCGCTCGGGCACCGAGAACGTGGCCTTCGCGGTCGCGCTCGGCACCGCGGTGCGCCTGCTCGATCCGGACCGCGCGGCACGGGTCGGAGCGGTCCGGGACGCGTTCGCCGAGCGGGTCGCGGCCCTGGCGCCCCGGGCCGTGCCGCTGGGCTCCGCGGCGCACCGGCTCCCCTCGATCGCGGCGTACGCCGTCCCCGGGCGCAGCGGCGAGTCGACGCTCCTCGAGCTGGAGGAGCGCGGCGTCGTCGTCTCGAGCGGCTCGGCGTGCGCCGCCGGGCGCGACGAGCCCTCGCCCGCGCTGCTGGCCCTCGGCCTCGACCCCGACGTCGCCCGGACCGCCGTGCGGTTCAGCTTCGGCGAGGGCGCCACGCTCGAGGAGGCCGAGGCCGCGTCCTCCGCGCTCTCCGCGGCCCTCGCCTGAGACCTCTCGCAGCGGATCCCCGTCGATCGGGAATGTCCGGGGCGTCCGCCGCTGTTCTCCCTCCGTACCCCGCATCCGCGCCCGCGAGTCGAGCCGTCGATGCGCCCCTCACACCGATCCCCTCACGACCGGAGAACACCTGTGACCGAGCGCAGCACCCTTCCCGCCGCGCGGCCCGCCGCACCCGCCGCCGCCACGACCCTCGAGCCGCGCAGCCGCCTGGTCATCAGCCTCCTGCTGGTGTCGGCGTTCGTCGTGATCCTCAACGAGACGATCATGAGCGTGGCGCTGCCCGACCTCATGCGCGACTTCGACGTCGAGGCGCACGTGGGCCAGTGGCTCTCGACCGCCTTCATGCTCACGATGGCCGTGGTCATCCCGATCACGGGCTACCTGATCCAGCGGCTGCACACCCGCACGCTCTTCGCCGCCGCGATGATCCTCTTCAGCCTCGGCACGCTCACCGCCGCGCTCGCCCCGACCTTCGCGGTCCTCCTGGCGGCCCGCGTGGTGCAGGCCGGCGGCACGGCCATCATGATGCCGCTGCTGATGACGACCGTCATGACGCTGGTGCCCCCGGCGATCCGCGGCCGGATGATGGGCAACATCTCGATCGTCATCTCGGTGGCTCCGGCCGTCGGACCGACGATCTCGGGCGTCATTCTCAACTTCCTCGGCTGGCGCTGGATGTTCTGGATCGTGCTGCCGATCGCGATCGGCGCGCTGCTCCTGGGCCTGCGCAAGGTCGAGAACGTCACCGAGCCCCGCTCCATCCCGATCGACTCGCTCTCGGTCGTCCTCTCGGTCTTCGGCTTCGGCGGCCTCGTCTACGGCCTGTCGAGCCTCGGCGAGGGCGGAGCCGCGGTCGTCGCGCCGTGGATCCCGTTCGTCGTCGCGGGCCTCGGCCTCGCGGGCTTCATCGCGCGCCAGCTCCTGCTGCAGCGCACCGACCGGGCCCTGCTGGACCTCCGGACCTTCTCCTCCGCGAACTTCACCATCGTCATCGCGATGATGGCGGTCAGCATGTCGGCGCTCTTCGGCACGCTGATCCTGCTGCCCCTCTACACGCAGAACGTGCTGGGCCTCACTCCGCTGGAGACCGGGCTGCTCCTGCTCCCCGGCGGCCTGCTGATGGGCCTGCTCGCGCCGTTCGTCGGCCGCGGCTACGACCGCTTCGGCCCGCGCGTGCTGCTCGTGCCCGGCTCGATCGTCGTCGCCGGCGCACTGTGGGGGTACACCCTGCTCGCGGCGGACTCGTCGCCCTGGTTCGTCCTCTCGCTGCACGTCACCCTCAGCCTGGGCCTCGCCTTCGTCTTCACGCCGCTGTTCACCGCCGGCCTCGGCTCGGTGCGCCCCTCGCTCTACTCGCACGGCAGCGCGATCATCGGCACCGTGCAGCAGCTGGGCGGCGCGGCGGGCACGGCGCTGTTCGTCACCGTCCTCTCGATCCGGTCGGCGGAGCTCGCGCAGGGCGGAGCCGACGAGGTCGCCTCCTACGCCGGCGGCATCCACTCCGCGTTCCTGTGGGGCGCGTCGATCGCGACGGTCGCGATCGTGGCCGCGTTCTTCGTCCGCCGCCCGGCGGAGTCGGACGCGCCGCTCCCGATGGCGCACTGAGCCGGGCGGGCCGACCCCGCCTGTTCACCTCCGCGTCACCCCGCCTCCCTACGGTGTCGCCCCGGCCGCCGCGCTCCCGATCGCGCGGCCGGGACGGAGACGAGACGTGACCGAGACGGCCGGCCCCCAGGACGTGCTCGACGCCGGAGCGGCCACCCCTCCTCCCCGCACGCTGGTCGATGTCCTCCGCGACACCGCGGAGCGCCACCCGGACGCCTCCGCGCTGGAGGACCCGGCCGGAGCGCTCAGCTACCGGGAGCTGCTGGCCCGCACGGTGCAGCTCGCGGGCGAGCTCACCACCGCAGGGGTCCGACGCGGCGACCGCGTCGGCATCCGCATGCCCAGCGGCTCCCGCGAGCTCTACCTCGCGATCCTGGCCGTCCTCGCCGCGGGAGCCGCGTACGTCCCGGTGGACGCGGACGACCCCGAGGAGCGGGCGCGCCTCGTCTTCGGCGAGGCCGCCGTCCGCGGCGTGATCACCGGCTCCGGCCGCTTCGAGCGCACCGGCGCCGACGAGCCGGCCGCACGCCTGTTCACCGCGAGCGCGCCGCACCCGAGCACGGCGTCGATCCCGCTGCTGCAGCCGCCCTCGCTCGAGGACGACGCCTGGATCATCTTCACCTCCGGCTCCACCGGAACCCCCAAGGGAGTGGCGGTCAGCCACCGCTCCGCCGCCGCCTTCGTCGACGCTGAGGCGCGCCTCTTCCTCCAGGCGGAGCCGCTCGGCCCCGGGGACCGCGTGCTGGCCGGTCTCTCCGTCGCGTTCGACGCGTCCTGCGAGGAGATGTGGCTCGCCTGGCGGCACGGCGCCTGCCTCGTCCCCGCTCCCCGCTCGCTGGTCCGCAGCGGCATGGACCTCGGCCCCTGGCTGACCACGCACGGCATCACCGTGGTCTCGACCGTGCCGACCCTCGCGGCGCTCTGGCCCGCGGAGTCGCTCGAGAACGTCCGCCTGCTGATCTTCGGCGGCGAGGCGTGCCCGCCGGAGCTCGGCGAGCGCCTGGCCGTCGAGGGCCGCGAGGTCTGGAACACCTACGGGCCGACCGAGGCCACCGTCGTCGCCTGCGCCGCGCCCCTCGGCGGGCCTCCCCCGGTGCGCATCGGGCTGCCGCTGGACGGCTGGCGGCTCGCCGTCGTGGACGCGGACGGACAGCGGGTCGGCGAGGGCGAGGTCGGCGAGCTGGTCATCGGCGGGGTCGGGCTCGCGCGCTACCTCGACCCGGTCAAGGACGCCGAGAAGTACGCGCCGGCACCGCTCCTGGGCTGGGAGCGGGCCTACCGCTCCGGCGACCTGGTGCGCTTCGAGAGCGCCGGCCTCGTCTTCCAGGGGCGCGCGGACGACCAGGTGAAGCTCGGCGGTCGGCGGATCGAGCTCGGCGAGGTCGAGGCGGCGCTGCAGGCGCTCCCCGGAGTCTCGGGGGCGGCGGCCGCGGTCCGCACCACGGCGGCCGGCAACCAGGTCCTCGTCGGCTACCTGGCCCTCGCCGGCGGCCGGGAGCTCGACCGCGACGCGGCGCTCGCCCGCCTGCGTGAGGAGCTGCCCGCATCCCTCGTGCCGCTGCTGGCCGTGGTCGAGGAGCTGCCGACCCGCGTCTCCGGCAAGGTCGACCGCGCCGCACTCCCCTGGCCGCTCGCCGTGGGCACGACCGAGGACGCCTCCCTCGACCCCGAGGAGGCGTGGCTCGCCGCCCTCTGGCGCGACGTGCTCGGCGTGCCGGTCGACGAGCGGGCGAACTTCTTCGACCTCGGCGGCGGCTCCCTCGCCGCCGCCCAGCTGGTCGCGCGGATCCGCGAGCGCGACCCCGAGTTCACGGTCGCCGACGTCTACGCCCACCCGCGTCTCGCGGCGATGGCCGCCGAGATCCAGAGCCGCTCGACGGGCATCGCGGAGGTGTCCGCTCACCGCATCGCGCCGGTCCCCCTCCGGATGCGCGTCCTGCAGACCCTCCTCGGCGCACCGCTGCTCGTGCTCGGCAGCGCCCGATGGATCACCGCGATCCTCACCGTCACCGCGGTGCTCGACCTCGTGCCGGGGTTCGGCTGGCTGCCCACCGCTCCGCTCGCCGCACTGATCCCCGCGTTCGCGCTCTTCCTCACGCCGTTCGGGCGGATGGGGCTCACCGTCCTCGCCGCGCGCACCCTGCTGCGCGGGATCCGAGCCGGAGACCACCCGCGCGGCGGGAGCGTGCACCTCCGGCTCTGGCTGGCCGAGCAGATCGCGTTCCAGCTCAAGGCCGTGAGCCTGGCGGGTGCGCCCTGGGTCGCCTACTACGCCCGCGCGCTCGGCGCTCGCATCGCCGACGACGTCGACCTGCACTCCCTCCCTCCGCTGACCGGGATGCTCACGCTCGGGCGCGGCGCCGCGATCGAGCCCGAGGTCGACCTCTCCGGCTACTGGATCGACGGCGACGTCCTGCGCGTCGGCGCCGTCCGGGTCGGCGCCGGCAGCACGGTGGGCGCGCGCAGCACGCTCCTCCCCGGCGCCCGGATCGGCAAGCACGCGCAGATCGAGCCGGGATCGGCCGTCTTCGGGCGGGTGCCGGCCGGGCAGCGCTGGGGAGGATCCCCCGCCCAGCGGCTCGGCAGGGCGAACGCCGGGTTCCCCTCGGAGCGCCCGGCGCGCCGCCCGGGCTGGGTCTGGGCGTACGGAGCGTCCGCGGTCGGCCTCGCGGCGGTCCCGGTCCTCGCCCTCGCGGCCGGGCTCGCCGTCGTGGCCGCCGCCGTGCGCGGCTCGGCCGGCCTCGGCGCCGCGCTCGGGCCCGCTCTCGCCGCCCTCGTGCCCGCCGTCGCCGTCTCCGGAGTCGTCCTCGCCGCTCTCGTCGTCGTCCTGGTGCGCCTGCTCGGCCGGGGCGTCGAGCCGGGCACCCACCCTGTGCGCGGTCGGATCGGCTGGCAGGTCTGGTCGACGGAGCGGCTGCTCGACTCCGCGCGGGTCCTGCTCTTCCCGCTCTACTCGGGCCTGTTCACCCCGGTCTGGCTGCGGCTCCTCGGCGCGAAGGTCGGACGCGACGTCGAGGCCTCGACGGTGCTGCTCCTGCCCGCGATGACGACCATCCGCGACGGCGCGTTCCTCGCCGACGACACGCTCGTCGCCTCCTACGCGCTCGGCGGCGGCTGGATGCGGCTCGCCCGCGCGGAGATCGGCGAGCGCGCGTTCCTCGGCAACTCCGGCATGGCCGCTCCCGGTCACACTGTGCCCGCCGGCGGACTCGTCGCCGTCCTCTCCTCCGCGCCCCGGAAGTCGAAGGCGGGCTCGTCGTGGCTCGGCTCACCGCCCGTGCGGCTGCGGCGCACCGTCGTCGAGGCGGAGTCGGCGCGCACCTTCCGCCCCGCCCGCCGACTCCGCGCGGCCCGCATCGCGTGGGAGCTCGGCCGCTTCGTCCCGGTGGTCGTCTCGGTCGCGATCGGCCTCGGCGTGGTCGCCGGACTGCTGGCGCTGATCCAGACGCTCGGGGCGGTGCTCGCCGCGCTCGTGGGAGGCGTCGTGCTGCTGGCCGCCGGGGCGGTCGCCGCGGCCGTCTCCACCGCCGCGAAGTGGATCCTGATCCAGCGGGTCGAGCCGAGCGAGCAGCCGCTGTGGTCCTCGTTCGTCTGGCGGAGCGAGCTGGCCGACGCCTTCACCGAGATGGTCGCCGCGCCCTGGTTCGCCCACGCCGCCGCGGGCACTCCGGCGCTGGTCTGGTGGCTGCGGAGCCTCGGCGCCCGGATCGGACGCGGCGTCTGGTGCGAGAGCTACTGGCTCCCCGAGGCCGATCTGATCTCGCTCGGCGACGGAGCGACCGTGAACCGGGGCTGCGTCGTGCAGACGCACCTGTTCCATGATCGAATCATGAGCATGGATCTCGTGAGCCTCGACGCCGGCGCCACCCTGGGCCCGCACAGCGTGATCCTCCCCGCCGCGCGGATCGCCGAGCACGGCACGGTCGGCCCGGCCTCGCTCGTCATGCGGGGGGAGCTCGTGCCCGCGGGCAGCCGCTGGAGCGGCAACCCGATCGGCCCGTGGCGCGAGGTGCGCGTCGCCGACTACCACGCGCCCGTCGCGTGAGCCCCGCGCTGACCGGGCTCGAGACCGCCGGCGACCCCTACGTCCCCGGCATCGGGAACACCGGCTACCGCGTCGAGTCCTACGACCTCGACCTCGACTACCGCGTCGCCTCGAACCGCCTGGCCGGCCGGGCGGTGCTGCGGATCGTCGCGCTGCAGCCGCTCCGGCGGTTCTCCCTCGACCTCTCCCGGCTCCGCGTGGCCCGCGTCCGGATCGACGGACGCCGCGCCCGCCACGAGCAGGCGCCGCACAAGCTGCGGGTGTCCCCCGCCGAGCCGCTGGCCGCCGGCGAGAGCGTCGACGTCGAGATCGAGTACAGCGGCCACCCCGCCCCCCGCGCCAGCCACTGGGGCGAGCTCGGCTGGGAGGAGCTGGAGGACGGGGTGCTCGTCGCCTCGCAGCCCTCCGGCTCCTCCACCTGGTTCCCCTGCAACGACGACGTCGCCGAGAAGGCTCCGTACCGCCTGCGCGTCACCGCCGAGGAGGGCTACGCCGTGCTCGCGAACGGGGTGCTCGTCGACTCGAGCGCCCGCTCCGGCCGCCGCACCTGGCTCTACGAGCAGCGCGAGCCCAGCGCCGCGTACCTCGCCTCGGTGCAGATCGGCCGCTACGCGATCGAGGAGCGCGTGCTCGCCGGGGTCGCGGTGACCCTCGCCCGCCCCGCCGCCCTGGCCGCTCGGGTCGCGCACGACTTCGCTCCGCTCGAGCGCATGCTCGCCCTGTTCACGCGGCTGTTCGGGCCCTACCCCTTCGCCCGCTACTGCGTCGTCGTCACGGCGGACGAGCTGGAGATCCCGCTCGAGGCGCAGGCGATGGCGGTGTTCGGCGCCAACCACGCCGACGGCCGCGGCGGCTCGGAGCGCCTCATCGCTCACGAGCTCGCGCACCAGTGGTTCGGCAACAGCGTGGGCATCGCCCGGTGGCGCCACATCTGGCTCAACGAGGGGTTCGCCTGCTACGCGGAGTGGCTGTGGTCGGAGGAGTCGGGCCGCGCCACCGCCGACGCCTGCGCCCGCCGCCACCACGCGGTGCTGCGGGCTGCGGCGCAGGATCTCGTGCTCGCCGATCCGGGGCCGGTCGCACTCTTCGACGACCGCGTCTACAAGCGCGGCGCGCTCACCCTGCACGCGCTGCGGCTCACCGTCGGCGACGAGCCCTTCCTCCGGCTGCTGCGGGAGTGGACGTCCCGCTACGCCTCCGCCGCCGTCACCGACGAGGAGTTCCGCGAGCTCTGCACCGAGGTCCTCGGCGAGGGCGTGGACGACCTGCTCGACGCCTGGCTCCTCGACGAGGAGCTGCCGCCGCTACCGTCCCGGCGCTGACACCAGCGAGTCCGCGAGCGCGTCGCCGTGCTCGCGCCGCCAGCCGATGATGGGCCCGGCGCCCGCGTCCCCCATCGGCCCGAGGGCGACGCTGACCCGCAGCGCGGGGTCCAGCTGCGGCTCGGCCAGCCGGAAGCGGACGCCGTCGATCCGCGCCTCCGCCGCGTGGTGCGACTCGTGCACGTGCACCCGGCGCGGGTCGAGCTCGAGCCCGCGGCCGTCCGCCTTCAGCGCGGCCTCGATCCGGGTCCAGTGCAGGACGGGGTCGGCGGGGCGCATCCCGCCCGTGGCGAAGGGCGCCCCGGCGATGCGCGTGATCCGCTCCCCGCGCTCGGGCGTGCCCAGCGTCGGCTCCACATCGACACCGACCGCACCGGCGCTGCTCGCCGCGACCACGACGGCGCCCGCGCAGTGCGCGATGCTCACCGACAGCAGCTCGAGCGCGATCCCGCGTCCCTCCAGCCGCGGCCGGCCGTGCGCGCCCCCGCAGCGCGGGCAGCACGCGACGACCCGGACCTCCGACGCGCGCGTCCCCGTGAGCTCGGCCGCGAGCATCCGCAGGAGCACCCGCCCGAAGACGAAGCGCTCGGCCGCCGACGCGGCGACCGTGCCGACGTAGCGCTCGCGCTCCTCGTCGCTCAGCAGCGGCAGCAGCCGCTCGGCGTCCAGCGTCTGCTCGTCGAGCGCCAGCCAGCGCAGGTGCACCCCCGGCAGCTCCGCGCCGATCCCCGACTCCCCCATGTCCGTCCCCCCGGTCAGCTCGTCGCGGCGTGCTCGCCGCGCTCGTACACGTCCGCGGCCGATCCGACGATCAGCGGGTCCGGACCCAGCGGGCCCACGACCTCCTCGTCGCGTCCGTCGTAGTCGTACAGGCTCAGCACGTAGCGCATGGCCTCGAGCCGGGCGCGCTTCTTGTCGTTGCTCTTCACGATGGTCCAGGGAGCGTCGGCGGTGTCGGTCGCCGCCATCATGGCCTCCTTGGCCGCGGTGTAGTCGCCCCACTTGTCGAGCGAGGCGAGGTCCATCGGCGAGAGCTTCCACTGGCGCACGGGGTCGATCATGCGGATCGTGAACCGGGTGCGCTGCTCCTCCGCCGAGACCGAGAACCACAGCTTCACCAGGTCGATGCCGTCGCCGACGAGCATCCGCTCGAACAGCGGCGTCTGGCGGATGAACTCGTCGTACTGCGCCGGCGTGCAGAAGCCCATCACGCGCTCCACGCCGGCCCGGTTGTACCAGGAGCGGTCGAAGAGGACGATCTCGCCGGCGGCCGGCAGGTGCGAGACGTAGCGCTGGAAGTACCACTGACCGGCCTCGCGCTCGGTCGGCTTCTCGAGCGCGACCACGCGGGCTCCGCGCGGGTTGAGGTGCTCGGTGAAGCGCTTGATGGTGCCGCCCTTGCCCGCGGCGTCGCGCCCCTCGAACACGACCACGAGTCGGCGCCCGTGCTTCTTGATCCAGTTCTGCAGCTTCAGCAGTTCGATCTGGAGGAGGCGCTTGCCCGCCTCGTACTCCTCGCGCGACATCCGCTCGTCGTAGGGGTAGCCCTCGCGCCAGGTGTCGATCTGCGTGCCGTCGCGGCGCAGGAGCACCGGATCGTCGTCGTCCTCGTCCAGCACGACGAGGTCCCGCGCGTCGGCGGGCGTGAGCGTGCGGAGCAGCTCGGGAGTGGGACGGAGGGCGTCATCGGCGGTGTCGGGCACGGAGGGACGCTAGTGCGCCCGTGCGACGCTCCGGTGAACGGCGGGTATCCCCGCGTCTGCGGGGAGGACGGTCGGACGGGCTGCCGCGCCGATCGCGGTCCCGGCCGCCGCATGCGCAGGCTGATCACAACGGCTGTACGCGACCGAGGCTGCAGTGCTCGATCCGGGGCGCTCCCGCGAGGATCGACCGGCTCCGCCTCGTCTCGGGACGGCGTCAGCCGGTGAACGCCGCAGGAGGCAGGTCGGTCTCGCCGCCCTCGACCGCGTCGAGCAGCCGGTCGACCACGTCCTGCGGCGCCAGACCCGCGCCGAAGCGGGGCGCGTCTCCCGCGAGAGGGTGCCGGGACAGCTCGGTCTCGGTGTGGCCGGGACGCGCGTCGAGCAGGAGGACGCCCGCCCGCTTGTACTCGCGGGCCGAGGCCTTCACGAAGGAGTGCAGTGCCGCCTTCGAGGCGGAGTACGCGGCGAGTCCCGCGGTCGGAGCCTCCGCCACCACGCCGCTGATGGTCAGCGCGAACGGCTCGCGCCCCTCGCCCGCCGACGCGACGAGCGACGGCAGCGCGGCGGTCAGCACCCGGATCGGCGCCAGCGCGTTCACCTCGACCAGCTCCTCCAGAACGGCCGGATCGAGCTCGGCGGAGGGCCCGAAGGCCACGACGCCCGCGGCCACGACGACGCCGTCGAGGCGCCCGTGCCGCTCGAGCACCTCGGCGACCACGCGCCGGGGCTCGTCCTCCCCGCGCAGGTCGGCGACCAGGGGTGTCTCGCCGAGCGCCGCGGAGTCGCGCCCCGAGCGCACCGCGACGGCACCGCGCGCCTCCAGCGAATCGGCCAGGAGGCGGCCGAGGCCGCCCGAGGCTCCGAGGACGAGGACGACGGCACCGTCGAGACGAGTCATGTGGCGAGCCTAGACGGGTGCGCTGTCGCGGATCGGCACTACCGTCCGAGCGACCGGGCCCCTACCGTGAGGCCCATGACACGACTGCAGAGCCGTGCCGTGCTGCACCGCCTGCTCGAGGTCCTCGAGGATCCCGCCCCCGTCACCATCGGCCACGCGCGTCACGTCCGGATGCTCGTCCGCGAGGCTCTGGAGTGGATCGCCGGCCCTCGGGCGCACGAGTCCGGTGCGTGGAGCGGCCCCGCTTCGGGAGAGCCCGCGGCCGCGCTCGCCCCCCAGGATCCCGCCGCCACGGACCCGGGTCTCTGACGCTCCCGCCCTCCTCGTAGACTCGTTCGCCGGAGGAACGGGGGGGGTCGATGGACGAGGGTGCGCCGGCGGGCTGGTACCGCGACGAGGCCGATGCGGCCGAGATGCGCTGGTGGGACGGCAGGCGGTTCACCGGGGCGCGCCGCTCCGCGCAGGACAGTGCCGCGGTGGTGCGGGACGCACCCGTCACCCCCGTCACGGAGCGCGTCGTCTACCGCCTCCCGAACGCCGACGGCGCCCCGAGCGTCGACGCCCTCGCCGAGGCCGAGCGGATCGAGGAGATCGCCGATCTGATCGGCCGCACGCTCGAGCAGGGCGAGATCGACGAGCGGACCCTCGAGGTCGACCTGATCCCCGAGCCCGACCACCCCACCGGCCTCGACGCCGTCTCGGTCCGGGTCGGCGGCCGCGTCCTCGGCTACCTGCCGAACGCCTCCGCCCACCGGGCCGCTCTCGACCGGGTCGTGGCGAGCGGAGCCGTCCCGGTCACGACCGCGCGCCTCCGGGTCGAGCGCGGCGAGGAGGGCCTGCGGGCCGTCCTCCGCGTCGCCCTCGTCGCCCCCGAGCTGCTCGTGCCGCTCAACGAGCCGCCCGTCGAGCGCCACTCGATCCTCCCCTGGTCGCGGGGCCTGCCGGTCCTGCGCGAGGACGAGCACTTCGCCCGCCTCTCGACGGTCGTCCCGGCGAGCGGCCGCGGCCTGCTGCTGGTGACCCTGCACCCGGCCGGCGACCTCGTCGAGCTCCGTCTCGACGGCGAGCGGGTGGGCGAGCTCTCCCCGACCCTCTCGGCGGATTTCGCCCCGACCCTCCGCCACCTCGCGAGCCTCGGCCTCACCGCCGCCGCCTACGCCTCCCTCCGCGGATCCCCGCTGAAGGTCGAGCTCACGCTGCAGGCCGCGAAGGCCGCTGAGCTGCCCGCCGAGTGGGTCGACGGCCGTCCGGTCGCTCTTCCCCGACTCCTCCCGCCGGCCCGGACCTACACCGTCCCGCCCTCGTACACGGCGCCGCTGCGTCCCACTCCCCGCAGCTCGGAGGCGGTCTCCCGCTCGGTCCGCCGGACCGTCGCCTGGGTGGTCGTCGGCGTCTGCACCCTCGTCGGGCTGTCGAGCTGGCTGATCGGGGACGTGCTGAACTGACGGGGCGGGGCGGACGTCCGGGGATGTGACCGGCCTCGTGTCGGACTCCCGGGATCGGCGATCCCGCACCTCCGCGCAGAAGCGCCCGGCTCGCGGATCCGGGGATCCGAGCGAACCGGGCGCCTCGGGCCGAGCGCGGCCGTCCTACACGTTGAAGCGGAACTCCACGACGTCGCCGTCCTGCATGACGTAGTCCTTGCCCTCGATGCGGGCCTTGCCCTTCGCGCGGGCCTCGGCGATCGAGCCGGTCTCGACGAGGTCGTCGAACGAGATGATCTCGGCCTTGATGAAGCCCTTCTGGAAGTCGGTGTGGATGACACCGGCGGCCTGGGGCGCGGTCCAGCCCTTCCCGATGGTCCAGGCGCGCGTCTCCTTCGGGCCGGCCGTGAGGTATGTCTGGAGGCCCAGGGTGTCGAAGCCGATGGTCGCGAGCTGGTTGAGGCCCGACTCCGTCTGGCCGGTCGACTCGAGCATCTCGGCGGCGTCGGCCTCGTCGAGGTCGATCAGCTCGGACTCGATCTTCGCGTCGAGGAAGATCGCCTTCGCCGGCGCGACCAGGGCTGCGAGCTCAACCTTCCGGGCGTCGTCGGTCAGCACGGCCTCGTCGACGTTGAAGACGTAGATGAAGGGCTTGGCGGTCAGCAGGCCCAGCTCGCGGATCGGCTCCAGATCGATCGAGGAGGCCGACAGCGGCTTGCCCTGGTCGAGGAACTCGCGCGCCTTCTTCGCGGTCTCGACCACGATCGGCTCGATCTTCCTGCCCTTGAGCTCCTTCTCGTAGCGGGCCTCGGCCTTCTCGAGGGTCTGGAGATCGGCGAGGACCAGCTCGGTGTTGATCGTCTCCATGTCGCTGGCGGCGTCGACCTTGCCGTCGACGTGGACGACGTCGGAGTCCTCGAAGCCGCGGATGACCTGCGCGATGGCGTCGGCCTCGCGGATGTTCGCGAGGAACTTGTTGCCCAGGCCCTCGCCCTCGGACGCGCCGCGCACGATGCCGGCGATGTCGACGAAGGAGACGGGCGCCGGGAGGATGCGCTCGGAGCCGAAGATCCCGGCGAGCACCTCGAGGCGGGAGTCGGGCAGGTTCACCACACCCACGTTCGGCTCGATCGTCGCGAACGGGTAGTTCGCCGCGAGCACCGTGTTCTTGGTCAGTGCGTTGAAGAGCGTCGACTTGCCGACGTTGGGGAGACCGACGATTGCGATAGTGAGAGCCACGGGCATCCATCCTACGGCGTGGCGGCGGAAGGGCCGGGCG